>NZ_LTAY01000080.1 GCF_002050515.1 Clostridium thermobutyricum DSM 4928 | reverse complement strand
GATAAATTATTTGATTTATATGTAATTTAATAAAGTTAATTCCTAGATTATTCTAGGAATTAATGATAGGTTTTTAGTTATAAATTGGAAAAATAAAAAATTTAAAACAAAAACCTGGGAGGAATATTATGGATTTTAAATTATCTAAAAAGGAAGCTCATAATTTTTTATTAAAACTTCAAGAAGAATATAAGGTATTTGGACCTAAAGCTTATAAAGGTGAAGGAAGATATAGTGATATAGATAGTATAAGATACGGAGAAATAAACTCTTTTGATGAAGTAGTATATGAAAAAAAATCAAATTATTCTCCAAAAGAAGTATTATTACCTATAAATCATCTTTATGCCGTTAAAATTGGAGAACAAGTAATTAAAAATTATGAAAAAGAAGATAAAAAGAAATTAATTATACTACGTTCTTGTGATATTCATGCCATAGAAAGATTAGATAAAAAGTTTTCTAAAGATGAGTATTACAATGAAAAAAGAAAAGGTGTCAAGTTTATAGTTATGGAATGTCCAAAAGCCTTTGATACATGTTATTGCTTATCTGTTGGAACAAATAAAACAGATAATTATTCTATGGGAATAAGATTCTTAGAAGATGGAATTTCTATAAAGATTAAAGATAGTGATTTTGATAAATTTATTGATGATTCTTATAGTAAAGATAATTTTGAGCTTGCTTTTGCAACTGAAAATACAACAAAAGTAAATGTACCACATATGGAAAATTGGGATAAGCAAACTTTTGATAAAACAAAAGAACTTCCTTTATGGAAAGAATATAGTAAGCGTTGTATTGGATGTGGAAGCTGTAATATATCCTGTCCAACTTGTACTTGTTTAACTACAAAAGAAGTAAAAAGTGAGACTTCTGATGTTATAGAAATAAGAAGAATATGGAATGGATGTCAGTTAGTTAAATCAAATTCTCTTAAAAAGAAAAATCTATCAGAGATAGTTCCAACAAGAATTCGTCAAAGAGTATTAGATAAATTTTATATGTCTCAAGTAGAGACTTCAAATGAACAAGATTGTGTAGGTTGTGGAAGATGTACTGATATTTGTCCAAGACTTATAAATTTCTCAAATACAGTTAATAGATTTAGTTTAGAACTAGATAAAATATATGAAGAAGAAGGATTTAATAACTAATAGGAGTGATATAAATGAACAAAGACATAAATGTAGATGAACTTCGTGCAAATTGCTTTCGTCAATCAAAAATTCCAGGAGAATTTATGTTTCAAATGAGAGTTCCAGGAGGAACTACAGATGCTAAATATTTAAGTTTGGTACAAGAAATAGCTTTAAAATATGGTAATGGTAGATTTCATTTTGGGACAAGACAAACTTTTAATATCCCAGGTATAAAATATGAAAATGTAGAAAAAGTAAATGCTTTAGTAAAAGATTATATAAAACAAATAGAAATTGAAGAATGTAATGTTGATATGGAATCAAATGAATTAGGATATCCAGCATTAGGTGCGAGAAATATTTGTGCTTGTGTTGGTGGAGACCATTGCATAAAAGCAAATATAAAAACTGTAGCTTTAGCAAAAAAAATAGAAAAATTAATTTATCCAAGTCACTATCATATAAAAGTTAATATAGTTGGTTGTCCAAATGACTGTAATAAAGCTCATATGACTGATTTTGGAGTTTATGGTGTTACATTACCTCAATATAATTATGACAGATGTGTTGTTTGTGGAGCTTGTGCAAGAGCTTGTAAAGCTCATTCAACAGGAGCATTAAAAGAAGTTAATGGCAGAATGGTTATAAATAGAGATATTTGTATAGGATGTGGAGAGTGTACAGATGTTTGTCCATCAAGAGCTTTAACTAGATATGATAAAAAATTATATAGAGTAACTTTAGGTGGAAGAACTAGCAAGAAGAATCCTAGAATTGGAAAAGTATTTGTTGATTATGTTACAGAAGATGTCCTTTTAGGAATATTTAAAAATTGGATTCCTTTCTCAAAAGAAATATTAAATAATACGCCTATTTATATGCATGGTGGACATTTAATAGATATGGCTGGTTATAACAAAGTAAAAGAAATATTATTCAAAGATGTTAATTTTAATGAAGAAGCAAAAGTTGCTGAAAGAATGAATTGGAGCGAAGTAGAATATAAAAGCAATATTAACGTAAAATTCGTTAAAAAAGCATAGGTTGTTATTTACTTTTAAAAATAATATTTTTTATGGAGGAATTAAGTTGATGAAAACTATAAAGATAAATGGTAAAGAGTACATTGCTAATGAAAATGAAAGTATTTTAAGTGTAGCCAAGAGAAATAATATAGAAATTCAAACTTTATGCTATATAGAAGAATGTATGAATATGTCTCACTGCGGAGTGTGTTTAGTTGAGATAGAAGGAAGAGAAGATTTAGTTAAGTCTTGCTCGACTATTGCAGAAGATGGAATGTCAGTTAGAACAAATAATGAAAGAGTTCAAAAAGCTGTAAAAGAAAGAGTTTCAGAGCTATTAGATAAACATAATTTTAAATGTGGAGAGTGTAAAAGAAAAGGTAACTGTGAATTCTTTGATATTGTTGTAAAAACTAATGCTAAAAAATCAGAATTTATAGATTATTCAGATGTAGAAATAGATGATAGAAGTAAAGCAATAGTATATGATAGAACAAAATGTATTCATTGTGATAGATGTGTAACTAACTGTAATAATAAAAGTGGAACTTATGCTGTTAGATTTGAAAATTGGGATAAATCATTTGATGATACAAATTGTATATTATGTGGTCAATGTGTAACTACTTGCCCAGTAGATGCTTTATATGAAAAATCTCATATAGAAAGAGTAAAGAATGCTTTAAAAGACCAAAATAAACATGTAATAATTGCTATGGCTCCTTCAGTTAGAACAGCTTTAGGTGAAGTTTTTGATATGGGATTTGGAGTTGATGTTACAAAAAAAGTTTATACTGCATTAAGAAAAATAGGATTCAAAAAAATATTTGATGTAAACTTTGGTGCAGATATGACAATAGTTGAAGAAAGTACAGAATTAATTGAAAGAATAAAAAAAGGTGGACCTTTCCCTATGTATACATCTTGTTGTCCAGGATGGATAAGATTAGTTGAAAATTATTATCCAGAGTTATTAGATAATATTTCAAGTGCTAAATCTCCTCAACAAATGTTTGGAGCTGCTACTAAAACTTATTATCCATCTATATCTGGAATAAATCCAAAAGATGTTTTTACAGTTTCAATCATGCCTTGTACAGCTAAAAAATTTGAAGTTGATAGAGACGAAATGGTTAATAGAGGATTAAGAAATATAGATGCTTCTCTAACAACTAGAGAACTTGGAAGATTAATAAAAGAATATAAAATAGATTTTAATTCTCTTGAGGAAAGTGAAGTAGATTTAGCTATGGGAGAATATACAGGAGCTGGAACTATATTTGGAGCTACTGGAGGAGTAATGGAAGCTGCTTTAAGAACAACTAAAGACTTAGTAGAAGGAATTTGTCTTGAAAATGTTGATTATGAAGAAGTAAGAGGATTAGATAATATTAAAGAAGCTACTGTATCTATTGGTGGAGTTGATTATAACATAGCAGTAATAAATGGAGCTGTTAATTTTGTTGAATTTCAAAAAAGTGGATTAATGGATAAAAAACAATATCACTTTATAGAAGTAATGGCTTGCTCTGGAGGATGTGTAAATGGGGGTGGACAACCTTTTGTAAGCTCAAAAGTACGAGAAAAAGTAAATTTTAGAAAATTAAGAGCAAGTGTTTTATATAATCAAGATGAAAATTTAACTTATAGAAAATCTCACAAAAATAAATCACTAATGA
Organism: Clostridium thermobutyricum DSM 4928; assembly: GCF_002050515.1. Taxonomy (GTDB): domain Bacteria; phylum Bacillota; class Clostridia; order Clostridiales; family Clostridiaceae; genus Clostridium; species Clostridium thermobutyricum. Next base: position 2,876 of record NZ_LTAY01000080.1, on the reverse strand, counting down.
AAATGTATGAAAATTATATAGGAGAACCTGGTGGAGAAATAGCACATGAACTTTTCCATGTACATTACAACAGAAAGAATGATTAATTTTTAGGTTTGTATGTTTTTATTAGGAAATTTATAAAAAGAGGGGCTTAATTTAATATAGCCCCATTTATTGATTAGATAAAAAGGGGGATTAGTTATGAAAATTATACAGTCAACTTGTAATTATTGTGCTATAGCTTGTAATTTAGATTTTTATGTTGAAGATAACAAAATAGTAAAAATACATCCAACAGAAAATCATCCAATAAATAATGGGTCTTGTTGTATAAAAGGATTAAATCTTGATAAACAAACAAGTAAATATAAGACAGAAAAATCTCCGTTACTTAGAGGAAAAGATGGTGAATTTAAGTCAATAGAATGGGAAGAAGCTTTCAAATTAATGAGTGAAAAGATTAAAGAAAATCAAAATAAATATGGTAAAGAAAGCTTTGCATATTTGAGTACAGGACAACTAACAACAGAAAAGATGGCTTTATTAGGACATATAGGTAGAAATTTTTTAGGAGGAAATGGTGACGGAAATACAAGACTTTGTATGGCTAGTGCTGTTGTAGCTTATAAACAAAGTTTTGGTTTTGATTCTCCCCCTTATGCTTTAAAAGATATAGAATTATCAGATACTATAATTTTGATAGGTTCAAATCCAGTTTTAGCACATCCTATAATATGGGAAAAAATCGAAAATAATAAAAAAGCTAAGTTAATAGTTGTAGATCCAAGAAAATCAGAAAGTGCTAAAAACGCTGATTTATGGATTGATATAAAGCCTAAAGGAGATTTAGTTTTATTTTATACATTAGCCAATGTACTTATAGAAAAAAATTGGATAGATAAATATTATATAGATAACTTTACAGAAGATTATGAAAAATTTAAGGATTTCGTGAAAAAATTCTCTTTGGATAAAGTTGAAGAGAAAACTGGAATATCACCTGAAAGAGTTTTAGAATTAGCTGAAATAATATATAAAGGAAAGAAAGTTTCTTTTTGGTGGACTATGGGAGTTAATCAAAGTTATCAAGCCGTTAGAACAGCTCAAGCAATTATAAATTTGGCTCTTATTACTGGTAATATTGGAAAACCAGGTACAGGAGCTAATTCCCTTACTGGTCAATGTAATGCAATGGGTTCTAGGTTATTTAGTAATACAACTTGTTTATATGGTGGAGGAGCATACAATAATTTAGAAGAAAGAAAAAGAATTTCTAATATTTTAGGTATAGAAGAAGATATGTTACCATCAAAGCCAACATTAGCTTATGATGAGATTATAGAAAAAATTAATTCTGGAGAAATTAAAGTTCTTTGGGTTGTAGCCACAAATCCAAGACATTCATGGAGTAATAATAAAACTTTTGAGGAAGCTATAAAAAAATTAGATTTATTTATTGTACAAGATTTATATAAAGATACAGATAGTGCTAATATTTGTGATTTATATTTACCAGCAGTTCCAGCAATAAAAGATGAAGGATTTTTTATAAACACAGAAAGAAGATTAACAGGAGTACAACCTGTATTATCTAAAAAAGAATATGAAAAAACAGATTATGAGATATTTTTAGGAGTGGGACAAGCTTTAGGAATGGGAAAACTTTTAGAAAAGTGGAAGACACCAAGAGATGCTTTTGAGTTATTAAAAAAATGTTCTGAAGGTAAACCTTGTGATATAACAGGAGTAGAGTATGATGATTTAAAAAATTCTAAAGGAATACAGTGGCCTTTAAGGAAAGGTGAAAAGCTAACATCCAATGAGAGAAGACTTTTTGAGGATAATAAATTTTATACAGGAAATGGAAAAGCTAAATTTATATTTGAAGATATTTTAGAAAATCCAGTTCATGAAACAAAAGAATTCCCTTATATATTAAATACGGGAAGAGCAACTGTTGGACAATGGCATACTCAAACTAGAACTAGAGAAATACCAGCAGTTTCAATTATAACTCCTAAAAAAGCTTATATATATATAAATATTGAAGATGCAAAAAAATTAAATATAAAGTCAGGAGAAGAAGTAACTGTGAAATCAATTAATGGTGAAAAAAGTACATTTACAGCTAGATTAACAGATGATATAAAGCCAGGAAATTTTTATTCATCTCATCATTATATAGAAACAAATAATCTAACACCATCATTATTTGATAATTACTCAAGAGAGCCTTCTTATAAGACCGTGGCAGTAAGAATAGAGAAATAGGAGGATAAGCTATGAAAAGAATTAAAATTTGTAGAAGTAAATGTATAGGTTGTTTAACTTGTACTGCTGCTTGTATGATTGCACATGAAGATAATGAAAGTCGTAGCAGAATAGTTTTAGATAAGAATGGAAAATATAATCCTATTTTTTGTAAAGAATGTAAAAGCCCAGAGTGTAGTTTTGTTTGCCCTACTGGAGCTATGCATAAAGAAAAAGATAGTGAACTTATATATTATGATAAAGAAAAGTGTGTAAGCTGCTATATGTGCATAATGGCTTGTCCTTATGGAGTTCTAAAAGCTGGAGAAACTCACCACAAGCAAATAATGAAATGTGATATGTGTAAAGATACACCAGAGCATTCACCTAGATGTGTAGCAAAATGCCCAATGGGAGCAATAACATTAGAAGATGAAATATAATTTAATAATTATTTTTTATTTAAGTTTTGAGAGAAAATTATTTAAAAATAAACAAAATAAACTAGCATAATTTGCTAGTTTATTTTTTTATAGGAGCACTATGTTTTATGTATGTAATGAGTTTCAACATTAAATTATAAAGAGAAGCTTATATTATATAAAAATTTTAATAAATTGTATGAAGAGGTTAAGGCCTTAATT
>NZ_LTAY01000079.1 GCF_002050515.1 Clostridium thermobutyricum DSM 4928 | reverse complement strand
AAGATTAGATTTCCCATAGCGTAAGCTAGTAAGATCCCTTGAAGAACACAAGGTTGATAGGTTAGGGGTGTAAGCATGGTAACATGTTCAGCTGACTAATACTAATAGATCGAGGGCTTGACCAATAAAAATATCAACAGAATTTGATGTGCAATTTTCAGAGAACATCTGATAATTTGGTGATGATGGCATAGAGGGTACACTCCTTCCCATTCCGAACAGGAAAGTTAAGCTCTATAACGCCGATGGTACTGCATGGGAGACTGTGTGGGAGAGTAGGAAGTTGCCAAGTGAGAACTTAGAAGAGTCAGTAAATATTACTGACTCTTTTGTTTTATAATTTCAATATTTTTGTGTCTTCTTATGATAAACCTATTAATTTTAAAGGATTATGATTTAAAGTTTTATATATACTAATATAATTTATTATTTACGAATTTAAATATAAAAAAGCATTTGCTATTAAAACTACATAAATATTAATTGATTTAATACATACTTAATATTATATTTATAAGAATACCTAAGAGAAAAGAAATTATCATTAATCTAAATTTATTTAATATTTAGTTTATTATATTTTGAATTTGTGTTAAAGTCATAAGAATAAATAATCCAGGTCTTAATATCATAAGTATTATTTAATATGTAGAATTCAGAAACTGCTTTATCAATAGTAGGTTGACATCACGTTGTTGCTACAAAATAAGCACATATAAATATTTTATAAATTCTAGAATATATATACACCTACTTCGTCTAATAATGATTGGAAGAAAGGAACATATATATAAGTTTAGCTAATATTCAGGAAATATACAAAATTAAAAGGCTTCTAGAAGCAGACTATTCATTTTCATAAAGACTTCTTTCAAATTTAATAGCAAAATTAGTATAATTGTAGCATTAATCCAATATATTGGAAATGCTTATGATTTTTTTAATAAAAGTGTAAGTTATAAAATTTAAATATAAACTAATATGAAATAAATGGTATATATTTTTTTAATACTAATTAATTTATTCTAAGTTTAAAAGAATGCTATAATAAAATTAGCATACAAATGATAGGAGTGTGAATTTAATGACAATAAAAAATACAAAAGTGGCGATTGTAGGAACAGGATTAGTTGGATCAAGTACTGCATTTAGTCTTGTAACACAAGGAGTATGTGATGAAGTTTTAATGACTGATATAAATAAAGAGAGAGCTATTGGAGAGGCAATGGATTTAAATCATTCAATTGAATATTTAAATAGAAATGTTAAGGTTAAAGCTGCTGATTATAGTGAATATGGAGATGTTGATGTAGTTGTGATAACTGCTGGAGCTCCACCAAAACCAGGGCAAACTAGACTAGATACATTAGGAATGACAGCAGATATAGTTAAATCAATTGTTAATCCAATAATGGAAAGTGGATTTAAAGGATTTTTTATAATTGTTTCAAATCCAGCTGATATAATTGCTTACTATGTATATAAACTTTCAGGACTTCCAAAAAGTCATGTTTTAAGTACAGGAACATCTATAGATACAGCAAGACTTAAAAACTTTATAGGAGAACTTGTAGATGTAGACCCAAGATCTGTTCAAGGATATTCTATGGGAGAACATGGGGATTCTCAAATAGTACCATGGTCACATATAACAGTAGGAGGAAAATCATTTTTAAAAGTTTTAGAAGATAATAAAGATAGATTTCCAAATGTTGATTTAAAAGAATTAGTTAAAGATACAGCAGAAGCAGGATGGGAAGTATATAAAAGAAAAGGAACAACTTATTATGCTATTGCAACTGCAACTGTAGGAATAATAAAAGCAATTTTAAATAATGAAAATAGAATAATTCCAGTTTCTACTTTTTTAGAAGGGGAATATGGAGTTAATGGTGTATTTGCAGGAGTACCAGCAATATTAAATTCTAATGGAGTAAAAGAAGTTGTTGAAATACATTTAAATGAAGAGGAAGAAAATAATTTCAAAAACTCAATAAATGTAATAAAAGAATATGTCGAAAAGTTAGAAAATAGATAAAATAATAAAAAGAAAACTCGTATAAATACAGGGATTAAGAGTTTTCTTTTTATTTTAAATAAAAAAAATAAAAAAAGTTGTTGACATTGTTATGTATAGTCTATATAATAAATAATTGTTGAGGGGCTGGCAAGCACCAAAACAAAAAGTAAAACAATCTAGTGATGATGGCATAGAGGAAACACTCCTTCCCATTCCGAACAGGAAAGTTAAGCTCTATAACGCCGATGGTACTGCATGGGAGACTGTGTGGGAGAGTAGGAAATTGCTAGGTAATGGTTCACTAGCTCAGTCGGTAGAGCACATGACTTTTAATCATGGTGTCCGGGGTTCGATTCCCCGGTGAGCCACCAAATTTACTTTTACATTAGGGTGTACAAATCTTATTCTAATATGGTTCACTAGCTCAGTCGGTAGAGCACATGACTTTTAATCATGGTGTCCGGGGTTCGATTCCCCGGTGAGCCACCAGAATTACTAAATGTAATTCTAATATAGGAACTTGCTTAGCATTTATATACTGAGATTATGATTTCATAATCTCTTTTTTATTTTATTTGAATTTGATATATTTAAATAAATAAATGGCTTATGAAAATATTTCATAAGCCATTTATTTTATAAAGTTTTTATTATAATTATTATAAATATAAAAAATATATAATTTAAGTAGTACTATTTTTTTTAAATCCACTCTTTACGTCATCTTTAATAAATATTGCAAAGTTTTTTAAATTTTTGGCATCATCTTTTAAACTAGTATTATCCTCTTCTTGGAAAAATCCGGAATTATATAAACATAAAATTAGAAAAAATATTCCTAAATTTATATATATATCTTTTAAATCAGCAATAAATAAATCTCCAACTCCAATAAAATCAAGGCTACCACCATAAAAAACTTTATCAATAAGAGAACATAATGCTCCAGTAAATACAAATATTATAGACAAATCACTATAAATATCTCTGTTATCTTTTGACCTATAGTATCTATAAACTTCTAAAAATAAAAATAAAGCTATAAGATTTAAAACTATTAATGTAGGAAAGCTTATTCCTACACCAAATCTTGCATTTAACCAGGAGCCTTTTGTATTTATAATAGGATTAAATGATAAAAATTCATCAAAGAATCCATAGTAATCCTTAAAGAAGAATAGTTTTATTATTAATTTAACTCCTTGATCTAAAATTAATAAAATAAAAAATAATAGATATAAAGTCTTAGTATTTAATCCGTATTCATGTTTTTTAGTAAAGTTATAAATAAAAATGCCTACTAGTGCAAATAGCAAAGTTAAAAATACATTTCCTATAAAAATTTCAGAATTTGTAATTCTACCACTTATTAATTCAAATATAAAATAAGCTATCCACATTAAAGGCAAAATTCCTATAGTGAGAAATTTTTTAGTTTTCATTATTTCCTCCTTTTTAAATATATATGATAATTAGTTTAGCATATTTTTCAAAATTTAACTATTGTTAATATTACTTTACATATGAGATAATATAATTATTATTTAACAAATAATAGCAATTGAAGGGGTGTTTAGAATGTTAACTATTTTTGCGGTTTCTGATTCAATAGGAGAAACTTCTAATCAAGTTGCACTTGCAGCTGCTAGTCAATTTAATGAAGGAGTTGAGGTTAAAAGGATTCCATATATAAAAACAATTGAAGATGCTAATGATGTAATAGAAGCAGCTAAGGAAGTTAAATCATCAATTGTAGTATCTACTATAATTAATGTCCAAATAAGAGAATATTTAACCCAAGTTGGCTTAGAAAATAATGTTTCAGTAATAAATGTTTTAGGACCTATCCTTAATATTGCTTCAATGAAGCTTAATAAGGTTCCAAATTATAATCCAGGAGCTATGTGGGCTACTGATGAAGAATATTTTAAGAGAATAGAGGCTATGGAATTTGCTATGCAATATGATGATAGTAAAGATTATAGAGGTTTAAAGAATGCTGATGTAGTTTTAGTTGGTCTTTCAAGAACATCTAAAACGCCATTATGTATGTATTTAGCTAATAAAGGAATAAAGGCAATTAATATTCCTTTAATGCCAGAGGTAGGAGTTCCAGAAGAGATATATAAAGTAGATAGAAAAAAGATATTTGGCTTAACAATTGATCCTTTTAGATTAATAGAAATAAGAAAAAAAAGATTAGATAAATTTCATAGAATGCCATCTAATGTAGAATATGCAAGTGATGCTAGAGTTTTAGAAGAATTTGATTTTGCTGATAGAATAATAAAGAGATTAGGATGCAAAACAATTGATGTTACGCAAAGAGCTATTGAAGATACAGCATTAATTATTCTTGAATCAATAAAACAGAAGAAATAATTTATATAAATAGTAGCTATTATTAACTTTTTAAAAGCTAATAATAGCTCTATTTTTATGCAATTTATAATTTTTATTAACTAAACAAGATAATAGATAATATTATAAATTAAATAATATTTAAGAAATAGGTGAGAATCTTGAAAATAGGATTGGTACTAGGTGGCGGTGGTGCTAGAGGAGCATATCAAATAGGAGTATTTGAAGCTTTGAATGAAATAGGAATAGATAAACATATCAAAGTCATATCAGGGGCATCAATTGGAGCTTTAAATGCGGCTATTTATGTTCAGGATAATATAAAACTTGGAAAAGAAATATGGTGTAATGTATCAAAAGAAAAAATTTTGCCAACTGATACTTTAAACTTAATAAAAAGAAGTATATTAGTTAATGTTGGATCAAAAAATATTGATTTTATAAAGAAATATGTTCCAAAAGCAATAGAAGGAGGAAATATATCAAGTAATGGACTGGACAGTATAATAGATGAAAATATAGATTTAAGTAAAATAAGAGATTGTAAAAATAAAATTTATGTATCATGCACAGAAATACCAAAAATAAAGGCAAGGTATTTTTTGTTAAATGGCGAAAGTGATGAAAAAATAAAAAAAATATTACATGCAAGTTCTGCAATTCCTATGATATTTCAAAGTGAAAATATAGATGGTATAGAATATGTTGATGGGGGGATAACTGATAATGTTCCTATAGATCCTGTTTATTATGAAAATTGTGATTTAATAATAGTAATAGGATTAGTGAGAGAATTTAGGGTTGATAGAAAGTTATATCCTAATGCTCAAATATTAGAAATAATACCAAGTTATATAGAAGAGGGGTTTATAGATGGAGCTTTAGAATTTACAAAAGAGAATTCTGAAGGAAGAATTAAGATGGGCTATGAAGATACAATGAATCAAATAAAGCCAATAATTACATTGGTAAATCATATAAAAGATAAAGAAAAAAAGCCTTCAATAATTGAAAGCTTAAAAGGTTTTTTTAAAATTAATAAGGAGTGATAATACGAATTTTAGGATATATACTTGGATACGCAATACTTAGTGGAAAATTTAATTTATCATAACTATGACAGCAATATAGAATATCATTATTTGATACGTAAGTTATTATTCCAGAATGTGTCCAAGTTTTTCTATCCTTATGATAAAACTGGACTATAGAACCAGAGCTATTTTTATTAATATCTGAATATTCTCTAGCTATATTATTATAAATTAAGTAATTTCTAAGTTCATTTACTCTAAGCCAAGGATTTGTATAAGGTTTCCAAGTTTTAGTTTGTTTTATACCGCCATACCATATAGCTTGTGAAACGAAATTTGTACAATCGCCTCCAGAGTTATCAAAAGATTTGAATTCTTTATTATAATTCAAAGCATATTTTTGAGCATATTCTATACATTTTTTCTTATTAAATGGTCTTAAATTTCTTGTAAATTCATTATTGAATTGATTATTAAATGATTTAAGTGAAAAAGTATTTATATTGTCTAATAAAATTTTATAATGAGAGATTAAATTCATATTATTTTGAATTAAGGCTTCATAATCGTAATTATTATTTTCTATTTTTTTATAGATATCTGGATAAACTTCATATGAAACTATAAAATCAATGATCCAATTATATTTAGAAATTTTAGATAATATAAAACAAAACTTAGATATATCAATAGAATTATCATTAAAGTTATTTATATTATAAAGTGTTTTAAGATTAATAAAAACAAAAGCAATATTTCTAGAAAAATATATTTTTTTAAAATCTATTGAATATGAATTCCTAAAAAATAAAGCGTTTTTTTTATACCATTTTATATTAAAATTTATTCTGGAATTGAATAAATCAAGTAAACCTGTTTTGTAATTTAAAAAATATATATTATTTTCTTTATCATTATTTTTTATAAAAGTTGATATTAAGTTTTTTATTATATGTGTATCAAGTAAATTTCTCATAAAACTCCTTAAATATAGAATTGTTTTTCTGTATTATATTCATAAACAATAAAAAACATGAAAAAATATATTAAAAAGTGTTGACATAAAGATTATTAGATGATAATATAAAAAACGTCGTAAGGAACGAAAGTTCAAGCGAATCTGTCAAATCTTAAAAATATTAAAAAAATATTGACAATAAGATTTGAAGATGATAAGATGAATGAGTCGCTAGAAGCGATACAAAAAAATGGTCTTTGAAAATTGAACAGAATAATATATAAGCAAACTTAAACCAGCAATTCTTTTATAAGTAAGTTTTAAGAGCTGAAAGATTAAACTTTTTATTGAGAGTTTGATCCTGGCTCAGGACGAACGCTG
>NZ_LTAY01000078.1 GCF_002050515.1 Clostridium thermobutyricum DSM 4928 | reverse complement strand
ATATAAAATATCTCATCAAATAGAGAAATTTAGTAAAAGGAGCCTCCTTTCATGAGTTTCTCTATTTTTTAATTTTTAAAAGAAAATATTTATATTTATTCTAAATTATGGTATAATAAATTTAGTTGTTATATTTTTAACACGTGTTTAACCTAATAATAAAAACTGTCTAATTGATATTTATATATTCTTCTCCTCTTTGGAGTTCATTATTTTTCTTCAAAATACATAAATATAGTAGGCAGTTTTTATTTCCTATTTATTAAAAAAATCATCTCATTCTATAATTTTATAAAACTATAGAGATAAGATGATTTATTTTATTTATATTCTATTTTTTCCAACTTTCTTTTTTAAATGCAAATATTATAAGTGGAATTATAACACTTATAATTGTTCCTATTATTTGGAATGAAATATAGAAAGTATATTGACTAGGTTTTAGTATTGATGGTGGTATTAGACTAATTCCAATAGTTAATATCACTCCAAATAATGCAAGAAGTGCAACTAACCACATAACACCATTTCCATGTGCTCCTAATCTGAACTGTCTTTCAACATCAGGTTTTGTATATCTTAATCTTATAGCAGAAATACATATTAATATATATACAATACAATAAAGTATAGTTGTTACTATAGTTATCATAAAGAAGGCACTATTAACATTAGGTATAACTACATATGCAAGAGCTAATATAGATACTACAACTGCTTGAATTAATACAAATGTTACTGGTATTCCTTTTTCATTTCTCTTTTGGAATATTGGAGGTAAATTTCCTTCCTCAGCAACTTTAATCATTGCTTTTGATGGCCCTAATACCCATGCACTCATTTGACCTAAAACTCCAATTAAAATCATTAAAGCTATTATATTATCAAATATTGATGGTAACCCAAAAAACTTAGTATAAACAGCAAATGGTTGCAATATATTAGATAATTCTATATGCCCTTCTGGAATAGCATTTGAAACAGTTAATCCTGCAATTAAGTTAACTAAAACTAAAGCAATTACTGAAACTATTACAGCTATAGGATAATTCTTTCTTGGATTATCAATATTGTTTACATGCACTGATGATATTTCTACTCCAGCAAATATAAATATTATTCCTGAGAAATATGTTAATGTTCCAAGTTTACTAAAATCAGGTATTAGTTTACCTACTGAGAAAGTTCCAAGATATCCATGTGGAGTAATTCCATTCTTAGCTGCATATGCAATACCTAATATAACAAGTATTATAAAAGGAATATATACACCTATCAATGCCCCAAATTTACCAACTATCTTAACCATATCAAATTTAAAATTAAGTAGTGTAACTCCCCAGAAAGAAATAAGTACACATATAAATACAAAAATATTATTTTGCGATAATCTAGTATCACTTATTACATATCCAAAAATAACTCCTGTAGTTGTACCAACCATAGTCATTCCTGTAATCATTTGAATCCATAAAAGCCATGAAGTAACAAAGCTCCATCTTTCTCCTAAAGCTTCTCTAACCCAAACTTGTGGGCCTCCTTCTTCTGGCCATCCTGTGGCAAGCTCTGCTGCTATAAGTGCAATTGGAATAGCAAATATAACTACTGCTAGAACTAAATAAGTAACCTCTGTCCAACCATTTATGGCAAGAGTTGGAACACTTCTAATGCTTCCAAAAAAGGCCATAGTTATCCCAATTAATTGGAATAATGTAAGCTTTTTAACTTTTTCCATAAAAATTCATCCTTTCAATATTTTCTTTTGTGTAAATTAGTCCTAATCTATTAATACTACTAAAAACTATTCACTGTCAATCAATATCTTGTTAACTAATTATTAACAAATATAAAAACTAGGATATTTTTCATTAGTATATCCTAGCTTCTACTATTTTATTAATTATGCTTTTAATTTAAACCCTTTTATATCAGAATTATAAACATAAATCTCTTCATCTTTTCCATTATTACTAACAAAAATTTCTTCTATTCCATCACCATCAACATCTGATATTTTTTCTATTTTAGAACTATTTTTATTTAATTCAATTGTACTTTCTATATATCCTTTTTCTGCATGCTTTATAAGAATATATGATTTATTGTCTTTATTAACAATTTCTAATTCTTCTAAAATACCATCATTATTAATATCATAAATTTTAGATGATATAGATTCATATTCATCAATATTTATATCTTTATTTGCTTTAATTTCAAAATATTTTGGAGCAGATCCATTCAACCCATCTTTAGAATTACAACCAACAAACATAAATGAAGTAATACCCACAATTAAAAGTAATATTATATTTTTTCTCATAAAAGTCCTCCTCTCAAAAAACCCTATTCATATATTTATATTCTATATATGAATATAAACTTCCTTTAAGTTGCTTGTAATTTTTTCATATTAAATGAACAATTATTAAACTTTAGTCATTATATCTTAAAATTTATTGACTAAAGTTTTCTAATTTAATATTATAACTTTAGTTAATGAAAATAATTATCAATAACATTTACTTGAAAGGGGTTTTATACTTTGAAAATACTTTACGATTTAATATTACCAATATTTTTTGTTACTATATTAAGCCTTTTTGCTACAAAGAGCATTAGAAATAACTCAAAATATTATTATTTAGTCTCTCTATTTATAGCAGCAATTTCAACTACTTATGAAGTATACAAAATAATTTTTGGCGGAAGTAAACTTACAGGAGTAATTTATCAACTTGAAAGAATATCTTTAAAAGGATTTCTAGCTCTTGGCTGCTTTTTATTAGTTATGTTCTGTGGAGCTATGAATACCAAATGGAATAGCACTAAAAAATTGCTATCTATAAGAGGTCAATTAGCTATAATAGGTTCTATATTAATGATTCCTCATTTTGTTGTATACACAACTAAATTTATAATAAAATTATTAGGAACTAAACCTATCAGCCATTTAAATTATGTTTATATAATAATGGGATTATTAGCTTTTATAATATTAATTCCTTTATTTCTAACTTCTTTTAAATTTATAAGAAAAAAAATGAATCCTATAACTTGGAAAAATCTCCAAAGATGGTCTTACTTATTTTTCTTATTAGTATATTTACATATAGCAGTATTGCTTTTAGCTGCAAAAGAATTTAATATATCTAAATTTTCTTTATATACATTTATATTCTTACTTTATACAGTATTAAGAATAAATAAGGCAAATCATTTAGCTAAATTAAAACATAATTCAATTAGTAAACCTACATTAACTACATAATTATAATAAATTTTAATAATTTAAATTTAACTATAATATATAAATACATAAAAAGAGTTATCCTAATATTGAATAACTCCTTTTATGTTTTATATTAATTCTTTTCTTATTTTATCCCATAAGTCTATAGTATCTTTAACATCATATTTTTCATTTATAATATTTAGTATATTTGTTATTTCATCTATTACACTTTCTATTGCTTCTTTTGAAAAATCTCCTCTTCCTAATCTATCAGCAAAAAATAATAAAGACATGTCTCTTATGTCCACACTTCTCATCATATTGTCTAAATTACCAAAAGGAAGTTTTTTAGATATGTATAAACTATGCATGTGATATCCTACTAAATTTATAACTTTTTCTTTAAAATCCTCTTCTAAAAAAGTATACTTACTTAAAATATTTTCTACTTCTTCTCTTCCATACATATCATGATTATATGCAACTATTCTTCCTTTTTTTAATCTAGTAGCTCTTTTCTTCCCTATATCATGAAAAAAAGATCCCCACATTACTGCTCTTTTATCATTTGCATACTTTCTAACTAAGGCTGCCCCATCAACTACTAAAAGTGTATGAATTAAAACGTTCCCTTCTGGATGATGCGTTGGGCTTTGTTCTACTTTTTCCAATGCACCTATTATCTTTAAATTACTGCTTTTAATTTTAGGAATTATTTTTCTTATATATTCTGATGGTTTTTTATCTTCTAATAAATGTTTTTCAATTTCCTCAAACAACTTTTCTTCCATAAAACTTTTCCTCCTTAAATAAATTAATCATTTATATTATTTCTTAAAAACTATTTTATTAGACAAAATTATAAATAATATTTTTATAAAAGCTTATTTATTAAAACCATAAAATAAAAAAACTAGACTTAAATAAGTCTAGTTTCTATTTCTTTTTCTTAGTTTTATATATAAAAAACCAAGTGCTATTAATATTATAACTGCTAATATTATAATTAAATAATATTCTTTAAGCATATATTCAAATTTTATTAATTTAGATGTTTTTCCGGTAGAATTTACTTTCACTAACTCTGTTTTATCTACTTTATTTTTACTAATTAATTTTGATATAATAACAAATCTTGCATTATCAAACTCATAACTACAAGTTGATAAAGTCAGCAATTTTGTATCTTCATTAACTTGAACATCTCTCCAAAAATATGCCTTTGATTTTATGTCATTAATATAATTTATAAATTCCTCTTGATTTTTAAAGTTTACTTTTAAATATGGATTGTCTGCATGAACTACTGCATCTCCAAATATTTCATATTTATATATATAATCTCCTTGAATTATATATATGTACTTATTGTTATTAAAGAAATTCGTATCTTTATATGGCCATAAACTTCCAAACATACTTCCATTTCTCATATTATGTCCAAATATCAAAATATTTCTAGAACTATTTTCATTGTATTTATTGTATATAAATAAATTTCCTTCTATACTTTCTTCATTTTTAAAATTGTGATGTAAATAATATGAATTATTATCAGTTTGAACAACAGGATAATTTACTTCAGTTCCTGGTATCTTAATCCAAAATTTATAATCACTATTTATGCTAGAAAGTTCTTTTTCTTTATTTAATAAATTTTCATTTGGCTTTTGGATTTCCATTATTTTTTGAATATTATTATTTTCTTTATTAGCTTTATAATAATCAATTTGTTTTACTGCTATTTTATAGACACAAAGTACTATAATTAAAACTAAAATTATATTTAATATATTCTTAATTAACTTCATATAAAACCTCCTTTTCTATTTAACCATTTATTTTATATTAATTGAAAAGAAAAGAGCTCATTTATCAAAAATTTAATATTTTGAAATGAGCTCTTTTTTGAATTTTAATTTTAAATATCAATATTTTAAAATGTTACTATAATTTTGCTTTATCTTTATTTTGTTTTCTATTAATAACTACTAATCCTATTACGGCTCCAAGTAAAACTAAAACTATTGGCAATTCACTTTCATCTCCAGTTTTAGGGCTTTCTGATGAATTATTTATATTAGTATTAGTATTATTTATATTGTTACTTATATCTTTATTAACTTCTTTATTTTTTACATTATCTTTAGTTTGTTTATTATTTTGCTTATTATTTAATTTATTATTAGTAACATTATGATTAACTATTTTATTAGTAACAATTAAGCTATCTTTAAAAGTTAAATAATTAATCATTTTAGCATTCTCACTGTTTATAGTTACAGTTTGAACTTTATCATTTAAATTATATCCGTTTGGTGCTTTTATTTCTTTTACTTCATAAGTTCCCCAAGCTAATCCTGTTAAACTTACAGCACCTTCTTTATCTGTAGTCACTACTTTGTTAAAGCCATTTGGTCCTGTTACATCAAAAGTAGCCCCTGCTAATTTCTTAGTTCCATCCATATTAGTCTTAGTTATATTTATTTTACCTAATATTTTATTATCAGTAAATATTACATCTTGTAATTTACTTACATTAGATGAATCTATAACTACTTTTTGTTCTTCTTTACTTACTAAATATCCTTGAGGTGCAATAATTTCTTTTATAGTATATGTTCCCCAAGCTAATCCACTTATACTAACATTACCATCTTTTCCTGTAGTTATAGCTCTATTAAAGCCATTTGGTCCTGTTACATCAAAAGTAGCTCCTGCTAATTTTTCTTTATTAGCTCCTTCTTTAGTAATTTTTATGCTTCCAGTAATTTGTCCATCAGCAATAACAATATTTTGACTTACATTTGCATTATTAGAATCAATTTTAACTGTATAATCATTAGAATTTAAGTTATATCCTAATGGAGCCTTAGTTTCTTTAATTGTATAAGTTCCCCATTGTAAATTATCTAAACTTGCAATTCCATCTTTGTTTGTAGTTACAACTTTATTAAATCCATTTGGTCCACTTATAGTAAATTGTGCCCCTTCTAACTTAACTCCATTTTTTCCTATTTTAGTTATATTTAATTGTCCTAATATTTGAGCATCGTTAAATGTTAAATTTTGTACTTGTGAAACATCTTCTGAATTTATTGTTATAGATTGTGTTTTATCACTTAATTTATATCCTAATGGTGCTTTTATTTCTTTTACTTCATAAGTTCCCCATGGAAGATTATTTAATGATGCTATACCATTTTTATTTGTAATTATAACTTTATTAAAGTTATTTTCTCCTGTTATTTGGAATTCTGCTCCTGCAAGCTTAACTCCATCTTTTCCTAACTTAGTTACTTCTAAGCTTCCTGTCATTCTTACATCTTCAAATGATAAGCTTTGTATTTTTTCAACATCAGTTGAATTTATATTTATAATCTTTGATGAACTATCAAGTAAATAACCTTGAGGTGCTTTAACTTCTTTTACTGTATAAGTTCCCCATTGTAAGCTATCTAAACTTGCAACTCCATCTTTGTTTGTTGTCACAATTTTATTAAAACCATTTGGTCCTGTTACATCAAATTCTGCTCCTTCAAGTTTTACCCCATCTTTTCCAGTTTTAATTATGTTTAATTTCCCTAAAACTTGAGTATCATTAAATATTAAACTTTGTATTTGTCCAACACTTGCACTTGTTATTTGAATATTTTGTACTTCATTATTTAAGTTATATCCTTCTGGAGCTTTTGTTTCTTGTACTTTGTAAGTTCCCCATTGTAGATTTTCTAAACTTGCAACTCCATCTTTATCTGTTGTCACAACTTCTTTAAATCCATTTGGTCCACTTACTGTAAACTCTGCTCCTTTAAGTTTCACTCCATCTTTTCCTGTCTTAGTTATATTTAACTTACCTAAGATTTGAGTATCATTAAATGTTAAACTTTGTAATTGTGAAACATCTTCTGAGTTTATTGTTACAGATTGTGTTTTATCACTTAATT
>NZ_LTAY01000077.1 GCF_002050515.1 Clostridium thermobutyricum DSM 4928 | reverse complement strand
GATATTATAAACATCTTAGTATTTTTATTTATATTAAATTAGTACTATCTTAGTAACAGGATTTACTTTAGTTACTGTGCTTTTAAGAACATCAGTTAAAATTTTATTTTCTAATTGAAGTTTTTTATTAAATTTACCATAAGTAACTAATCCTGTGCTTGGTACTATAATCATACCATATTCTAAATTATCTTCATTAAGAAGTAAAAAGAAATCTAATTTTGAGGATTTTATAATATCAATATAAAAGTTAAATAAAGTGTCGTTATCTAAATCAGAATTGAATTTTACAAAACCATAAGTTCCTAAAACTCTATCATGTGAATCATTATATAAAGGTTTTTCTTCTATGTTAGAAACTATACCTTTATATTTAGAGGGTAAATTATTTTTAGAATTTAAAAGAATTCCAGCAACAATTATAAGTAATATAAATAAGATAATAAAACAACTCATACTAATCACCTCTTAATACTTATTTTAAATAAAACTAGAAAACGTTTTCTTAGATAGAATAAAATTTCTCTTTTTCTAATTATATCAAATTAAATTAAAAAAGTCCAAAAAATACAAAAGACTGTAGATATATCTACAGTCTTTAATTTATTATTGAGCACTTTGTGTGTTTGTATTATTTTGTGTTGCTTGACTACTTTGTGAAGTTTGAGATTGAGTAGTAGCATCTTGTTTATTATTATCTTTTGAGTTTTTAGTAGTAGAATTTGATGTATTTTCATTTGTTTGGTTTTCGTTGCTAGTTTGATCATTAGTATTTTGAGTATTTGAGTTTTTAGTATTTTCATTTGGCTTATTAGTATTAATTGTAGTATCACTTGAATTAACAACATTTATAGCATTATTATTTACACCACTTTTGCTTTGATCAACAGTTGGAGCAGTATTTTCAACAGCATCTGTATTACCAGTAGTTACAGCATCTTTTCCAATAGTTGAATTATTATTTGTTTGGTTTACAATTCCTCCTTCATCTTTTTTGTTTGTGAATAATCCTTTCACCCAATTTACAAAATTATCAAAATGAACTTGTAAATTATTAAAGAATCCTTTAAGTTGTCCTTGATTTTGAAGAATTTTGTTTGCTTCATCTTGAAGTTTATCTAAAGTTTTCATCATTTCAGATTTATTGTAATTTTGATCAGAAATACTTTGCATTAATTTGTTTAAATCAGCTTCTTGATTAGGTGTAAGAGTAACACCATAATTGTTAGTAACATTATTTATAGTTTGAGCAATTTGACTTTCACTATGTTCACCATTTTGTATAACTTTAGCTTTAACACCACTTACTACAGCAGAGGCTTTAGTTTGTCCAGTATTGCTATCTTGAGCAATTTTTGAAGTTACTTCAAGCTCTTTATTAGCAAGTTCTTTTTTTTCAGGGCTTATTTGTTCTCCAGTTGCTTTTTCAAAGCTTGTCATTATTCCTGTTAAAGCACCAGTACCACTTACTTGGAAAGGAGCAGCAGCAACAACATTGGCATTATAAATACCAGCAGTTGTTAAGGCATTTGAAATCATACTAGCTGTAACATAAGTAAGATTTGCAGTTTTTACATTTATTCCTCCAGATTGAGTTGGTTGAACATATGCACAAGAAATTGTTCTAGTTCCTATTTCAGATTCTGGTAATATTCCTCTAAGTTCTTCTTGTTCTTGTTGATTGTTAATAGTTACTTCTTGATAGCTACCTTTAGGTGCGTTAAAGTAGTTTAACATTTCTTGTTTTTGAGTAGGAGTTAAATTAGCTCCTATTGATATAACATTAAATTGATCAGCGAAAGCCGAGATTCCCATAGTAGAGAAAATAGTTCCTGCTAAAACTAATGTAGCAATTATTTTTTTACTTTTCATTTAATTATTCACCTCTAAATTTAATAAAATAAATTTGATTTCTAAATTTTATTAATTATACCATACTGAATTTAAGAAAACTTTATTTTATTCTTAAGATTATATAAAAAAAATGTAATTAAAATTTAAGAAATTGTAATCTTTAAAATAGAAAATTTTATTTTAAATAAAAATGGATTCTTCAATATTTTGAAGAATCCAAAGTATTTTATCTATTATGAAGTTTATCTAAATAAAAGGCTATTAAAAGTGTTAAAGCAAAATCGTATATTAAAAATACAATTTGGCTTACAACATATAATAAATAAATAGATATTTTAAGATTTAAAACTCCAATAAAGCTTGTAAATATAAAATAGTAAATTATAAGCCCAATATTAAAAAATAGTAGTTTTATTATAAATTCTTTTATTCTATTATTTCTTTTTTCAGCCAAGTGTTTTATTATTCCATATATTCCGAAGAATATTAAATATAAAAATGATATATTTAAAGGAACAAGTAAAAAACTTAAAATAGAAGATCCTATATAAATAGCTATTGAAGTTTTCATATTACATCTCATAAGACCAATAGGAACAAAAAGAGATGTTATTGTAAGTAGTCCCAATGTATTAATAGGAATAAGTGGTGTTAAGTAAAGTATTACAACAGTTAAGGCAATTAATATTCCGCCGGTAGCAATGTTTGATGCTTTACTTTGCATAAATTATCAACTCCCCAAATTAATTAACAGCAACCTATAAAATCGCCACCCATACATTCGCACATAGTGTCTAAACACCAAAGGTCCATACAACAATTACACATATTCATGCCATTTGCACCACTTGTATTATAATATGGATTGCTATAATTACGTTGTCTTTGCATTAGATTATTAAGAGTCTGCCTATACTCAAAATTATTTGGATCCATATTTACAGCTGTTTGAAGATAATTAAGTCCTGAATCATATCTACCTAATGAAATTTGGCAAACTCCCATAAGATAATTCCATTCAGCATTATGGTTACCCATAGAACTTAATCTATCCATAGCCATTTGAATATTTCTAGTTTGAATAAGTCTTCTAATTTCTTGGAATGCATATGCATCATTACCATTAGAATACCCAGAATTATTATAATTTCCATTATTATAACTATTATTATTGTTTGTAGCATTTTTAGTAAGCATATCATATGCCTTATTTATTTCAGTTAATTTTTCATTTGCAAGTTCTTTAAGAGGATTATCAGTAAATTGATCAGGATGATATTTTTTTACTAGAGCCCTGTAAGCTTTTTTAATTTCTTCTTGAGAAGCTCCCTCTTTAAGACCTAAAACCTCATATGGATTCATTATTAAATTCACTACCTTTCATATTACACGTATTATTATTTTTATTTATTATTCTAATATATCTATCCATCATTCCTAATTCAATGATATTTTTAATTATATCATTATTATTATTTAATGGTAGCTTATAGAAAATTTCTCTACAAGTATAAGCACAATTTAAAATATTAAATTCTAATCTGTCCTTTATTTTAGTTAATAATTCATCATAAGAAATATTATCTTTGTTATAAAGATAATTAATAGGATTAAATTTTCCTTTTTCAATATCTTCTTTTAAATCATCAAGAGCATCTATAAGATAAATCCATTTCCCTAAAGCATAGCCAAAGGAATATAAATCTTCTCGTAAATCGAAAGAATCGTTTTTTAGCTTATTAGGATACATCATCATAATATTACCTACTATTTCAGCAAAAGGATGACATATATCATCTATAGAAGAAAAATTTTTTTCTTTTTCTAAAAAAGATAGATCCTTTAAAGATTTTTCTATTTTTTCATTAATAACTTTTATTTTAGATGAAAATTTCTTTTGATAAGGATTTAAAAAGATAAGTGAAGCTTTACTTTTAAAAGTTCTATCATCATTAAAATCATCTAACATTTTATAATAAAAAAGTGAAACATTCATATTAGCAGCATAATCTATAGCAAGACTATTAATTATAGTTGGCTTTTTCTTTACTGGATGCACAAAACATCTAAGCATATCTGCTTCTTCTTTTTCATCAGTTAATGCTTGAAGAAAAAGAGCTAAAAAAGTCATATCATAATTAAGAGACATTCTTGGTATATTACCAAATTGTTTTTTTATAGAAGTACAAAGGCCACAATAATAGCCTCTGAATTTATTAAATTCTCGTATTTTAAGTTCTGATTTTAATGGAGTAACATATCCAAACAATAAAAACACTCCTTTAAGTTAAGTATAAACACATTATACAATAAATAATTGTTAATATGTATAGACATTTGCAGAAAATTGACATTTTGAACAAAGAAAGAAAGTTTTTAATAAAATATTTTTTTATTATTTAATAATTATTATTGACTAATACAAAATATTTATATAATATAATATCATAAAGAATAAAAAACGGAAAATTAAATAAAATACATATTATATAAAATCAGGGAGGAATTAAATATGAAAAAATTTATTTGTACAGTATGTGGATATATATATGAAGGGGAAAAAGCACCAGAAAAATGCCCAGTATGTGGAGTTGGAGCTGATAAATTTAAAGAACAAATTGGAGAAATGGATTGGGCAGATGAACATAAAATTGGTGTAGCACAAGGTGTAGATGAAAAAATAATTGAAGGATTAAGAGCTAACTTTACTGGAGAATGTACAGAAGTTGGAATGTATTTAGCAATGTCAAGACAAGCAGATAGAGAAGGACATCCAGAAGTAGCAGAAGCATATAAAAGAATAGCATTTGAGGAAGCAGAACATGCAGCTAAATTTGCAGAACTTTTAGGAGAAGTAGTTGTAGCTGATACAAAAGCAAACTTACAAGCAAGAGTAGATGCTGAATTCGGAGCTTGTCAAGGTAAAAAAGATTTAGCTACATTAGCTAAACAATTAAATTTAGATGCAATTCATGATACAGTTCATGAAATGTGTAAAGATGAAGCTAGACATGGAAGAGCATTCAAAGGGTTATTAGATAGATATTTTGGAGAGGATAATAATCCAAATGAAGATGATTTTTCATATAAAAAATTTAAAATTGTAAAAAGAGAAGCAGAAAATGATTTAATAACTTCTTTTTATTTTAAAAGAGAAGATGGAACAGAATTAAAAGAGCATAAAGCAGGGCAATTCATATCAATAATGCCAATTAAAGAAGGTGAGCATAAGAGTGAAGTAAGACAATACAGTCTTTCAATGAAGCCAGGAGCTAACTTCTATAGAATAAGTGTTAAAAGAGAAGAAAAAGGGTTAGTATCTAGATATATACATGAAAACTTAAACGTAGGTGATGTAGTAGATTTAACTAATCCACTAGGAGAATTTGTATTAAAAGAAGGAAATGATAAACCATTAGTTTTATTAAGTGGAGGAATTGGTGTAACACCAATGATGTCAATGCTTTATAAAGCAGCAGATTCAAATAGAAAAGTTATATTTGCTCAAGCTGTATTAAATTCAACAGCACATACTTTCAAAAAAGAATTAGAAGAAATAAAGGAAGCTAATTCAAATGTAGAAAGTGCAATATTCTATCAAACACCATTAGAAAGTGATGTATTAGGTGAAGATTATCAATATGAAGGATTTATGTCAAAAGAATGGTTAGAAACATTACCAAGAGATGGAGAATTCTATTTTTGTGGGCCTTTAGGATTTATGAAGCATATATACAATACACTTAAAGGCATGGGAATATCAGATGAAAATATCAATTATGAAATGTTTGGACCATCAGCAGATTTAGCAAACATGTAATAGTATAAAAGTTATATATATAATTAAATGGTTTATTAAATCTTCTTTAGAATTTAATTTCTAAAGAAGATTTTTTTACTATTGCAAAATTTAGTAATAATGATATAATGTTATTAAAAATTAATGAAACAATGTTACGTTGAAAAAGAAAAATTTTAGATTTATTCTAATTTTTTTTGGAATTGAATGTAACAATGTTACGGAGGTTGGCTAAATTGAAAAATGATATGAATATAAATGGAACTGGAACTATAAGTGAAGGAGAATATAATGAAGTATCTATTGCAGGAGTTGGAAGGTTAAAAGGAAATGTGATAGCAAATTCTGTTTCTATATCAGGAACTTGTTCAGGAGAAGGAATTTTAAAATGCAAAGATATAGATATAAGTGGCTATATGCGTTATAAAGGTGAAGTAAATTCTGATGGAAATTTAAATGTAAATGGATATATGAAAATTAAAGAAAATTTATCTTTTAATGAAGCTATTATATCAGGAAGCGTAAAGGCCTGTGAAGGAATTACATTTAATAATGCATTTGTAAGTGGATCTATAAGCAGTAAAAAAAATTGTGAAGGAACAAATTTTAAATGTAATGGAATGATAAATATAAATGGATTATTAAGTGCTGATAATATAAATATTACAATATATAAATCTGCAAATGTTAAAGAAATGGGTGGAGAAAATATTGAGGTAAGAAGTGATAAAAAAATAAATAATATACCGCTTGTAGGAAAGTTTTTCTCTAACAGACTTATTGCTGAAACTATAGAAGGTGATTATGTTTATTTAGAGAATACTAGTGCAAAAAAAGTTTCAGGGAAAACTGTTGTAATAGGTAAAAATTGCAATATTGAAGAAGTTAATTATGAAATTTCATTAGAAGTGAATGATAATAGCAAAGTTAATAAAAGAAATTTTTGTGAAAAAAGAGAGTTAAATTAAATAGATTGGAGATATAAAAATGAATAATATAAAAATAATGGGTGATGGGACTATTGGTAAAGGTGAATTTAATAATATAACTATTATGGGAAATGGTAAATTTTTAGATTCTATTAAAGCTAAAAAAATAAAAATTTTAGGAGAAGCAGAAGCTAGTGAATTTATAGAAACAGATAATTTAACTATTATGGGAGAATTTAAATCTTTAGACAATATAAAAATAAATGAAAAGTTAAGTGTTTCAGGTGATTCTTTATTCAAAAAAAGTGTCGAGGTTGGTGAAATATCAATAAAAGGTGATATTAAAATAAGCAATGATCTAAAAGTGAAAACTACAAATATATATGGAAGTTTAAAAGTAGATAATAATTGTGAAGCAGAAATTTTTAAATGTAAGGGAGAGGCTAATATAAAAGGATTATTAAATTGTGATGTTTTAAATATAGAATTATATAATTCTTGTACTATAAATGAAATAGGAGGTGAGAATATTACTGTAAAAAAACCAAATTTAATAAATTCTATTATGAGAAGAGAGCATAAATTATACAGTAATATAATAGAAGGAGATAACATAAATCTTACTAATGTAGAGTGTAAAATTGTAAGAGGAAAAGATATAGTTATAGGAAAAGGATGCAAAATAGAAAGAGTAGAATGTAGTGGAAATTTAACAATAGATAAGAATAGTGAGGTAAAGTATAAATAATGGAAGAGAAATTAATATCAAAAAAAGAATTACTTCAAATAACTGATATTTCCTATGGACAACTATATAGATGGAAAAGAAAAAAAATAATACCAGAAGAATGGTTTATAAAAAAAAGTGTTAGTACAGGGCAAGAAACTTTTTTCCCAGAAGAAAAAATATTAGAGAGAATAAGAGAGATATTAAGGTTAAAGGATACTGTATCTTTAGATGAACTTTCAGCTATGTTTTCAAATGAAATAAAAAAATGTGAGATTTCAAGAAAATATATTGTGGAAAATATTATTCCTGAATATATTTTAGAAATGTTTGAAAATAAATATAGTAAAAAAGAAAGATATAATAGTGATGAAGTTTTATTTATAGTTATATTTAAGAATATGCTTGAATCAGGAAGCTTTAATTTTGAAGAGATAATATCTTTAATAGAAAAAATAAAAGAAAATTTTTCATTTATAAAAGATAATGAGATATTAATAATAAAAAGAAAATTAGGAGTATTATTTTATTATTTAACAGAACGAGAAGAAGAAATAATAAAAGATGATGAAGCAAAAGTTTTATTAAAATTAAATTTTTTTGAGATAAAAAAATAAAGAAGTAGAATAATGTACAAGAAGCTATTTGGCTTCTTTT
>NZ_LTAY01000076.1 GCF_002050515.1 Clostridium thermobutyricum DSM 4928 | reverse complement strand
AATTAACAATAAATTACTAGTGATAAAAATTTTTTATGAAAATCAAAATCTTTTAAACTATATAAAATTTAAATATTAACTATATAAAATTTTTCTAAATTAAGAAATAAATAAACTATTTGTTTTAAATTAGTGAAATTTTTAGAAGTTATTAAAAAAAAAATAAGCTTAGTAGAAAATTTTAATTTTCTACTAAGCTTATTTAAAAATTTATTACTTAATTAAAGCGTAAATACCATAAATTGCAACTAATACAATTATAACGGCAAATATAATTTCGCCTTTACTAAATATTTTTTTACCATGTTGTTTTCTAGCTAATATATAAAGTGGAATTCCGATAGCATAGAAAATAAATGAAATAAATGTATATTTAATTTGTGCAGAATATGCCATGAAAATAATATACAAAAATGCAAGGATACCAATTGCTAATGCACTTTTCCTGCTATGTTTTGTATTCACAGCAAAATCATTACTATCTTTATTTTTACTAATTTTAATTAAATACATTGCTGAAAATAAGTATGGTGGAATAGTCATAACCCCAACAATAGTTAAAAGCATTTGATAAGCACTACTATCAAAATGGGCAATTAGAATAACTGCTTCAATTACAATAGTTGCTATAATAATTGAGAATGCAGGAACACCTTTTTTAGAGATTTTAGCAAAAGCTCTAGGGAATGAACCTTCATCTGCAGCAGCATGTTGAGGAAGTTCAGCTAACATTTGAATCCATGAAATCCAACTTGAAAAAACAGCAAATAACAATGCAACAGTTATTACATCACGTCCAAGAGTACTATGCCATAAATTCATAAGAATATATGCAGTAGATGGTGAAGTCATATTAGTTAATTCGCCATATGAATATACACCAAGTGAAAGCATACCTACAGCAGCAAACATTACTAAGCAAACAACAAAACCGATAATTGTTGCTTTAGATACTTGTCTTACATCCTTTGCTTTACCAGACATAACAACAGCACCTTCAATACCTCCAAATAACCATAATGTAACCATCATAGTATTCATAACTTGGTGTATAATGCTTCCCATAGGTTTATCTTGTAAAGATGGAACAGCCCTAGTTGCTGCTGCGTTAGCAGTAAATGTGTGTAAATTAAAATGGAATAGAACAGTTGCTAAGAATACAAAAACGACTGCAAGCATAAAAGCTGTAGCAACTTTTTGTATTCCACTTGAAATTTTTACACCTTGAAGAACTAAAGCAGTAATTAACCAAGTAATAATGGATGCACCTATAACTGCTGGCCAGTTATTACCACCAGTGAAAACACCTGGGAAAAAATAATTTAATGTACTCATAACTAAAACTGCATATGCAGCATTTGCAGCACATTCACAAATAAAGTAAGCCCAAGCAGTAAAAAATCCACTAAATGGTCCAAAACCAACTTCAGCATATTTATATAATCCAGCGGTTAAATTTGGTTTAACATCACTAAGAATAACGAACATTTTTGCAATAAACCAAATACCTATACCAGTAATAATCCAAGATATAAACTGAGCTGTAACCCCAGCTTCCATAGACATATTTTTAGGTAAATCAAAGACTCCTGATCCAACCATAGCACTAATACAAAGTGCAATAAGTCCAACTAATCCAAGTTTACCTGCTTTTGATTTATCTTCTTCCATAGTAAAATCTTCCCTTCAAAAAATAATCTATGTAAGAATTAAGATGACTGCCTTTACATATTATTCTACACCTTGATTTTAAACAAGTCCATATTTACATTCATTTACATAGTTTAATAAACAATTATCAGGTTATAGGAAGAAGTAGAGTAATAGTTTTTGTGATAATTATAATAATTTGTAGTTCGATTATTTATAATAAAAAACACAAAAACAATATAGCTAACCAAGGCACTAAAATAGAGGTTAAGAAGAACGAAGAAAAAGTTAGTCCAATATCTAATATTCAAAAACCAAAGATGTTAACTGAAAAGAACTAGGTAAAAAGGAAAAAGAAGCTACTGAAGAATGAAATTTAAATTTGAACTCAATATTAACACAGACAAGATTAGAGATAATAGTAACAAATATATATGCATTTGTAGAAGTTTTAGTGAAGAATAAAGTAAAAGGACTAAATTGATAATAAATGAAAATATAGTAGTTATAAAGATAAATTTAACTTTATTTTAAAATAAAGTTTATTAAATGAATATTGAAAAATAAAATTTTTTAAGATAGAATTTAAGCATAAGAGAAAACAAGACTAAAAAGTGAATAATAGGTTATGAAGTTAACCTTTAACCGCTTATTAAAAGCTAATGACTTCTACAAATTTTGTAGAAGTCATTAGCTTTTTTTATTTTTAAAATTTACTATAATGGAAAATTTTTCTTTGGAATTTTAATTAGGAAAGGAGTAGTTATTTTATAAATTTTATTAAAATAACAATAGTTAAAATGAGTAATACAGGAAATTGAAATTAGAGTAGTTAAATTATATGATTTTATGTTTGATTTATAATTAAAATTATTTGTAAGTCAAAATTATGATTTAGATAAATATCAATTATTTTTTTGAAAATTTTGAATGAAAGTGATTAATAATAATTATTATTATTGATTTTATTTTAAATTTATAAGGTTTTAACCCAAATAAGAAAAATAATGATTATTATCTCAATCTAAAATTTATATTTTAGGAGAATTTTAATATGGAAACAAAATGTATAAAAAAAATTTATAGACCTTTAGAAAATGAACTAAAAAAAATTGAAAAACATCTTAAAATTGTTTTAGATGAAATAAACTCTATTAATAATTGGATTTATATAGAGAATAAGAAAATTATAATAAATAGAGACCAAGCTAAAGTAATAGTAAACAGTTTATATTACAATAATTCTAATGTTATGTATGGTGTGGATATTGAAGAGATAAAAAATCAATATAAAGAATATTTTTCTTTTGAAGGATTCAATACATGGACTATACCTAATTTAGATGAAATTAAAAGACTTGTTAGAACTTCTATTGAATATCCTAATAAAACTAGAGATGTAGAAATGAAATTTAAAGATGGAATAAGAGCTTTCTTGCTTTGTGACGATATGGGAAAAACTGCAAGATATAGGATTGAAAGTCCTGGTGTTTTTAGTGGACCTGCATCAATTTTCCCTATTATTAGAATAGAACCAAAAAATGTATTTGGAGTATTAAAATTTATTTTAGATAATAAGCTTATTATAAAAAATTTTAAAAATAAAGAAAGTCTAAATATACTTACAGAATTTAATTCAGTATATCCTCTACTATGCAGTGAATCTCTTAAATTAGATAGAGATAAAATATATAAGGATTTAAAGAATGACTCTTTAAAGTATATATTTAAAAATAATATTGAAGATATTTATGATGAATTTTTAAATTATGATAAAAGAAGAATAGGAATTGAAGGATATGATAAAAAACTTTTAGAGGATATAAATAGAGGAGATTGGGACTTATATAAATATGAATTTAATAATAAAAAAGAATCTGATGTTTATGTATACTTTGATAAGGAAATAGTAGCTAGAAATCCAATGTCTGATATTAAAGAAAATGGGATTGTAGCTATTGATTTTGGAACTAAAAGTACTGTTGTAGTTTATCAGGAGAAAAATGAACACAGTATTCCTATGAGAATTGGAGCTATTAATTTTAAAAGTGAAGTTTTAGAGTCACAATACGAGAATCCAACAGTTATGGAGTTTATTGATATAGATAACTTTTTAAAATCATATAATTTAGAAGAGGGAAGACCTGAAACTAAATGGGGAGATTTAACTATTTCACATACAGCTAATAATGAACTTTTAAATAATGATAGTTTTGATTATTATTCATATATGAGTGATTTAAAAATGTGGTGTGGAAGTAGTGATAGAAAGGTTAGAATCATAGATAAAAAGGGATTAACTATAGATTTACCAAACTTTATAGACATTAAAGAAGGTGAGTTTAATCCTATAGAAATTTATGCTTATTATATAGGAAGTTATATAAATAATATGCAAAATGGAATATATTTGGAATATATTTTATCTTTTCCTGTAACTTATGATGAAGTCATAAAGAATAAAATTATAGAATGTTTTAAAAGAGGAATAAGTAAATCACTTCCTGAAATTATATTAAAAAATAGAAAAATTAAAGTTGTAGAGGGAGCAAGTGAACCTGCTGCATATGCAATATCTGCATTAAAATCATATGGGTTTGAACCAGATGAAAATGAAAATATTTATTATGGAGTATTTGATTTTGGTGGAGGAACTACAGATTTTGATTACGGATTATATAGAATAGCTGATGATGATAAAGAGGATAGATTTGATTATGTTATAGAACATTTTGGTGCTGGAGGAGATAGATATCTTGGAGGAGAAAATCTTTTAGAACTTTTAGCTTTTAATGTATTTAAAGACAATGCAAATTTATTAAGAAAAGAAGAAATAACTTTTACACTACCATCTGAATGTAATGTATTTGTTGGTTCTGAAATATTAATAAAAGAATCTAAGGAAGCTAGACTAAATATGAGACAGCTTATGGAGAGTCTAAGAGCAATTACTGAACACCATAAAAATTATAAAGAAAAATATAAAGATGGAATAAAATTAGATTTCTATAAAAATGACGGTACTTTAATTAAAAATATAAAGCTTAATATTAATTTAAATAAGCTTGAAAATATTTTAGAAGAAAGAATAAGAAAAGGGATATTTAGCTTTTTTGAATCACTTAATGACTCATTTAAGGCTGAATCAATAGAAAATGTTAAAAAAATAAATATACTTCTTGCAGGAAATTCAAGTAGATCTCAATTAGTAAATAATATTTTTAAGGAGCTTATAAAAGAAAAAAATGATATAAAATATGATTTATATCCACCTCTTAGAACAGAAGCTTCTTATAAGAAACTAGAGGAATTATCAATTAAATTTGATAGAGATGATTTAGAAAAGCCAACAGGTAAAACAGGAGTTGCATTTGGGCTTATTGAAAGCAGAGGTGGTGGATCTATTAAAGTTATAAATAGAGAAAATAAATTTAAATATTTTGTAGGAAGACAAAAGAGAAAGAATTTTAAATTAGTATTAGATAAAAATATAGAGTTTAATAAATGGGTTAAATTTATAGATGCAAGTGAAGAGAATTTTGAAATATACTATACAACTCTTCCAATAGCTAGAGGAAATAATTTAAGTACTACAGATATAGAAAGACTAAGACTTGAAATAGAAAAAACATATGATGATGCTAATATTTACATAAGAGCAGTTGGTTTAGATAAAATAGAATATGTTGTATCAAGAGATGATATGATAAAAGAATGTAAGTATTTAAGTGAAATAGTTCAGATAAAATTAGATTGAATTTTAATATAACTATATGATGTACATATATTTAAAATTAAAAAATAAAAAGATTTCCTATTAGCATTGCTTGAAATGTTAAGTCCTATATGGGGGAACTTCTATTGGCTCTTGGTTTTTATTTAATATTATATATTCTTTTATTTATTAATTTTTTTATTCTACTATACTATTTTAGTTTGTTTATTCTATATAGGATACCAAGTTTTTGGCGTTTGATGTAGTTGCAGTCAAAAATTGATAAATTACTATGTAAGGCAAAAAGAAATTAATTTAAGAAATCTAGAATTAAAGGGATAAGAGGGATTTTGAGAGGTTTAAAAATTGTTGAAAAAATGAAAAAAATTCAAGCCTTACAATTAGAAGAGAATGTAAAACAAAAGTTGATTTAAAGAAAATTGCAAAAAATAAAGGGCTTACAATGAGTGAATTAATAAATGAATATGTTGTAGATATAATTGAAAGAGAAAAATTTAAAAAGTATAGTGAGAGCAATTAGAAAAAAAGTTATTACTTTTGAGGAAAATTTAAGAAAGTTTAAGAATAAGTTTGAGTGATTATAAAAAAAAGAAAACTATAAAGCAATTTATAGTTTTCTTTTTTTGTCAAAATAATTAAAGATAGTATTTAATAAAATATAAAAAATAATAGTAAAAAATAATTCAATTAAAATAAGTTGTATCATAAAAACTCCTTATTATATTTTTTTATATAGTTAAATTTCAATAGAAAATATCGTGTTAAAAATATAAATATTAAAATCTCTCCACCCATAGTTAATTCATATTGATATGGAATAGAAAGAATAATAATA
Source organism: Clostridium thermobutyricum DSM 4928 (assembly GCF_002050515.1). Classification (GTDB taxonomy): domain Bacteria; phylum Bacillota; class Clostridia; order Clostridiales; family Clostridiaceae; genus Clostridium; species Clostridium thermobutyricum. Next base: position 1,830 of record NZ_LTAY01000076.1, on the reverse strand, counting down.
TGCGTTAAGCAGATAAGTATAAGAAATATGCAGAAAATTTTTAATAAAAAATGTTCAAGTTTATAGAAAGAAGCATCTATTACTTGATATTTAGATGAATTAAAAAAAATAGAATCGCCTTTTTTAGGAAAAATCAAATTTTTAAGAAATATAACAAGAAAAAGAATGGTAATTATAATATTACTATACATAATAATTGGATTGCCTCCTTAAAAAATTGTTATAATCGAATTGTAAAAAAATATCTTAATTCCATTATAATACATATACAAGAGGGGTGTATATGGAAAAAATATTATATAAGCAAAGTGCGAAATATTTGGGAAAAGAAATAAATTTAGATGATGTTAAATAAAAAGGTTGGTGATATGTAATGGAAACTATTATTTTAAGAAAAGCTGATAGGATAGGTTCATTTGGTTATAATGGTAGATTGAAAAACTTAGAAGAATTAGATGAAAAAGTATTAGGGACTGGAATAGAAATAGTAATAGTTAATAATATAGAAGATTATAAGGAATATTATCCAGTTGAATATTTAGAAACAGAAGAAGAATTTATAGAAAAGTTTAATGAATTATATTCTAAATCAGAAAAGTTAACTGTTACAGAATATATTTTAAGAAAAATAGAAAAATATAAAAATGATTTGAATAACTCCAAAATATATAGAAGAAAATAGAGGGAAAATGAGTGTAATTACAGAATATTTTATGTAATTACACTTATTTTTTTATGTAATGACAAATAAAAAGGTGTAATGACAATGATATGAGTAAAAAAGAGTTGATACAATTCATAATAAAAGTAGAAGATAAAAAAAGAATTAAAGAAATAGCTGAAAAACAAGGCAAATCAATAAGTGAGATACTTTGTAATTACATAAACGAGATAATAGAAAGTGAAGATATTAAAGAAAAATATCAATATAAATTGGAAGAAAAAATTGTAATGACAGATGAAAAGCTTATAAATTTAAAGAAAAAAATGAAATGGGATTATTAAAAGTAAAAAAGGAAGGTGCTATAAATGAAAAAAATAATTATTATAGGCTGTCCTGGAAGTGGAAAAAGTACATTTTCAAAAAATTGCATAGAGAAACAGGAATACCTTTATTTCATTTAGATATGATTTATTGGAATGCTGATAAAACTGTGGTTGAAAAAAAATGTATTTATGGAAAGGTTAGAAAATATAATTCATAAAGAAAGTTGGATAATTGATGGGAATTATGAATCAACTATAGATATAAGATTAAAAGCTTGTGATACTGTATTTTTTCTAGATTATCCAGTGGAATTATGTATTAAAGGGATAAAATCTAGAAAAGGAAAGGCACGTACTGATATGCCTTGGTTTGAAAAGATAGAAGAAGAGGATGATGAATTTATAACTTTTGTGAAAAACTATAATTTTATAAATAAACCAACTATAATGAACCTTTTAAAGAATGCAAATGATAAGAATATAATTATATTTAAAAGTAGAAAAGAATCAGAAGAATATTTATCTTTTTATTTAAAAAAGGATTTTAATAAAAAATAGAATTTATATTACAAGGAATAAATAGAAAAATAATTTTGCTAAAATACTATAATGCGAAATAAGTGTTCAAGAAAATTAAATAAATATAGTAAATGCAAAGCTTTAAGCACCTTTTTAGGTGCTTTTTTTATGTTCTAAATGAGAATTTAAAGAAAATAAATATAAATTTAATTGAGAATATTTATATGATTTTTATAGATTTACATTTTATTAAATTTTATTTACATTTTGCTCATAACTTTTTGTATTAAAAGTAGCATATTTAGTATGAAAGAAGATTTAAAA
>NZ_LTAY01000075.1 GCF_002050515.1 Clostridium thermobutyricum DSM 4928 | reverse complement strand
TTATTAAACTATTAGTACTTTTTGTAAATAACTAATTATATTTCTATTTATTATATATTTTGGTTTATAACTTTACAATAAATTCAAATTTTCAAAATAATTTTTTCAATTTTAATATAATAGCTTTATATTTATTAATTAGATTTAGTTAATAATGCAATTTAGTAAAATTTTTTTAATACATATCTTTTTTTATAATCCTTTTAATAATATTTTTTCTTTAAATATATTTTTAATAATTGATAAAATGTATGTAAGAAAAATTTACAGGGGGAATTTTTAATGTCTGAAAATGTTAATAATAAAAAATCAAAAAAACTTGAAGTTTTTATTGGAGTAATTATTATAATTTTAATATTTGTATTTGCTATTTACGATTATAATTCTACTCCAAAATCAATTTCTAACAAAGAAGTTACTACTTCTTCAAGTATATATAAAATTGGTCAAACTATTAAAATAGGGGATTACAATATTACTATAGATTCACTTAATAATACTAAGACTATAGGTAAAAATACTTATACTACACCAAATAATTTTTCAATTGTAAAAGTAACATTAGAAAATATTACTGATAATAAAATAGAAGGTTTTAAAATAAAAGATAATCCTAATCTATTTACTCTAAATTATGATAACAGTAATTACACTATTGATTTTAATCATACAGTTGATGCAAATAATGTTCATAATACAACTAATTCATTTAATATATTAGATGGAACAAATTTAAGTCCACATACTAAATATTCATTCTATTTAGTATTTACTACTTCACAACCAGTAGAAACTGGTATTTTATCAGTTAATATAAATCAAGAAATTGCAAAAATTCATATTTAAAGTAAAAAAGACCTAATTTAATTAAAAGATTAGGTCTTTTTATTTAATTTTTACCTATTGCTTGAAAATTTTCTTTCCCAAAACTTCCAAGATCAATTGCAGTATTTGGAATCTTTCCAACAGTTATTGCATCTGCCAAAGGAACTTCTGTTTTAACAGATATTTCTTCCATATAAAGCGGAACTTGTACATTTAATTTTGCTTCCACTTCTAAACTAACAGTATATCTAGTTTGATTTATCCCTGCACTCTCAAAATTAGCTACAAACTTTGTTGATACATTTCCTATTGGATCAACATTTACTTTTATATCTGGTCCAAATTCATAATAAATACTACTATTTGTTACCCACCCAAATGGAATTTTTATTCCTTCTGATCTCATTTTATCTAAAGCTTCATTACACTTTTTAGATATTATTGCATTTAATTTATTTAATTTCATAGTATTTGCTTTAATCATATTTATGTTTCCTTCTTTATCAGTTGATATGTCTAAAACACTTTCTCTTATAAATAATTCATTATATGCTTCCATACTTACATCACTTATTAACTGGGTTGTTTTATTTTTCATAGTTAATTTTGCAATTTCAAAAACATTTGGCATAACTTTTTTATCAAAAATCATAAAAGCTAAATTAATAATTAAAATCATCAATAATATAATTAACATCCATGGCTTTATCTTTCTTCTCTTCTTTTTACAAGTATAATATTCCATAAATCACCTTTATTTATTTCTCTATTGTTTTCCTACTAATATAATTATGTTATAATTGTATGGAATATTATTTTTAACACTAAAATTTAGGAGGGACAGATGGCAAAAGATAATATCTCAAACAATCGAAGAGATGGCCAAAACACAGGTCCACGTAAAACAAATATTTCTCGTGGAAAACCTAATGGCATAAATGTGGATAATAAAAATAAAACAAATTCTAAAAGACGCAAATCTAAAAAATCTAAAGATAAATCCCAAAATAAAAAGGGAAAGAAAATTCTAAAATATTCACTTATTTCAATACTACTTTTAATCTTATCTGCTAGTGTAGTTGGATTGGGTTATATATTTGCAATTATAAAAACAGTTCCTGAAATAGATGTAGAAAAAATTAAACATGGCAATCAACCTTCATCTTTCTATAGTAAAGATGAAAAATATATTGATACACTAAACGTTGCTGATAAGACTAAAACTACTTTACAATCTAATGAAATACCACAAAACTTAAAAAATGCAATTGTATCTATTGAAGATGAAAGATTTTATGAACATAGTGGTATAGATGTAAAAAGATTAGCTGGTGCTGTTTTATATGATGTTAAATATTATTTAACTGGTAAAGGAGGACTTCAAGGTGCTTCTACTTTAACTCAACAATTAATAAAGAACACTATGCTTACAAACGAACAAAAAATTGAAAGAAAAGTAAAAGAAATATACTTAGCTATGCAATTAGAAAATCATATGACTAAAGATGAAATATTAACTGCATACTTAAATAATTTCCCAGTTGGTGGAACTTCATATGGTGCCCAAGCTGGTGCTAAATATTATTTTAATAAAAATGCTAAAGATTTAAATTTAATAGAATGTGCTTATTTAGCAGGAGTGACACAAGCAACTAATACTTATAATGCATATATTTCTGAAAATGTACAGAACCCAAAAAGATATATCGATAGAACTAAAACTGTTCTTATGAAAATGAGAGAACATGATTATATTAATGAAGAAACATATCAAAAATCATTAAAAGATTTAGATAATGGAAAACTTAAATTTGAACGTGCTTATGTTGATTATAGACTTAAATATGAATGGGCACTTGATCCTGCTTTAGATCAAGTAAAAAAAGATTTAAAATCTAAATATAAATATACAGATGAAGAAGTAAATAATATAATATCTACTGCTGGATTAAAAATATTTACTACTATAGATACTCAACTTCAAGACAATGTTCAAAAAATTCTTGATAATTACAGTAATTTCAATATGTATGGAGCTGATACTAAGAATAAAGATGGTGTTCCTCATCTTCAAGCATCTGCTACTGTTACAGATTATAGAACTGGAGAAGTTCGTGCTATTGTAGGTGGACGTGGAAATCAAGGAGCAAAATCTACTAATAGAGCTTATAATGCTCTAAGATCTGTTGGATCATCTATAAAACCATTAACTTCTTATGGACCTGCTATTGACCAAAAAGTTTTAACAGCAGCTTCTGTTATTGATGATTCACAAAATGAAAATATAAAGAAAATATATGGTGGAGAATTAAAAAATTCACCAAACTCTTATAAAGGACTTTTATCATTACGTGAATCTCTAAAATATTCAAGTAATATTGGTTCTGTTTTAACAGCTAATTCAGTTGGAGCTAAAACTGGTATTAATTATGGTGAAAAAGTTGGATTAAAATTTAATGATAAATCAAAAGGACTTTCGGCTGTTGGTCTTGGCCAATTTAATAATGCATCTAATGATATTGATGGTGGAAATACATTTGTTATGGCTTCTGCTTATGGAATCTTTGGTAATGGCGGAGTTTATATAGAACCAAAGCTTTACTCTAAAGTTCTAGATAGGGATGGAAATGTAATATTAGAAGCTAAAAAAGAAAAAACCAATGTTCTTTCACCACAAGCTGCTTATATTCTTTATGATATGTTAAAAGGCCCAATAACTTATAACGCATCATATGCTAAATTTGGTTCTATGCCTGTAGCGGGTAAAACTGGTACTACTGATAGTAACAAAGATTATTGGTTTGCTGGCTTAACACCTCACTATAGTGCAGCTGTTTGGGTTGGTTATGATAATCAAAGACAAATAAATGGTGGTGGATCTGGACAAACTGCGGCTTCCCTTTGGGGTAAAATAATGAATATTGCTAATGCTGGATTAAGTACTACTGATATAAATATGCCTAGTGGAATTGTAAAAACTTCTGTTTGTATGGATTCAGGTAAATTACCTACATCCCTTTGCAAAAGAGATCCTAGAGGAAATAGAATAAGAACTGAAATGTTTATATCTGGTACTCAACCTACTGGATATTGTGAAACTCATGTTGAAGCTGAAGTAAATAGCCAAAATAATCTTCTTGCTAATGCAAATACTCCACCTAACTTAAGAGTTATGAAAGTATTTATAAAGAAAGATTATCCAAATGCTAATACTGCTGACAGTAAATATGTTTTACCAACATCATATGATAATAGTAAATATGAAGAGCCTAAAGAGGAAGATAATAATGAAAAATTAGAAGAGGAAAATAATGAAGTTACTCCACCTTCTTCAGAAAATGTAACTGAAGGTGATAGTGGAAATTCTGAAGGTGGAACTGATAATAAACCAAGTGGTGATACTACACCACCTGCTACTAATACACCTCCACCTGCTAATACTAATCCACCTGCTACTAATGCAACTCCACCTACTAATACTCAATCTACTAATTCAAATAGATCAAAACCAAATAAATTTGATATAGCAGCTTAACATTCCAAAATACTACCTTTAATTAGGTAGTATTTTTTTATTTATTAAATTTAATTTTAAAAACATTTTATAATTTGCATTAACCAAAAACACTTCTTGCATTTTAATCCTATTTAATTTATTTTTTTCTTTTATAAGAACTTTTTTTGCATAATTAGAATTATTTTATTGCATTTTAATCTTATTTAATATAAAATGTATATTAAATAATATATGTAGGGGGTATTAAATAATGGATGCTTTAAATTCTATTATTATTAGTTTTAATGATTTCTTGTGGACATACATTTTAATAGCTATGTTACTAGTTCTTGGTTTATATTTTTCAATTAAAACTAATTTTGTTCAATTTAGATACATAAAAGAAATGTTTAGACTTTTAGGGGATGGTATAGGAAATAAAAATAAAAAAGGAAGTATTTCTTCTTTCCAAGCTTTTTGTATCAGCACTGCTTCTAGAGTTGGTACAGGTAATTTAGCAGGTATAGCTATTGCTATAGCAGCTGGAGGCCCTGGAGCAATTTTTTGGATGTGGCTTATTGCACTTCTTGGTTCTGCTTCTAGTTTTATAGAATCTACACTTGCTCAAATTTATAAAGAAAAAGATGTTGATGGTACTTTCAAAGGTGGACCAGCTTATTATATGGAAAAAGGTTTAAATAAAAAATGGATGGGAGTATTATTCTCAATTCTTATAACTATATCATTTGGATTAGTCTTTAATGCTGTTCAAGCTAATACAATAACTGCATCTTTTCATGAAGCATTTAATGTAAATGAAATAGTAGTAGCAATAATTCTTTCACTAATAACTCTTTTTGTAATATTTGGTGGTGTACATAGAGTTGCTAAAGTATCTGAAGTTATTGTTCCTATAATGGCAGTTGCATATATTTTAGTAGCTTTATTTATAATATTAATTAACTCCTCTAAATTACCAGAAACTATTACTTTAATTTTTGAAAATGCTTTTGGATTTAGGCAATTTACAGGTGGTACTCTTGGCGGAATAATTTTAATTGGTGTTAAGAGAGGTCTTTTCTCTAATGAAGCTGGTATGGGAAGTGCTCCTAATGCAGCAGCAACAGCTTCAGTTTCTCATCCTGTAAAGCAAGGATTAATTCAAACATTAGGAGTTTTTACTGATACTTTAATAATCTGTAGTTGTACTGCTTTTATTATACTTTTATCAGGAGTTGATTATACTTCAGGAAGTATTGATGGAATCCAACTTACTCAACGCGCTCTTAGTTCTCAAGTTGGTTCTTGGGGAAATATATTTATTGCTATCTGCATTTTATTATTTGCATTTAGTTCAATTGTTGGTAATTACTATTATGGAGAATCCAATATATCATTCTTAACATCTAAAAAAAGATATATTTTCCTTTATAGAATCTTTGTTGTTTTTATGGTATTTTTCGGATGTTTAGCTAAAGTTTCTATAGTTTGGAATTTAGCTGATGTATTCATGGGATTCATGGCAATAGTAAATTTAATTGCAATATTTCTTCTTAGTAAAATTGCTTTTGCAGCTCTTAAAGATTACACTGAACAAAAGAAAAAAGGAATCAAAGATCCTATATTTAAGAAAGAGTCTATTGAAGGTTTAGAAAATATTTCTGAATGGGAATAAAAAAAGCACACAAATTAGTGTGCTTTTTATTTTTCTTCATAACTACTATGCTCAACTTCTTTAACAATATTAATTATTTCTCCTTTATCAGTAGTTACAAAGTAATCATATTTCTCTTTCCCTCCTTTACTATTTAATAATTCTACTGTAATAATATAAACTAATTTACTTTTTTCTTTTACATCATTTTTACTATAATAAGCTATAGAAGCTTCATCTTTTATACTCACATTACTATTTGTTTCTTCCAGCTTAACTTTAACAATCTTTTTAGCTTCTTCTTCACTTATCTTTATTTTTGTTTCTCTAATTTTAATGCTCTCTACTCTATTTATATATCCCACTAATTCCCCAGTTTCTTTATGAATATTTAATACAACTTCTATTCCATAATAAGGATATCCATTTATAATTCTTTGAAATTTTAGTGCATAATAAGGTAATTTTTCTCTGTCTTTATTTTTTACTTCGCCAATACATAAATATTTATTATTACAAAGCTTATTTAAATATGTTTCTCCTAAATTTATAGCTTTATTAATATTTATTTCACTTTTTGGGTTTCCATATTTATTATTTGTAAAAGCTACCAATTCATATTTATCATTTAATTCTAACGTATATTTTTCATTGCTTATTTTATATAATTTTATTTTTCCTTTTTTATTTACTCTAGACACTGTACTTGTATAATTGCTTTCTTCTAAACTATCTATTATTTTTTCTTCTTCCATAAACTTAAGTATCTTCTTTGAACAACGTACCTCTTTATTTAGTTGATAATCATTTAAAAATAAAAAAACAACTATCGTTATCAATATAGCTAAACTTAAATACATAAATTTAGAATTTTTTAAATTCCTATACATATTTCCTCCAATTTAATTATAGAAGTTTAAATTAAACGTTCTATCTTAAATCTAATCATTATATTATATGTATATTATAAAAATAAAAAAATAGGACAATGTATATAAAATTGTCCTATTTTAACCCCAATTCACTTTTAATTTTTTCTTCTATTTCTCCACCGCAAACCTTTTTTACGATATTTAAGCAAAGCTCTAATGTTCCCATAAGATTTGTGCTTAACATTATTTTTCCATTATCTATATAATTTTTATTTAGTATTCTAAGTGTTCTTTTTTCTTCATCTAAAAGTAATTTTATCCAATTTCCATTTGGTACAAAAACTCCATTTAATTCTTTGCATTTAACTAAATAACTTATTCCTTCAGAAAATGCACAAATATAATCACATTCTATATAATTTTTCAGAATATAGTCTATTACATTTTTAGAATTTTCTTTTGTATCAATCCCACCAGGAATTATTATTATATTAGGTTTTTGTTCACTTCTAGAACTTCTTTTTATTTCTATTCCTGAATTTCCTTTTATCTTATCTATAAAAGAAACACTTGAAGTATTAAAAATATCTTCTTTAGCTACCTTATTAGCCTTATTAAATATTTCAAAAGGCATTGAATAGTCTAAAATATTCATTTCATCTAAAACTAATACTTCAACATATTTTTTAGATCCTTTGTTAGAATTAAAAAACTTTTCTTTAGTTATTCTACAGGTAATTCCTTCCTTTGCTTTTCCTATTTGTTCAAATTTAAATTTTTTAGAGAGTTCTATTCCTTTTTCAGTTCTAACTGTATCCATCATTATATTACCTCCAAACTCTTGGAAATAATATTCTAATAACAGATTTATTGCTTCTTTACCATATCCTCTTCTTCTATGTTTATCATGAACCTTTATATTAAACCTTGCAGTTTTAGTTACAAGATCATATCCATGAAAGCTTACTTCTCCAACTGGTATATCTTTATTATTGTATATTAAACAGTAAAAATTCTTACCATCTGATGGGCTAACCATCTTTTTATAAAATGGCTCCCATTTATCTTCACTAAAATTAAAAACCCCACCAATGTCTTCCATAGTGGCTTCATCACTCCAAAGTTCAGATACATACGCCATTTCACTATATTCAGGTTGCTTTATATATACTTTCTTACCATTCCTTCTATACAGGCCTTCACTTTTCATATCTTTCACTTTTATTCTCCTCTCTTCATTTAATAATATTATATCAAAATTATGTAGCTTTTTTCCACTACTTAAGACTATTTATTTAAATATATTTGGAATTTTTTTCTTTTAAATTTTATTATTAAATTATTTTTTAAATTAATTTTAACTTGATTAGTATTTGTAAACTTTTAGAAGGCTTTTTTTAAACAAATTTATTCAGTTATCTCTACCAACCCACTATTACTAATAACT
>NZ_LTAY01000074.1 GCF_002050515.1 Clostridium thermobutyricum DSM 4928 | reverse complement strand
TTTTTATTTCTACAAATGTAATTATTTATGTTTACATTTATGTTTATATTTATATTTTTACATGTAGTTTTATTTTTATTTTTGTAATTATTTATAATTATATTTTTGTTTTTAATTACGTTTACGTTTTTGAAAATGTTTTTGTTTTCGTATATGTAAATATATATGTTTACATTTTTATTTATATTTACGTTTATATATATGTAATTGTTTTTAATTACGTTTACGTTTATATTTTTGTAAATGTATATGTTTATATAAATATTTTTGTATTTGTAATTGTTTTTGTTTTAGTAAATGTTTTTGTATTTAAAAACGTAATTGTTTGTATTTTATATGTTTGGTTTGTAATCTTTTTTTGTAACTATTTTTGTAAACATATATAACAGTAATTTTGTTTGTATATATATTTGTATAATTGTTTGTATTATTATTTTTGAAAAACAATCTTTTTAATTTAAAAAATATTTTATTTACAGTTATGTAAACATAAATATCAATATTTTTGTTGATAAAAATATTAACAATTAATCTATAATCCCTAAAAATTCCACTAATTATATAATGTATTTTATATAGTCGTTAAATCCTTATATTTAAACACGTTGATATATATGTAAACATAAATATTTACAATAAAATCAGCTAATATCTCTTGTAATTTAATATAATATCTAAATGTCTTAATAGTTATTAAATTTAACATTTTAGTTTTTTATAGATCAATACAACTGAAATTTGGTATCTTAAAGTTGTATTCTTAATTTTTGTATCTTAATTTTATATCTATATAAATTAGAACAATTAAATAAAAAATTAAGTTTAATATATATTACTTAGAGTATTTAAAACTAAATTTTAAATACATCTTATAATAAAAATTTTTAACTTATACATAAAAAAATTTTATTTATTTAACTTAAATTTTTAAGCTTAATATTTTAATTTCTTATTAAAAAAATCATTTGAGCAATAATTTTTTTTAAATTTATAACTTTTTTATTTATATATTTTCTTATAAATATCTCATATTTTATTCAAATTTTTTTATATTTTATTATCTATTTTTTATAATTTATAAATAATATTTTTAAATATTATTTATATAATTTTATCTAATATATATAAGTTATTTTTAATTTTACTATAGTTTTTTATTATAGTATTTCATGTATTTTTAACTATATTTTTTCTTATATTTTTTCTTATAATTTTACTTATTATTTTTATGTATATAATATAAAAATTGATTCTTATATTAAATTTTATATCTTTAAATAAAATATTTATCTATACTATTTAAGTATGCAAAAAACAAAAAATTGAATAAAAATTTTGAGAATTTTTTTATTTATAATTCAATGAAATTATATAGAAAAATAGAATATAAATTTGATTTAATATTGTACTAGAATGTATTGTAGAATTGAATTTTAAGATTATATAATTTTTGATAACTTAAAATCTAAATTGATAAGTAAATAGTACTAATTGTAGTTTATACCTCCGTATGTATATGATTAATTATATACGTCAAAATATGAGTCTTATAACCACTAATAAGCACTCTTAATATATGTAATGATTAACTAATAATCTTAATATAAGCCTTATATGGCCTTATCTGACTTTATTTATGCTTATATTAATTTAATATACTAGCTATATATAAAATAAAGAAATAAGCTCGTTAAAACTTAATTTTAAATTTTTATTATATAAATCAATAATAAAAATTTTTTATAAATAAAAAGATGATAGAATCTAAAATAGTAAATTACTATTTTAAAATTTTATCATCCTTAATTATTATCTATGATTTTTTCTAGCTCTTTTTCTAGCTCTTCTTTTATTTTTATTTATATCTCTTATAAGCATAATTATGAATAGTAATGCTGAAAGTATTGCTATTATTAATAATATATAAGCAAATATCATTGGCTCAATTAATTGTCCTATGCTTATTTGTGGAGTAACTGAGTAGTCTTTAGAGTATTTTAACTCATTAAACTTAACATTTATTTTATCTTTATTAAATATACAATCCCATGCTGTTAAATTGCTTGTATCTAATGTAACATTACTAAATTCATTGTTTTCTGAATTGTTATAGTACATTATATTATTATTTAAAACCATAGGAACTTTTACAGTTCTTGTAGGTCCAAAGAATCCAAATAATTTATAAGTTAAAGTTGGATCAAATATTGTTGTTCCTGCATTTTCATATACAACTGGAGTTGCTTCATTAAAGCTGTAATCCATGATTTTCTTCATACCACTATACATTTGTGGACTATTTAATATATTAGCTGAATCCATGATAACACCAACTATAGTTTTTCCATCTCTAACATCTATATTAAATAAACAGCTTCCTGCTTCGCTAGTGTATCCAGTTTTACCAGCAACATTTCCATACTTACCTAAGTTACTGTTTCTGTTTTTAATATGGATTAATTTATCACTTTGATTAAATTTTATAGTAGCAGATTCAGTACCCATTGTTTCTCTTGACCAAGCTTCACTATATGGTAATTGTCCAATTATTGCAAGATCATAAGCTGTAGTATAATGATCAGGATTTTGTAATCCATTAGGGTTCATAAAATGAGTTCCTTTTAATCCTAATTTTTGTACTTCATCATTCATCATTTGAACAAATTTATCTTTACTTCCTGCAACGAAGTCTGCAATCATATAAGCACTATCATTAGCAGAGTATAGTAACAATGCATCCATTACATCTTTGGCAGACATAGTTTCACCTACATAAACTGGTCCAAAGTTTTTACCTAATGAAAAGGCTGGTTGTTGTTCTGCTGATTCTGTATATGGAATTATATCATTTGGTTTTGCATATTTTGCAAATAAATAAGCAGTCATAAGTTTAGTAAGACTTGCAGGATATCTTTTTGCATTAGCATCTTTTGAATAAATAACTTCATTAGTGCCTAAAACCATTGTTATTGCTGATTTACCAACAATATCAGGTTGTGCTTCTTTAGGAACTATTGCTCCTTTTTTCAAGCTTTGTTGAACTAGTACTTTTTCTCCATTTGTAGCAGTAGGGTCTGATGGAAAATTAATAACTATCAATCCAACTGAAACAATAAATACAAGAAAAACTACTAAGTATTTACCTTTTTTCATGTGTAATACTCCTTTTTAGCTATTTAAGACTTAACATAACATATCTTATCGATATTCATAACAATAAGTCTCGAACTATTATACAAAGAAAAACATGAAAAAAAGTGTACAAAAATTATAATTAATAAATATTTTAAATATAGACTCTAAAAACCTAGTCCTCGCTTACTTTTGAGTCGGGGGAAGGCGTAACCGCCCCCACAAACATTAATATATAGATACCAAATTTCAGTTGTATTTTAACTAATATTTTCCCATAGTTCTTTTTTGGATGCGAAATTGTCTGTTTTGTTCTTTTGTTTAAGGTATTCTTGTATTATAAGAGTGTCAATTTGGCCAGTTTTCCATTCTTTTAATAATTTAGATACACCTTGTTGAGTAATTTTTATAAGATTAGCAATTTCTTTTTGTTTCATTCCACTTTTAGTAAGTTTTAAAATAATAGTTAAGTTTTCTAATTTACTTTGTTGTCTTTTAGTAAGTCCATTAGAATTTCTTGAGTCTTTTTTACTTTTATCTTTTTTCCACTCATTTCTATAATCTTTAGATCTTCTATTTTTTTCTTTTATAGAAATTATAGTTTTTAATGAATCCATTTCTTCATCTGAAATCTCTAATAATTTTATTAATTTCTTATTTGAATAAACATAACATCCATTTTCTCTAAAAAATTTACTCATTGGTGGCTTATCTGTTAGCCTAATGTACTGATCAAAAGTTTTTGCCCAACGTATATATGCAGTTTCTGCTGATTTGGTCGCTTTTATTACTTCACTTTCTGAAAGTGGAATTTCAAATTGAGAGTTAAAATCCATAGTACTTTCAAGTGCAGTTTTTTCATCCTTTATGAAAAGGCATGAATAATATCTATATAAAAAAGTCATTAATTCTCTTGATCCATTACATTTTCCATTTCTTAATCTTTGAAGAGCTAAAATGTCATTCATTCTTGAATAATGGAGAGTGTGTAAATTGTAAAGTGATATTTCTTTTTGTTTTTTTGAAATTATATTTGCTTTTTTAGTTTTTTTTCTAACCTCATTCCACTCATTTTTTTCCATTGGAAGCTTAGGTAGAAAAATATCTGCAAGCTCTGGTATTGTATATCTTTTTAAAGATTCCTCTTTATTTATTTCAAACTTAAATTTTGAATTTGCATTATAAACCAATCTTGCTTTTCTTCCAGTTTTTGAATTTATAGTTCCTGGTAATCTTAATACATGAACAGCATCTGAACTTAATGGATCAGCTCCATATCTTTCAAATTTTTTTACTAAAGTATCCTGTATTTTTTGCCAGATTGGTAATGCATTCTTTGTTGCACTTTCTATAAGATAAAAAATATACATTCCATTTCCACTATCAACAAAAAATGAGGGTTCAACTTCTTCGAATTGACCATCTTTTCTCATTCTAGATATCATTTCTTCAGTAGTTTTATTCTTATATTTTTTTATTTTATAATAATCAATATCTACCCAAAAAGAGTGTAAATGACGTATATTTTGAATTTGTCTAATTGGTGAAAGCATTGAATTTATTGATATATACACATCTTTAAAATCCATTAACTTTGAAATTTTTTCTGTTAATTTAAAGTTACTTATATGCCATTGAGTAAAAATTGAATTTTCATCTTTTATTCCAATAGCTGTGTAACCATCTTTTTTATTCTTTATACTTTGAATCTCTACTATTGCATCTTCAATTTTTTGTGATGAAACTAAAGGTGTGCTAGTAGAAACCAACGCATTTTTTATTATATTTAGCTGTGAAATTTTTTCTGCAGCCATAAAAAATACACCTCCTAATTTCTAGGGGTGTTTCAATATATACAAAAAAATCCATTTTAAGACATTTTAAGTATAAAATATCTAGGCTATCTATTTTTAAATAACCTAAAAACAACAGACTAGACTATTATACAAATTTAAAAATAGCCTTATTCCTGTTCTATATTGAAACACTAAGTTTTTAAATTTAATGGCTGCGAGCCTGAGAAACTTTACAGCCTATCTTTAGATAAGATTATAACACTAAAATTCTCTAACATGCAACAAATTTTAATAAAAAATTTTTCTCGTAAAATGTAGTATTTATGGGGGTTTAGACAACATTTGATATCAATAGAAGTGTATATATAAACATTTATTTTGACGTAAATAACTATGTTTGTACATATGTTTACATAAATAACTTCGTATATGTAAGTATAATTGATTACATAATTAATTATAAAAACCTTTGTACAATTAATTATGTAAACATATATAGTTACAAATACATAAACATTTATGTAGGCTTTTTAGTACACATACTGGAAATACAAGCCTTACAAAGGATTTCATTGGGATAGACGAATAAATTTAAATAGTTTTCCAAAAAAGTTTTTTTTATTTTTTGATTAAATCTATTGACTAATGGCAAAAATACAACTATAATCAAATATATAAAATATCGATTAGAAACACTAAGTTTTAAAAAGAATTAAGAGCCTGAGAAACTTTTTTAATTCTTTTACAATGAGAGAAACAACTATAATTTTAGTTTAATCTAATATTATAGTTGTTTTTTGTTGTCTTTTATTATTTGAAATAAATAAATTTTATTTTCTTTTCTAATAAATTTCTTAGCATAATATTTATAAATATCTTTGATTTATATAACTTTAATCTAAATAAATCTTATTTTTCACTTTAAATTTAATTTCCAAACTTACTAAATTTAAAATATAAAAGTATTTTTTGTTAAAGAGCTTTATAATAAAAAGTTATAAATAAAAACTCATCTATAAATTTTCCTATAAAATTATAACCAAAAAATTTAGTATTATTAATTTCATAAATTCAATTTGAATTTATGAAAAGTAAAACTTATTTAGAAAATATAGTTTTTAAAACCTTATTATTATAATATATTATATATGTTAAAATTATCTAAATAATAGTTATCTAGCTATTATAAAAAAAATATATTTATTAGGGGATGTAATTTTATGAATTCTTTAAAACTCTCACTCTTATTATTAAAAAGAGATTTCAAAAATTTCTTTTTATATACGTGCTCTTCTATAATAATTTTCATGGTTCTATTTGGAATATTTAATATAATTTATGATCCAAATATTAAATCAAATTTATCACAAGGAGATTATATATCTTTATCTTCTATACACCTAATAGTTCTTTTCATTATTATGCTAATCGGATATTATTCTAATAATTTATTTATGGAAAAAAGAAAAAAAGAAATTGCAGTCCAGATAATTAGTGGACTTTCCTTAAATAGTTTAGCTTTTTCTACTGCAGTAATTAATATAATAATATCTTTGATTTCTTTAATATTTGGATTACTTTTTGGATTTTTATTATCTCCATTAGTACTTTCTATAATATACAATGTTATAGGTATAAATAATACAAGTTTTTCATTAACCAATGAAGGAATGATTGCCACACTTCTAATGATATTTGTAAATATTTTTATTCTTGGATTATTTAATGTTGGATTAGGATATAGAACAGAAATTTGTGATTTAGTTAGATCTAAAAATGGAAATTATAAAACTAAAATAAAGAAGCCATCAAAAAATTTTTTTATGATTGCTTCTTTAATTGTAAGTCTGTTATTTTTATTTTATATGATTTTTTCAAATGATTTTAATGACATTCCTATATTAGGATTACTTGGAAGTATATCTACATTAATTTTTACTTTTTATTGCTTACCAAGTATTTTTTCTAAACTTAGCAATAAATCTTCCGATAAAATAAATTTTTTAGTATTTAGAAATATAAAATTAAACATAGAAAAAAATTTAGGTATTTTAATTAGTATATATTTAATTTCAGGTTTGCTACTAGTTAATTTAGCTAATTTTAAATCAAACATTTATTTAGCATCAGCTTTTTCTGGAAGTTTAATACTTTTATTATTTTTGTTTATTATTGGAACATTATATAGTTTTAATTCTTTAGCAACTTTAAAAATAAGAAATTTTAAAATACTAAAACAACTTGGATATATAAATTCAGATATTAAAAAAATAATTTTTAAAGAAGCGTTAGGTTTTATTTTTTGCATATCAATATTGCCATCAGTATTTTTATTTGTAGGAATATTTAAATATTATTATTTAGATATAATTCCATTTTTCGTACTAATATCAATAGTATGTATTTTTTTATTTTTAATGATTTTATGTTTTGGTAGTTGTTATGTTATATACTCAAAAGGTTTAGATAGTATTTTCAAAAATGGGGGAAGATAAATATGAAAGAAATTATTGTTGCTGAAAATCTTACAAAAGAATATTTTAAAAGTTTTAAATATAAAAAAGAAGGATTAACTAAAGAAGTTACTGTTGCATTAGATGGAATAAGTTTTAAAATTTATGATGGAGAATTTATTTTGGTTCTGGAAAATCAACTTTTGTAAATTTAATTTCAACTATTGATTCTCCTACTAAAGGGAAAATTTTTATAAATGGAAAAAGGACAAGTGGTCTTAGTGAAACAGCACTTAGTAAATTAAGATCAGAAACTATTGGATTTGTATTTCAAGATTTTAATCTAATTGATAATTTAACAATTTCAGAAAATATATCTGTTCCTTTAAAATTATCTGGAGTGTCATTAAAAGAAATTAAAGAAAGAATTTCTGATATTTCTGAAAAACTTAATATTTCTGAAATTTTAGAAAAATATCCAGCAGAATGTTCAGGTGGACAAATTCAAAGATGTGCAATCGCAAGAGCACTTATAAATAATCCAAAAGTTATTATTGCAGATGAACCTACTGGAAATCTTGATTCTGTAAATTCAAAAATAATTTTAAATATCTTTAAAGAGCTTAATGAAAAATTTGGAATAACAATTTTGATAGTAACTCATGATCCACTAACAGCCAGCTATTCTAAAAAAACAATAAATATAATTGATGGGAAAATAGATAAATCAATTGAAAGAAAAGATTTAAGTCAAAGAGAATATTTTGATAAAATATTAAATCTAGTTTCTGGTGAAATTGATATATAAAATAAAAAACAAGTCTAGATTTTAGACTTGTTTTTTTATTTATTAATTAATATTAAATAATTGAATAATATTTCTATATTTTTACAATAAATAAGTGCAATTTAAAGC
>NZ_LTAY01000073.1 GCF_002050515.1 Clostridium thermobutyricum DSM 4928 | reverse complement strand
TCCAATATATGTATAGTCATTGTGGTATACTAAGTATGTTACATAGTTACTTTATACTAATTATGTAATATGTAATTAACATAATAATACTCCTAACAATTGTTTATATTAAATTTATAAGCTTTTTCTAATGTATACACATAAATAGTTTCACTACTTTTGTAAATGTTTTTTATCATTTGTTTAGTAAGCAATATTATGTTAGTGCAACCTAATAATATTAATACTAGTAAGGCGCTTATTTTGGTGTTTCACTAGCTCCTTATAAAACCTATTTAAAAAAGCTATTCAGAAATGAATAGTTTTTTTTATTGTTTGAGAAAATAAATCTTTTATTTATATAAATTAATTTAAAATAAAAATTTATATGTTTTAATAAATTTTATATAATTAATTACTTTAATTGCAATAAAAGAGTAAGATATTTATTTTTATTTTAAAAAAGTATATCAAATTACTGAAATTATAAAAATAAATATATTCAATATATACGACATAAATATAAATATTGTGCTATAATACAAACATATTGAATATATTATATCTCAATATGTTGTATGTTAATAATATAAATAATAAACCTAAAATTTATATTTATGTTGGGTACTAAAACAAATCTTCCCCATAGCAAAGAATAATTTTATTTGTAAAGGTTTTAATAAATAAAATATAATTATTCTTTGTATTTAATACAAACTTACTACTATTTTATTAACATACCATTATAGTATTTTGCTATTACCTTTTAAAATATAATAAAAAGCCGTTCGAATTATTGAACGGCTTTTTATTATTTTTATTATTAATTAAATATTGGATTCTAAAGATTGAATATATAGATTTCTACATTTTAGTTTATGATAAATAATAATTGTTATGCTAATTAAATAAAAGGAATATTAAAGTTTTAGTTAGAAGTAAATTTATACATTTAATATATTTTAACGAATTAATTGTTCAAATTATTATAGAATGATATTTTATTTAAATTTATCACAGAAATATATTAAAATATTAAAAGTTTTAAAATCGCATATCCAATATATGTATAGTTATTGTGATATACTATATATGTTATACATTTACTTTACAGTAATTAAATAATATGATACTAACATAATAATACTAACTAACATTATTTACACTAAAGTTATATAATTTTCCAAAATATAAAAATGATAATTTTAATGTTTTTTGTAAATATTATTTATCATTTATTTAGTAATGTATTTTATGGTTAGTACAACCTAATATTATTATTGTATACTAGAAAACCATTAATTCGATTAGTGTTTTTCTAGCTCCTTGTAAAAATATATTAATAGAAAACCCATTCATTTTTGGATGGGTTTTCTATTGTTTTCGAGAACAAATCGAATATTTTATTTAAAGGCTAAATATATAAATACTACATTTATATCTTATGAAAAAGGAAAAGAATTATACATATTTAAATTAGAAATTGAACTTATAAAAACTATTCAATTAATTTTTAAAAAATTAGATTAAAAATCTAATTTATCATAAAAATGTTATTCGAAATTCATATTTATTTGTTAGATTAATATAGAATATATTGATAAGGATATTTTTACATATGAGAAAAATAATTATTATAATAGTGGGGATAATAATAGTCTGTGGAATAGGTGGGTTTGTTATAAATTTTAGGAATAAAGAAACTGAGGTTAATAAGTTATTAGCTAGTAATAAAATAAGTCCAGGAGAAGAGGGTTTAAAAAATGTGAAATCGGATAATGAAAAAAACATAAATACAAATATTAGTGAAGAAACATCGAATCAACAAAGTATACATATAAAAAATACTAAACCTATAGCAAACCAAAAAGATGTGCAAAAAGGTGAAAATGTAAAAGTAATTAATAATCAAAATATAAATAGAAGTGTGAAACAAAGTAATCAAGAAAATAACGATATTAAACATTCTAATAATAGCACAAGTAGTAAATATCAGATAAGTGGTAGAGCTTTAGATAATTTAATAAATAATCTTTATAATAGTTCATGGTATCAAATAAGAGCTATTGATAAATCCTTTGATAAAAATGGTACAGAAGGAGGTCAATTGTTTGATCTTATACAATTTTGTGTTACACCTACAATTATAAAACAAACATATGGTACAGATAATTTGTCAAAATTAAATTTAAAGGCAGTAATTGTAAAAACACATCAACCTAGTAATAATATATTATGGATAAATATTGGTGGTGTAGCCCCTAAGCTAGAAGGATATTATGACGAAATAAAACCGATATAATAATTATTTATCTATTAAAAAAATATAAAAGCTATATCTAAAATTTTTTTGATATAGCTTTTATATTTTTATCCTATTTTCCAACTTTTCTTTTTAAATTTAAATATTAATAATGGAATTATTATATTTATTATTGTACCTATAACTTGAAATCCAATATAAAAACCATCTTGATTCTTACTTATAATTGATGGTGGAATTAAACTTATTGCTATAGTTAATATAAGACCAAATAAAGCAAGTAATGCAACTATCCACATTACTAAATTTCCATTTACTCCTAATCTAAAAGCTCTTTCTATATTAGGCTTTGTGTATCTTAATCTTATAGCTGAAATACAAATTAGTATGTAAACTAAACAATAAAGTATAGTTGTAACTATTGTTATCATAAAGAATACTCCATTAACATTTGGAATTGCAATATATGATACTGATAATAAAGAAACCATTATGGCTTGTACTATAACAATAGTTATTGGTATGCCTTTTTCTGTTTTTCTTTGAAATATTTTTGGTAAATTCCCTTCTTCCGCAACTTTTATCATTGCTTTAGCTGGACCTAATACCCATGCACTCATTTGTCCAAGAACTCCAATTACTATCATTAATGCAATAATTTTTTCTATTATTGTAGGTAAGTGAAACGCTTTTGTATATACTACAAAAGGTTGCAATACATTTGTTAGCTCAATTTGTCCTTTAGGAATTGCATTTGCAACAGTAAGTCCTGCTATTAAATTCACAATTACCAGTATAACTACTGATATAATAACTGCTATTGGATAATTTCTTTTCGGATTATGTATATTATTTATATGAACTGATGAAATCTCTACCCCTGCAAAGATAAATATAATTCCTGAAAAATATGTTAATGTACCTAAATTATGTATATTAGGCACTAATTTAGATAATTCAAAGTTTCCTAAATAATGTCCTGGATTAATTCCAAATTTGAACATATATAAAACACCTAATATTGTAAGTGCAGCAAAAGGAATAAAAACTCCTATAAGTGTTCCAAACTTTCCTACAACTTTAACCATATTAAATTTAAAATTAAGAAGCGTAACACCCCAAAAACTTATAAGTAAACAAATAAATACAAAAATACTATTTTGAGAAAGACTTGGAATTCCTATTACATAAGCTAAAATTACTCCTACTATACTCCCTACCATTGTCATTCCTGTAACCATCTGAATCCATAGTATCCAAGAAGTAACAAAACTCCACTTAGGTCCTAGTCCTTCCTTAACCCACAATTGAGGTCCACCTTCATCTGACCAACCAGTTGCAAGTTCAGCTGCTATAAGTGCTATAGGAATTGCAAAAATAATTACAGCTGCAACTATATATGTGATACCTGTCCATCCATTTATAGCTAATGTTGGTACACTTCTAACACTTCCAAAGAAAGCAATAGTAATTCCTATTAACTGAAACAGTGTTAGCTTTTTTAATTTATTCATATAATCCATCCTTTCATATTTTTCTTTTACTACATTTAAATAAAATTATTTAATAAAATTACAATTACTTATAATTATTACTAATAGAATTCATTATTGTCAAAGAACGCAATTATAATAATTTGTTAACATTAATTCACCGATTTATATAGATAAAGTTTTCATAGTTTTTCTATTATTATAATAAAAAAACCATATTATATTTTAAAATTTAATAATTTCACTTTGAATTAACACTCTGTTTTTAGCAATTTATTAAAATGATACAAGCCTATTTTAATTCATAATATATTTTCTACTTATTAATTTTTTTATCTTATCCATAAAAAAATGTTGCTTAAAAAATTTTATTAATTACAGAAAAGAGCCTAATAAAATTTGTGAAATACAAGTTAAATTTAAATGAGAATAATTTATAGGAATGTTATCATTTAGATTTCGATTTATAAATTTATAAAATGAACACATATAAAACCTTAAATAGTCTTGGAAAATATAATTATAAATTTATACTTGGTAGTGATTGATTTGGAGAAAGTCAGAAATATTATTAATATTTTAACAAAAATTTTATGCTAGAATACATTTAATAGGTAAAAAGTTAGATACGTGTTATCTATTGAAAATGTATATTTATTTTACATAAGTATAATTATATGGAAGGAGTTTTAATATGAAAGCAGCATATATTACAGAGTGTGGTAGTATAAAAAATATACAATATGGTGATGTTGATAACCCAATATGCCGTGATGATGAAATTATAGTAAAAACAATTTGCGTATCCGTAAATAATGTAGATACATTTATTCGTTCAGGAAAGTATAAAACACCAATACCATTTCCTTTTATTATTGGTAGAGATATGGTGGGAGTTGTACATGAAATTGGAAAGGCTACAAAAGGCTTTAAAATTGGAGATATTGTTTGGACAAATAGTATGGGGTATGATGGAAGGCAAGGCGTAACTTCTGAATTTGTTAGTGTTAACCAAGATAGACTATATCATCTTCCAAAAGGAGTTGATCCTATTTCAGCTGTTGCTTCATTACATTCTTCAGCTACTGCTGCTATTCTTTTAGCAGAAATAGGAAAAGTGAGAATAGGAGAAAAAATATTAATACAGGGAGCTGCTGGACATGTTGGTAGAAAACTAGTTAGTTTAGCTAAGCAAATGGGGCTTTCTATTACAACAACTTCAAATCCAGATGATTTTGAAATATTACACAAATTAGGAGCAGATAATACTATAGATTATAAAGAAACTTTTCCGTCAGAAAATCAAAGAGAAGTATTTGATTTAATTGTGGATACATCAGGGAAAGCAAATCTTCAAAATAATATTACAGCATTAAATATTGGTGGAAGAATTTTAATGATTACACCAGCTCCAATTGATACTATAGATACTTGGCCTCTTTATACTAAAATGGGACAAATACTTGGATTTGTTATAAGCCATGCTAGTATAGAACAGCTAAAAATAGCTGCTGAAATTATCAATGATCAATTTAAAAAAGGTCTTTTATTGGATGATGATGTTTATACATTAGATTTTAAACATGCTTCACAAGCACACGAATTACAAGAAAAACAAGCTAAGAAAAAACCAAAATATGTTTTAGTATTTTAAACAAATAATTTTATTATAAATATTTTAGATAAATAAAAATATAGATTTTATGTAATTATTTGAATTATAATAATATTTATGTATACTAAAACATTATCATTATTATATTATTACTTAAGCCTATTTGTTTAAATAGGCTTTTCTAAATAAATCTATTTTATTATTTCAATTTTTCTTTTAATTTAAATAGTTTTGTATCTATATTCACAATACTTTTTTTTATATTTTAATTAAATTTATTTCTAAATTATTGGAATTCTATTTCTTTTTCAATGCAGATACACATAAAAAATTAATGAATTTAAAAGGGGGAATGTACAAATAAATGGGAAAATTAGAGAGGAAATATTCTATTAGAAAGAAAATATTTATTATTGAATGTTTAGTATTAATAATTAGTGGAATATTTTATAAGGTAGTAAATTGTATTTTAGAGAAGACAAACCTTGCATTAATGAATACTCCTAAAAATATAATTGAAGGAGTAATAGGGATATTTTTAATTATTATTTTAATACAGATAATTAACTTTATAAGAAAAATGATTAAAAATAGTTGGATAAGTGCTATTGTAACCTTTATAGCTGGAATTATACTTATTTTAATTATTTTAGATACAACAGTTATATTTATATTTGGATATAAGAATGAATATATAATTAATGATAAAAATAGAGGAAAAGAAGTAGTTTATGTACATAGCTTTCTAAAAACTAGTGTAGATCATTATGATTATGTAAATAAATTAGTAAGAGGGAATAAATTAAAAGAAACAGAACTTATAGATGGTGCATATATTCCACCTAAAAATTAGATAGAATTAATAAAGTATTTTAATTTAAAATGAAAAATTTCAATAAATGCATTAATTAAAAATAAAAGTTATCTTTAAATAAGATAACTTTTTAAATTTATTTTAATATATTTGATTTAAATAATTTTTTTATTATAAATATAAATTGAACTTTAAATAAGTTAGTTATTGCTTAGTTATAGTAATACTTTTATTTAAAATATCAATAACTTTCTTTCCTATAACTTCATCTTCATAAAGGTATTCTATAGTGTAAATTTTATTATCTTGAAATATCATATGAGTATAAACTTTAAATTTAGATTGAACATTTGGATCTCCAACATCTTTATAGTCTCCATTATAATTAACTTTCAAACTATTTCCATCTACATTAATATCTTGCAATTTTCTAACTAATCCTGGAGCTTTATTTGACTCTTTTATATTTTCTATACATTTTTGAATAGTATAATTAGAATCATTGTCTACGATAGATATACTTATACCATCTTTACTATAATGATTAAAAATATCATCTGTTTTTGTGAGCAAAGCTATCGTCCCATTATTGCTATCCATTGTTGGGAAAGTTTGAAAATAATCTGGGATTTCTAAACTTAAATTTTGAAAGTAAATTTTATTTAAAGAAAAATTTTCAGTTATTTCTTTATTTGTGTTGCTAACAAAATTACCTTCTGTATAACCTATATATTTAGAGTCATTCTTTTTAGATTTATCTATTACTTCACCATGCAATTGATTATTATCATCTAAATATATACCAGTAAGACTAAGAGTTTTTTTATTTATATTAGAGATAAAGAAATAACAAGCAACTAAAACAATTGTTAACATACATACAATACCAAAAAATTTTTTTTTCATAAAAGTCCCCCTTTTATACCGTTAACATAAATTTTATATTATTTATAGTAAAAATAAAAGTTGAAATATTTAATTAAAATATATATTTGCATATTCACTGTGATACCATTTGTAAAGGAAATAGCAAGGAATTCGGAAAAACTAATTATTGGTTTAGATACTAAGGAAAATTTAACTAAAGTATTTACAATAAATTAAGTGAATTTCAAAAAGATTTGAACCGCTAGATAAAAGTACGGGAGCTTTCAGAATCAATTTTAAGGATTTTCATTAAAATATCTGTTAAAATCTAAAGGTATATGAGATTTTATTGCTTGTATAAAAATGAGATTATTTAGTATTTTTGTTACTATTAAATCATTATAGTATAACGAATAAAAAAGAGCTACCTATGAAGTAGCTTTTTATATATGATACCTATGTTTTGCATACAAAACACAGGTTGTCCTAATATATTTATCAATTATTACTTAGATTAAAAATTTAAATTTATATTATTTTTAAAATTGCTTAAATAAAGAAAATTACTATGATTTGATTATGTAGTTTAGAAAAAACAATAATTGCAATTTTTTTTATTAAATATCGGTATAATATTATTCTAAAAATTTTTAACCATTAAGAAGTTTGTTTAAACTTACATTTATAATATCAGAATCTTCAGGATACTTTAAAGTTAATTCATTCGCCTTAAAAATAGCAGCCGAAAAAGCAGTTTGAACAGATTGTTTTACTTTAGGGTCATCAATAGAATTAATATAATCAATTTGCTTTTGTTTAGCTTCTTTAATTAAATTATAATAATATTCTTGCTTTTCTTCTTGTTGAGAATTTTGATTTATATTTTCTGTTTCTGCAGGTTTTGATTCTTGCTTAGAGTTTTGTTTTATATTTTCTGTTTCTGTAGTTTTTGGCTTTTCTTCTTGTTTAGAGTTTTGTTTTATATTTTCCGTTTCTGTAGTTTTTGACTTCGATTCTTGTTTAGAGTTTTGCTCTTCATTTTCTGTTTCTGTAGGATTTTGTTTTGCTTCTTGTTTAGTATTATTATCAGAATTAATTGATTGTGTTGAATTATTTTTTTGTCCATATGCAACAAATGAAAGAGATGATAAAGATACTAATAATACTCCTAATTTTAAAAATAGTTTTTTATTCATTATTTACCTCCTAGTAAAATAATATTTAAATTTTATTAAAAAGTTTCTGTGAATTTATTTTAATTAAATTTAATCAAAAATCTACATTTTTAATCAAATTTTAACAGTTTTAAAGTTGGAAAGATAAGATAAAAAATATTTTTCTAAAATAATTTTAAATG
>NZ_LTAY01000072.1 GCF_002050515.1 Clostridium thermobutyricum DSM 4928 | reverse complement strand
ATCTATTATAAAATGATTATTTATATATTTTAGATTTCTTCTAAAGTTTTTATATACTACTTGTTCTCCTCCACAAATTGATCTTAATTTTTTTCTATCTATTTCTTTTACATTTAAAATTTTCTTAAAAAAATCTCTGTTATTTATTTTAAAATTACCAAGAGAAATAATATTTATATCTTCCATATAATATCTCCTATCCTCTACAATTATTCTATAATTTATATTCAATTATTTTTTCTAAAATACATATAAAAAGACCTTTAGAATAATCTAAAGGCCTTTTCTTAACTCAAAACTTTTCTTTTAAAAGTAAAATATTCATCTAAAATTTCTTCCTTTTTATTTTTTATCTCTTCATTATAATTAAACTCATATAATTTTTTCTCTATTAAGGAAGAAACAATATATAGATTTTCTAAAGATCCATTTTTATTTTCTGATCTTATTTCATTAATTATTTTTTCTTTATTTAAAGCATACATATGAACTAATTCTTTTTTAGCATCTTCTATAGAATAAGGCAAAATAAATTTATTTCCTATTGCACTTATTACTACACCTAACATAATTAATATAAGACGTGTGCTAACCATTTTAAATGTTCCACCTAAAATAAGTGATGCTCCTATAGCAGATATTGTTACATAAATCATTTTTTCCTTATAAGTTTTATGGAAACTATCTAAATATCCTACTCCTATAATAAATACTGATTGTATAATTGGATTATTTACTAAAGAAAATAAAACAAATGCTATTATTGCCCCTATAAATGTTCCTTGCATTCTTTGAATTGTTCTTATCTTTCCATACTCTGAATAAGGCTGTATAAGAGCAAATATTGTAAATAGCATCCATTTTCCTTGGAATATATTAAAATAATCAACAATAAAGCTACTAAGTCCTATAGTAATACCAATTCTTATTGCATATCTAAAGCTCATAGAATTCTTATTAAAATATCTATTTGATTTATTTTTGCTTTTTAATTCTTCTGAAACTACAAAATTATTTTTATCTTTTTTATTTTGTAAGTTTATTAAAAGCTTGCTTATAACTTTTAAATCTAAGTCAGTATCAATAAAATCTATCTCATTTAAAGTTCTTAAATCACGCTTTTCTTCTATATATAAATTTATTTTTTTTAAAGCTTCTACATACATTTCTTTATCTTCTATTTCAAATTTTCTATTACATATACTTCTTAGAAAAATAACTATATCTATCATAGCTTTTCCATTAGTTTCTATATGAAAATTTTCTTTTTTACTATTATATATAATTTCTTTAAGTTTTATTGAAATACTATCAAACTTTAATTTTAACTCTTTATCTTTTTTAATATCTTCTGATTTTAATAAGTTTATAGTAATATCAATAAGATTTTTTATTGCTGGAATACCCTCTTTTTCAATTTTATTTCTATTTACTATAATTTGAACTACCATAATAAAAATTGAACTAAATATAAGAGATAAAATTCTATTATAAAGACCTGATAAATCTACT
Organism: Clostridium thermobutyricum DSM 4928; assembly: GCF_002050515.1. Lineage (GTDB taxonomy): Bacteria > Bacillota > Clostridia > Clostridiales > Clostridiaceae > Clostridium > Clostridium thermobutyricum. The sequence goes on along the minus strand of NZ_LTAY01000072.1, from coordinate 6,938 downwards.
GGTACTGCTAGCATAAATACATATTGTAATCCAAAAGGTACATACATATGACTTCTAATATCATAAGAAAATATATACCCAATAATAAACATACTTATAAAATTAAATATCAAAGCTAATATAGGATTTAATCCTGCTATATAAGAAAATATTCCCAATCCTATATTTAAAACTAGCAACTCAAAAAAATATCTTTCTTTTCTAGTAGTTAAATTTCTTTCTAAAAACATTAATGCTCCAGTTATTGTAGTAACTCCAATAAGAGTATTTTCGTCTCCAAAAATCTTTTTAAATAATATTATAAACCCAACAATAAATAAAAAAGTTATCGTTTTAGAGATAACTAATTTTCTTTTTTCTCCCTTCATTTCTCTTCCCCTTTTTTCCTTTAATTGTGATAAAAAGTATTATATCATAATTATTTCTATAATTAAAATCACTCTTTTAAAATATTTTAATCATAAAAAGTCTTAATAAGCTAAAACTTATTAAGACTCCTATTTAATATATGTTTTTTTATATTTCTAAACCTTTTCCTTTTATTTACATACTTTTTTATTAAATACACTAAAATAATTCTTTTGTATTTTTAAATATAGAATTATAATACTTTTAATCTATCTTGAATTTTCTAACCATTTCATCTAAATCTACTATTACGCTACTTAAACGCTCTGAAGAATTTTTTATTACTTCGCTTAAAGCAACGAAATTTTCTACTGATGCATAAACTTCTTCAGAACTTGCTGAAAGCTCTTCAGAAATAGAAGCTATATTTTCTACTTTAGATAAAATCATATGTTCTTCATTATCTATAATTACAAAATTTGCTGTTAAAGAAGCAATAGATAATACTATCTTATTTACATAATTAGATATGTCCTCAAATGATTTTCTAGCTTTAACTACATATTCATATTTTTCTTTTACTTCTTTATTCATAGCTGAAACTTCTTCAAACATTTTTTTATTATCGATAATAACAAATTTTATTAGTTTTGCTATTTCTAAAGATGAATTTCTTGATTCTTCTGCAAGCTTTCTAATCTCATCTGCTACTACTGTAAATCCTCTTCCTGCATTTCCTGCTCTAGCAGCTTCAATTGCAGCATTTAATGAAAGTAAATTTGTTTGATCTGCAATATCATTTATCACATTTACTATTTCATTTATAGAATTAATCTTAGTACTAACTTTTAAAGCTGATGTTTCAAAATTATCAAATTTATTTTTAAAATCTTTTATTGATTTATCTAAAACTGACATATCTTCATTACTTTTTACTGCTCTGTTATTTATATCTAAAGAGATTATATCTAAATTTTCAACTATTTCTCTCATATTGCATATCTTATCATTAAATTTTTCAAAAATAGAATTTATTTCTATTAATCTTTCACTTTGTTCTTGTATTCCTTTTGTAGACTCTTCTAATGATGTAGCTATAGTTTGAGAGTCTACTAGCATATCTTCTGATACACTTACAAGTGCTTCTGTTTCCTCATTTAAATCAGAAGTTATGTTTTTCACTACAGATATTGAACCTCTTATCTTTATTTTTCCAAATTCAAGAGCATTATGAATTTCTTTTAATTCTGAAATTCTTTCTTCTTCACATTTTTTTTCTTTAAAATTTCCCTCTGAAAACTCCAATACATTATTTTTTAAATTATCACAACTATTTGATAATTTATCTGACATTTTCCAAATTATTAATGCTAAGATTCCTAAACCAATTAACATTATTACGACAATTATGAAATTCAAAATATATAGTGAGCCTAATATATCATTCTTTTGAACTACTATTGCTATACTCCAATCCAATCCTTTTATAGGTGCAAAAGCTACAAAATCTTTATGTCCATTATATTTACACTCACTTGTCCCTAATTGTCCATTAAAATCTTTTTTTTCTATATCACCTATATTTCTCAATTGTGAATTTCCATTTATGACACCATTATTCATATATGTACTATCATTATTTATTATATTAGGATTTTCAGCTCCTATAGTTATTCCATTTGAATTTATAATATATGCACTACCAGTTTTTAAAAACTTTATTCCTTTTACTATATTAGATAATATATAGCCAGACTTTTCTACTATTATTCCACCTTTAACTTTTCCATTCTCAATAATTGGTGAATAAAAATCAACTATAAATTCATTATTTCTTTCATCAAAATATGGTCCATAGACTCCTGAATTTCCATTCATTATTTTTTTGAAAAACTCTTCTTTAGATACATTTATCTCTTTATCATCTGTATAGAACAAGTCTCCATTATTAGTAATATATCCTATTCGTAAAGTATCTTCATTTTTATAATCATTTAATATTTTAACTTTATTTTGTATAGATATATTATTATCCCTTATTCCGCTATCTTTAGTAATATCTTTTGCAAGAAGTAAATCATTATCAATTTCTTTAGTAACTACTTGACTAGCTTGTATTGCTACACTTTTCATTATACTAAGATTACTATCTGTTATCATTTTTAAATCCATTATATTTACAACAATTCCTATTAGTATAAATATAATTGTTGTAGGCAGCAATATTTTTTTTAATATTAATTCTTTTACCCCTGCATTTCTTTTCATAATCGTCCTCCTCACTTCTTATTATTTTATTATAAAAAATAAAGAGAAATGTAATCAATGTTATTAGATTTTATTAAAAATTTATTCATATAATTTTCATTTTAAACATAAAAAAGGGCTAGGTATATACCTAGCCTTTTCTTATTTATATTAATCTAATTTACAAGCCATTTCTAAAGCAACTTTCATCATATTAGTGAAAGCTGTTTGTCTTTCTTCTGCACTTGTTAATTCTCCAGTAAATGGACAATCTGATATAGTTAACATACATAAAGCATTAACTCCAGCTCTTGCTGCATTCATGTAAAGTCCTGCTGATTCCATTTCAACAGCTAGAACCCCCATTTTTTGCCATGATTTTAATGAATCTAATCCATTTTCACCATAGAAAACATCACTTGAAAGTATATTACCTACTTTAGCTTCAATATTAAGCTCTCTTGCTGCATTTACTGCTCCTTCAACTAATTTATAGCTTGCAGTTGGAGCAAATGTACCTGGTAAATTATATTGTGATGCAAAATTTGAATCTGTACATGCTCCCATTCCTATAACTATATCATGTAATTTTAGGCTCTCATCTATTGCACCAGCTGAACCTATTCTTATAAGATTTTTTACTCCATAGAAATGTATTAATTCATATGAATAAATTCCTATTGAAGGTATTCCCATTCCTGTTCCTTGAACAGATATTCTTTTTCCTTTATATGTTCCTGTATATCCAAACATGCCTCTAACAGTATTATATTGAACAGGATTTTCTAAAAAAGTCTCAGCAATAAATTTTGCTCTTAAAGGATCTCCTGGTAATAATATTGTTTCAGCAATATCACCTGCTTTAGCTGCATTATGTGGTGTTGGTACTAATTTTTCCATAAACTCATCCTCCTTGGTTTTATGAATAAATTATAACATAGTTTTTTTTTTTATGTAAGGGTTTTCTTAATTATTTTGTTAACGTTTTCTTACTTTTTTCTTATTTTTGTATAAAAATAAGAAAAGCCTTAGTATAAAAAATTGTTTTTAGCAATTTTTTATATACTAAAGCTTTTTTTTATTTATTAATTCTATTTTTATTTAAATCTACATCTTTTAATTTTATAATTTTTGTTTTATTTTTTATCTTATATCCAATTAATATTATTAAAAATAGTGGAATTCCTAAATAAGATGAAATGAATCCCATCCATTGGATTCCTCCTGATGTAACATAACTTGCACCTTGCCCAACAATAACTATTGCACAAAGTACAAATGCGATTATTGGTCCAAATGGATATAATTTAGCTTTATAAGGAAGATCTTTTAAATCTCTTCCTTGTGCTATATATGCACCTCTAAATCTATAATGGCATACTGCTATTCCAAGCCATGCTATAAATCCTGCTAAACCTGATGCAGCAACTAACCAAATATAAACTTGATTTTCTGAATATAAACCTGTTAAGAAACATGCTGATGCAACAACTGTTGTAAGTAACACTGCATTAACTGGAACACCTCTTTTATTTGTTTTACCAAATATTTTTGGAGCCATTCCTTCGTGAGCCATTGAATGTAACATTCTACTAGAAGCATACATTCCTGAATTTCCAGCTGATAAAACTGAAGTTAAAATTACTGCATTCATTACAGAAGCTGCTCCTGCAATTCCTGCTCTTTCAAAAACCATAGTAAATGGACTTGTTTCTACACCTGCTTGTTTAGCAGTTAATATGCATCCTATAACAAGAATAGTTCCCATATAAAATATTAATATTCTCCAAAATATTGTGTGAACTGCTTTTGGTATAGTTTTTTCTGGATTTTCTGATTCTCCAGCTGTTATTCCTATAAGCTCTGTTCCTTGGAAAGAAAAACCTGCTATTAGGAATATACTTATTATAGCTTTTCCTCCTCCTACAAATGGTCCTCCATCTGCAAAGAAGTTTTTAAGACCTATGTATTGTCCATTCATGATTCCAAATATAATTAAAGCTCCAACTATTAAAAATATAATAACTGTAACTACTTTTATACTAGCAAACCAAAATTCTGCTTCTCCATAAGCTTTTGCTGACAATAAATTTAATACTACTACTATAGTTAAAAATAAAGAACTCCAAACTATTGCGGGAACATGCGGAAACCAAAATCTCATAACTAACGCTCCTGCAACCATTTCTGTAGCTATAGTGATTGCCCAATTGTACCAATAATTCCATCCCATTGCAAAACCAAAAGCTGGATCTACAAATTCGGAAGCATATACTCCAAACGAGCCAGATATAGGCATAAAAGTTGCCATTTCTCCAAGGCTAGTTATCAAAAAATAAACCATTACTCCAATTGCACCATAGGCAACTAAAGCTCCACCTGCTCCTGCTGTATGTATACTATCTCCCATTGCTAAGAATATTCCAGTTCCAATGGCTCCACCCATAGCAATCATACTTATGTGTCTCTCTTTAAGACCTCTTTTTAACTCTGTGTTACTTTCCACATACATTCCTCCTTAGTTTCCTACTAAAGCAAAAAAATTAAGCCCTGAGGAAAATATATATCACTCAGGGCACACAAATCCACGTACTTAGTACATCATCTTTTGCCTTAGAATGATAGCACCCCACAACTATGTTGTGACAATTATATACATATTATGTATATAACCAGTATTGTAATTTAAAGCAATCATTACAACACTTCGGCAAAATCCCCTTTTTTTATAACCTAATCTGCTTTTACAATTATAAATACTCTTGAATTTCGCGCCTCTACCTGAACTAATGTTTCTTTTACTTTACTATATTATTATTATTTCATATTTAATTTTTTTCAATATTAAAATTGTATTTTTTACATTATATTTACATTTCACTTATCACTTTTAAAAAGACTTTTACCAATTTTGGGTCATATTTTTCGTAAGATTGAGATTTTATTTTGATTTCTATGTCTTTTTTAGTAATTTTATTATCAAATTTTAAATAATAATTGTAATCTTCTATTATTCTTATTATTCTAGCTCCTAAAGGTATATCCTCTCCTGCTAATCCTAAAGGATATCCTTCCCCATTATAATATTCATGATGAGTAAGAATAATCTTACTTACTTTAGCTATTTCAGGATAAGATTTTACTATTCTATATCCTTTATCAGGATGAGTTTTTAATATTTCAATCTCTTTATCAGTTAATTCATCAATATTCTTTTTAGCTATATTATCAGGAATTGCTATCATTCCAATAGAACATAAATCAGAAGCTAATTTTATATCTTCTATTTCTTTTTTAGTTAAATTCAATTCTTCACAAATTTTTTGTATTAATATATGATTTCTTTTTTTAATATCATCTGATTCACAGCATTTTTCCATTAAAGATTTTTGTATATATTCAAAAAGTCTTTTTTTAGTTTTTTCACTTTTTATAAGTTTTTCTTTATATACCTCATTCTCTGCTTCTTCTATCATTTTATCTAAAGTTTTATTATTTTCTTCTCTATATGAATATCCCATTGATAAACTTATAGGAATTGGGCTACTATCATTATTTCTACATAAATAATTTATTTTTTCTGTAACTTCTTTAGCATCCTCTATAGTTGCATTTGGAATTAATATTATAAATTCATCTCCACCCCATCTTATAACATCTCCACGCTTATTTACTACTTCTAAAATTATTCTACTTAAATCCCTTAAATACCTATCTCCCTCTAAATGTCCTAAAGAGTCATTAACTAATTTTAATGCATCACTATCTCCCATGATTAAAATCAATTTTCCATTAAAATTTTTATCTATTTCTACAGCTATTTTTTCAAAATAATTTCTATTATATAATCCTGTTGTTTTATCTTTATATGATTCTTCTATTATTTTATTTTGAAACTTTTTATCTTCACTTATATCTTCAGATAAGCCAACTACTCCTATAATTTTCCCTTCTGAATCTTTTAAAGGAAATTTTTCTACTTTCATAACTTTATCATTTTCATATTGAATTTCATAAAACCTTTTATTCTTTTTCTCTAAATTGTTGCCATCTTTATTTGCTATTTCTAATACTAATTCTTTTTCTAAACAATTTTCTTTATACTTTTCTCCTAAAAGATTTAATTCATCACGGCCAACAAATTTTTCAAATGCTTTATTACACCCTGTTAAATTACCATTTATATCTTTATACGAAATTATATATGGAATTGCGTTAATTACATTTTTCAAATAACAATTTTTTTCACAATCTACTATCCCAACTGTACCAATTATATTTTTATCTCTATCTAATACCTCTAATTTTTTACAATTCAAAATATTTTTCTTATTATATATTCT
>NZ_LTAY01000071.1 GCF_002050515.1 Clostridium thermobutyricum DSM 4928 | reverse complement strand
CAGCGTTCGTCCTGAGCCAGGATCAAACTCTCAATAAAAAGTTTAATCTTTCAGCTCTTAAAACTTACTTATAAAAGAATTGCTGGTTTAAGTTTGCTTATATATTATTCTGTTCAATTTTCAAAGACCATTTTTTCTTATCGCTCTCAGCGACTTGTTTAGTATATTACTTATATTTAATATTGTCAATACTTTTTCGATATTTTTTTAATATTTTATTTTGTATATTTTTTAAAGACCTTTTTTATATTAACCATATTCCTACTTTCCCATTTTATTTAGTGCTCAGATTATGTAAAATTGTAATTTATACTCAAAATATTTATTATCGCTTTATTTTCCTTTTAAATATAACTAACATTGTGATATGCTAAACTAATTAATAAAAAAGACTTTAAAGTTATAAATACCTTAAAGCCTTTTGATGTTATTTCTATATATTTATAACCAAATAGCATTTATTTGATATTAAAGCGCAAACTAATATTTATGAAATAACTATTCTTAATATTTAAAATTTCTCGGATATATTACCATTGGAAAATTCTTAGTTCCAATATATTTTTCATTTTCTCCTATTTCCATTCCTTTTTCAATTATCATATTGTTAATCTCTGAGTTAACCTTAATAACTGCATTTTGCATTAATATACAACCTCTTAATTTTACTCCCTTCGCAACGTGTACACTTCTTCCTATAATGCAATCTTCAACCTCTCCCTCTATATAAGATCCATTAGCTATTATTGAATTTTTTACTACACTATCTTCTGTATATTGTGTTGGTGCACAATCTTTAGATTTAGTGTAAATTAAATCTTTATTACAGAATATTTCTTGGCTGATATCTTCATCTAAAAAATCCATATTAGTTTTATAATATTCTTCTAATGTATTTATGCAACTTACATAGCCTTCAAATTTATGAGCATAAACCTTTAGACTTTTTAATTTTGAATGTATAAATTGTTTTACTTTTCTATATTCTCCACTTCTTATAGAGTCATATACTATATCAATAAATATTTCTGTTTTCATTAGATACATTTCCATACTTATATTAGCATGTTTTTTTTCTCCTAAATTTTCTCCAACACTTATAACTCTATTTTTTTCATCTATATTTAAAACATCACAATCAATAAATGATTTGTCTGCATTATTCACCTCTTTATAAATAACTGTAATATCATTATCGCTTTTTTTGTGATTATATATTATTTCACTATAGTCTATATTACATATCATATATGAAGGAGCTAATAATACATATTCTTTTCTACTATATTTAACAAAAGCTATATTATCTAAAAAATTATGAACATCTTCATAATAAGGTTCATTATCTCCAAAGTTAAACACTTTAAGTCCATCTTTTTTCCTATGCAAATCCCAAGGTCTACCATTAGTTAAATGATCCATTAATGATCTCGATTTATTTTTAGTAAATATTCCTATACATTCAATTCCCGAATTAGTCATATTCGATAATACAAAATCGATAATCCTATACTTTCCTCCTATTGGAACAGAACCTAGTACTCTTTTTTTTACTAGTTCCTCCATTCCTTTTTCATTTTCATCTAAATTTATTATTCCTATGCAATCTTTCATCTTCCTTTCACTCTCCATAAATTAAAGTTTATATTCTGAATCTATCCTACTTCCTTTTTCTATATATTCTTTAGATGCAACAACCGCTATTTCTTTTCCATTTCCAATATGAGATTCTTTTCCTATTCTTGCATCTGCTCCTATTATTGCCTTCTCTATTACTACATCATCTTCTATATAAGCATTATTCATTATTACAGAATTTTTTATTATTGTATTTTTTCCAATATGAACTCCTTGAAAAAGTACAGAATTTCTTACTTTTCCTTTAACTACACACCCTTCAACAACTAATGTATTTTTAACACTAGCATCTTTTCCTATCATTTGTGCTGGACTTACAGGGTTTTCAGAATATATTTTCCATTCATCATTATGAAGACATAGTTCATTATCATCTTTCAATAAATCCATATTTGCTTGCCAAAGACTTTCTATAGTTCCTACATCTTTCCAATATCCCTTGAAAGGATAAGCAAATAACTTATTATTCTCCTCTAACATCTTTGGAATTATATTCTTTCCAAAATCATTATTCGATAATGGATTCATTTCATCTTCTAATAGATGTTTTTTTAAGTTTTCCCAATTAAATATATAAATTCCCATTGAAGCATTTGTACTCTTTGGGAACATTGGTTTTTCCTCAAATTCATAAATAGATAGATCTGGATTTGTATTCATTATCCCAAATCTAGTTGCCTCTTCTTTAGAAACATTTATTACTGCAATAGTCGCATCTGCTTCTTTCTCTTTATGAAAATCTAACATTTTAGAATAATCCATTTTATAAATATGATCTCCTGATAATACAAGTACATATTTTGCATTATAGCTATCTATATATTCTATATTCTGATATATTGCATTTGCAGTTCCCTTATACCATTTTCCTCCATCTTCTTCTTGATATGGTGGTAATATACTAACTCCACTTCCTCTTCTATCTAAATCCCAAGGACTTCCTATCCCTATATGTGAATTTAATTCTAAAGGTTTATACTGAGTTAATACTCCTACAGTGTAAATTCCTGAATTTGAACAATTACTCAAAGGAAAATCTATTATTCTATACTTTCCTCCAAAAGGAACTGCTGGCTTTGCTAAGTTTTTTGTTAAAACTCCAAGCCTTGAGCCTTGTCCTCCTGCTAATATCATTGCAATCATATTATTCTTATTCATATCCACTCTCCTCTCATATCTTGCTTTACTTTCTATATCAATAAAACATATGATAGGATTTTTAGATTTATACATAAGTTTTTAAAATCAAAATAAGGTTGTTTAAAATCTAAACAACCTTACTTCTTAAATTAAACATAAAACTAATTTTTATATTATAAATTTTTGTATATAAGTTCTGATCCCCAAATGCCTGTTGCATATTCTGATATTGTTCTATCTGACGAAAATATTCCTGAATGTGCTATATTTATTCCACATTTTCTTTGCCATTTATATAAATCTCTAAATTCATTATCAACTCTAGAATTTGTTTCTATATAAGAATCAAAATCTTTTAAAACAAAGAACTCATCATTATAAGTTATTAAATTATCATATATTGGTCTAAACCTTTCTTTATCAGAACAATATCTTCCATTTATTAAATCATCTATTACTGCTCTTATTCTCTGATCATCTCTATAATATTCATAAGATGAATATCCACCATATTTGTAATAATCTAATACTTCTTGCGATTGCAATCCGAATATAAATATATTATCTAATCCAACTTCATCTTTTATTTCTATATTTGCCCCATCTAATGTAGCTATTGTTAATGCACCATTCATCATAAATTTCATATTTGATGTTCCTGATGCCTCTTTAGTAGTAGTTGATATTTGCTCACTTAAATCAGTAGCTCTAATTATTTCTTCTGCTAAAGAAACTCTGTAGTTATCTAAAAATACTACTTTCATTTTTTCATTAACTCTCTTATCATTATTTATTACATTAGCAATCTTATTTATTAATTCAATTGTATTTTTTGCTAAGTAATAGCTAGGAGCTGCTTTCCCTCCAAATATAAATGTTCTTGGAACCATATCCTTATTAGGATTTGCTAAAATCTCATTATATAAATGCATTATTTTTAAACAATTTAAACTTTGTCTCTTATATGCATGAATCCTTTTTACCTGAACATCAAAAATTGAATCAGGATCTATTATTATCCCTTTTGTATTTAAAATTGTTTTTGCAAGTTTTTCTTTATTTAATCTTTTTATTTTTGCAAGTTCTAATTGAATTTCTTTTTTACGCACTTCAGCTTCAAATTTAATTAAATCTGTTGGATGCTTTATAAATCCATCTCCTATTGTATTTTTAAGAAGTTTAGTTAATTGTGGATTACTTTTTATAAGCCATCTTCTATGAGTTATTCCATTGGTTTTATTATTAAATTTATTTGGATAAAAATAATATAAATCTTTCATTTCCTGTTTCTTTAAAATTTCAGTGTGAAGCTTGGCAACCCCATTTACACTATGACTTCCTACTACTGCTAAGTGAGCCATTCTAACTTGTCCATCAGCTATGATTGCCATTCTAGAAATCTTATCCCATTGACCTATATATTTATTCCAAAGTTCTTGACAATACCTTTTATTTATTTCTTCAACTATCATATAAATTCTTGGTAAAAGTTCCTTAAACATATCTATTGGCCATTTCTCTAATGCTTCTGCAAGTATTGTGTGATTTGTATAAGAAATAGTTCCAGTAGTAATCTTCCAAGCTTCTTCCCATCCTAATCCTTCTTCATCTAAAAGTATCCTCATTAATTCTGGAATAGCTAATGTTGGATGAGTATCATTTATATGAATAGCTATTTTTTCATCTAGATTTTCTATTCTTCCACCATGTTTCTTATAATGTCTAATTATACTTTGAACTCCAGCAGATACAAAGAAATATTGTTGTTTAAGTCTTAATATTTTCCCTTCATATTGAGTATCATTTGGATATAAAACCTGTGAAATTGCTTCAACTGAATTTTTATATTCTAAAGCTTTTAAAAATTCACCTCTACTAAATGAAGAAAAATCAAATTCATCACTTACAGTTTCTGCGCTCCAAAGCCTTAAATTATTTATTGTCTCATGTTCATATCCTACTACTGGAGTATCATAAGGAATAGCTAAAATAGGTTCATAATTTACATGAGTAAACTTCATAACACCATTTACTTCTTCTGTAATCACCTCTCCACCAAATTTTACTATTTCTTTTTTATCTTGTTTTCTTTTCTCCCATAAATTCCCGTCTCTTAGCCAATTATCTGAAACTTCAACTTGCTTATCATCTACTATTCTTTGTTCAAAAAATCCATATTTATATCTAATTCCACAACCATGTCCTGCAATATTAAGTGATGCCATAGAATCAAGAAAACAAGCTGCTAGCCTTCCTAATCCTCCATTACCTAATCCTTGGTCATGTTCTAAGCTTTCTAATTCTTCTAAATCTATTCCTAAATCTTTTAATGCCTCTCTACAGACATCTCTTATTCCTAAATTTAATAGAGCATCTCCAAGAAGTCTTCCTAATAAAAACTCCATTGAAAAATAATAAATCTGTTTTTCTCCACTATTATTATATTTCTTTGTAGTTTCTACCCACTTTTCGCCTACATAATCTTTTACCAAGTTACCTAAAGCTTCATATTTTTTATAACTATTACCTTCACCTAGTTCTTCCCCATGAATTTCAAGAAATTTTTTTAAATAAGCCTTTTTGAATTCTTCTTTTCCTATATTTATCATAAAAATATACCCCCTATTTATAAGGATTATCTAAAAGCTCTCATATAATTTTAAATAATCCTTTGCGGATTTTTCCCAGCTATTATTCGAATCTAAAGCTTGTTTTACTATAGAATTCCAAACATCTTTATTTTTAAATGTATCTAATGCCTCTTCAATAATATTTACCATTTCATAAGCATTATAATTCTTAAAACTAAAACCATTTCCTTTTCCAGTATATTTATTAAATGCTGAAATTGTGTCTTTTAATCCCCCAGTTTCTCTAACAATAGGTATAGAGCCATATCTTAAAGCTATAAGTTGTCCTAATCCACAAGGTTCGAATAAAGAAGGCATTAAAAATATATCTGAAGATGCATATATTTTATGTGCTAAAGAGTCATCAAAAAAAATATTTGCAGATACCTTTTCTCTATATCTATATTGTAAATTTTTAAAATGCTCTTCAAAATGATGATCCCCTGTTCCTAAAATTATTAATTGTACATCTCTTTGCAAAATTCTATCAATCATGGAGACAATTAAATCAAGTCCTTTTTGACTTGTAAGTCTTGATACTATTCCAATTACAGGTATATCTTTATTTATCTTAATTTTAAGTTCTTTCTGGAGATTTATTTTATTTTCTTTCTTACCTTGTTCGTAATTATTTCTATTAAATTTACTATATATAAATTTATCATTTTCAGGATTATATTCATCATAATCTATTCCATTTAGTATTCCATGTAATGCATAAGCTCTTTCATTTAATATAGAATCCATTCTCTCTCCATATTCCACAGATTTTATTTCATCTACATACGAATTACTGACAGTAGAAATTATATCAGAATACATAATTCCACCTTTCATAAAACTTATCCCATCATCAAATGCTAAACTTCCATTATAATAAGGTTCTAAATCATATCCAAATAATTCAGATAATATATTTTTATCAAAAGTACCTTGGAATTTTAAATTATGAATTGAAAATACAGTTTTCATATCACAATAAAATAAATCTCTTGAATACTCTAACTTTAATAGCACAGGTATCATTCCCGTATGCCAATCATTACAATGGATAACATCAGGCTGATAATTAATCTCTTTCATAAAATCTAATACAGCTCTAGTAAAAAAAGCAAATCTCTCACCATCATCTACATACCCATACATTCCTTCTCTTCCAAAATAATATTCATTATCTAAAAGATAATATTTAACTCCTTCATAATCATATTCAAATATTCCACAATATTGATTTCTCCAGCCAACTTTGACCATAAACCATTTTATAAATTTAAGTTTATTATTTAATTCCTTCTTTATATTTTTATATTTAGGAATTATAACTCTTGCATCCACACCATTCTTAACCAACTCCTTTGGTAATGCTCCTAATACATCTCCAAGTCCTCCACTTTTAATAAAAGGGTTTGCCTCTCCCCCCACATATAAAACTTTCATTTATATTAACTCCTTCTATACCATATTCTCTATATTCTCATATTTCAAAACTTATTTTTCTTTCAATTTCATAAAAACTGTACCTATTAATTGAATCTTAATTTTAATACCCTATCCTAACCCATAGGTACATTAATATTTTACAAATCCTATACCTCCCCTAAATTATAGATTTACTTATATATATTATTCTTAATTAATTTTAAAATTATGCAATCCCAATTTTTTTACTTCTTATATTAATTCTATTAGTATGAATTTTATTATTTATTATTTTAACTCTAATTAAATGAACTATCATTGCTATTGCTATTGCAATAACTAAATTAACACATACAGTCAATATAAGAGTTAAAATAAGTTCAAATCCACTAGCTTTATCTTCTTTAATAAGCTTTATACAATCACCAAAATTCCCCATATTATATGAAACCACTATAAGTATAGCTGCTAATACAGTTAAAGGAACATATTGAAGAAGTGGTACACATATAAGAAGAATAAATAATAATATTCCAGCATGAACTAATCCAGCTAACGGTGTTCTTCCTCCATTTTTTATACTTGCAGTTGTTCTAGCTATTGCTCCTGTAGCTGGTATTCCTCCAAATAAAGAAGATACTATATTGGCTATCCCTTGACTTATAAGCTCAGTATTTGAACTATGTTTTTCTCCTATCATATCATCTGATACTACAGCTGTAAGTAATGCTTGTATGTATCCTAAAAATGCTATAGTTATAGATGGTAGTATAAGATTTTTAATATTAATTGTTCCCAAAGCCGGTAATTCAGGCATAGGAATTGAGGAGCTAAGGTGTCCAAAAGAGCTACCAATTGTATCTACATTTATATTCATAAACTTTACAATTAATGTAACTACTATTAATGCAATTAAATAACTAGGTATGATTCTATTTACTTTAGGAAATGTAATTATTATTAATATAGATATTATCCCCAATATTAAGGTAGTTATACTTACAGTTTTAAATGATAAAATATATAAATTCCATTTTCCAAAAAAGCTAACAGGAAGCTTACCAGTTCTAAGACCAAAAAACTCTTGTATTTGGGCACTAAATAAAACTACTCCTATTCCTGCTGTAAAACCCAAAATTATACTTTTAGGTATAAATCTAATCAAATTTCCTAAACGAAATAATCCTAAAATAATTAAAATAAATCCAGCCATTAGAGTTGATATTATTAATCCAGTAAAACCATATTTTTGAATTACTCCATAAACAATTACAACAAATCCTCCTGTAGGTCCTCCTATTTGTACTCTACTTCCACCAAAAATAGAAACACATAAGCTTGCTAAAATTGCAGTTAAAAGTCCTTTTTCTGGACTAACTCCTGATGAAATTCCTATAGCAATAGATAATGGTAATGCAATAATAGCAACAACACTTCCTGCTATAACATCATTAATAACTTGTTCTTTTGTCAATAATTTTTTTCTGTTTTGAATCATAGAAAAAAACTCTGGTTTTTTCATTTATAAAAATTCCCCCTTTGATTTTTAACCGCGTAAATAAGAGACAGATTCTAATTATCTGTCTCATATCACATAAATTTTTTGTAAATTAATTTTATCCATTAAAAAAAGGATAGTTTATACTATCCTTTTCTCTTTCTCACTTGGCAACTTCCTACTCTCCCACACAGTCTCCCATGCAGTACCATCGGCGTTATAGAGCTTAACTTTCCTGTTCGGAATGGGAAGGAGTGTACCCTCTATGCCATCATCACCAAATTATCAGATGTTCTCTGAAAATTGCACATCAAATTCTGTTGATATTTTTATTGGTCAAGCCCTCGATCTATTAGTATTAGTCAGCTGAACATGTTACCATGCTTACACCCCTAACCTATCAACCTTGTGTTCTTCAAGGGATCTTACTAGCTTACGCTATGGGAAATCTAATCTT
>NZ_LTAY01000070.1 GCF_002050515.1 Clostridium thermobutyricum DSM 4928 | reverse complement strand
CCTTTATATTTATTAAAAGTTCTGTATCTACACGATAAAATTAATAAATAAAAATATTTAGTCATTTTCTAAATATCTAATCATTGATATTACAGTTAAATAAATTAAAATTAATGCAATTATCCCAATAATAAATGGTGTTTTATTATAAATCATAGTATTAAAATTTTCCTTTACATAATTATTTTTCTTAATATATTATCGTAAATTATTTTAAATACTTGAAATAAAAATATAATAAAAAAATAAGACTTTTATTATAAAAGTCTTATTTCATATTAATTATAAAATTATTTTTATTTAACTACTTTTCCTGGATTTAAAACATTTTTAGGATCTAATGCTAATTTTATAGCTTTCATTGCCTGATAACTAGCTTCTCCTATTGATTCTCTCATAAAATCAATTTTATCATATCCTATTCCATGTTCTCCTGATACTTGACCTTTCATTTCTTTAGCCATAGCATACATATCATTCATAGCTTTTCTCATTCTATCTTCCCATGCTTCTTGGTCTAATTCGTCTCTTAATATATAAATATGAAGATTTCCGTCTCCAGCATGTCCAAATGATCTTATTCTTATTTTATATTTTTCTTCTAATTCATGAGTATAGTTAACAAATTCAGCAATTTTATTTCTTGGAACTACTACATCAACTTCATCCATTTGAGTAGTTGAAGCTTTAATAGCTTCTAAGAAAGCTCCTCTTGCTGACCAAATAGCAGCGTTTCTTTCAGCTGTATCTGAAACAAGTACATCAAGAGCTCCTTCTTCTAGACATATTTCAGCTACATTTTCAAAGTTCTTTATTATTTCATCTCTTGTATTTCCATCAAAAGATAAAATTAAATATGCATCTGCTTTACTATCTGGGAATTTCTTTCCTAAAAATTCTTCTGAAGCAGTTATTGCAGCTCTTTGCATAAACTCAATAGCAGTTGGAATATTTTTTGATTTTATTATTTTAGGAACTGTTCCAATTGCTTTATCTAAATTAGGGAATGGTACTAAAAGACTAATTGTTTTCTTTGGTAATGGAAGAAGTTTTAATATAGCTTTTGTTACTATTCCTAAAGTTCCTTCTGAACCTATCATTAAATCTTTTAATGCATATCCTGTACTATTTTTAACTACTTTTCCTCCAAGTTCTACTACTTCACCATTTGGTAAAACAACTTCAAGTCCTCTTACATAATCTCTTGTAACTCCATACTTAACTGCTCTCATTCCTCCAGCATTTGTACTTATGTTACCACCTATTGTAGCTGTTTTTTCTCCTGGATCTGGTGGATAGAAAAGGTCATGTTCTTCAACATATTTAGTTAAATCCATTAATAAAACTCCTGTTTCAACAGTAACAGTTAAGTTTTCTTCATCAATTTCAACTATTTTATTCATTGTTGAAAGATCTAATAAAATTCCACCATGAATTGGAACTGCTGCTCCTACAAGCCCTGTTCCTGTTCCTCTTGGAGTTACAGGAATATTATTTTCATTAGCATATTTCATTACTTCTGAAACTTCTCTTGTTTCTTTAATTTTAAGAACAACTTCTGGATACTTTTGAATTCCACATAATTCATCATGGCTATATTCTTCTCTTATATCTCCATCTATAAGAACTCTTTTATCATCATTAATTATTTTCTTTAAAAAATTTATATCATTTGTATCTAATACTTTATAACTCATATTATTGTTCCTCTTTTTCCCTCTTTATATTTTCTATTAATCTAGGAATAACCTTATAAAGATCTCCAACTATTCCATAGTTAGCAATTTGGAATATTGGTGCGTCTGGGTCACTATTTATTGCAAATATATAATCTGACTTATCTATACCTGCTGAGAACTGAACATCTCCTGAAATACCACAAGTTATTATAAGTTTTGGTCTAACCATTCTTCCACTTATTCCAATTTGAAGCTTTTCATCTGCCCATCCTTTTTCAATTAGAGGTCTAGTTACTCCAACTTGTCCTCCTAAAAGATTTGCAAGCTCATTAATCATTTGCATATCCTCTTCGTTTCTAACACCTCTACCAGCAACAACAATAACATCTGCCTCTGTTAAATCATTTGATTTTTCTTCTGTTTTTGTTTCTAATATTTCTATTTTTGATTCTAAATCTTCTTTATCTATAGTACATTTTACTACTTTACCGAAAACTTCTTCTTTTCTTTCAGCTGGAGTCATTGCTTTATATCTAACTGTTACCATTTGAGGTCTATTGTTAGGAGTTAACATATCAGCCATTATGTTTCCACCAAAAGCTGGTCTAGTTTGAACTAAATCTCCATTTTCATTAATATTAAGAATTGTACAGTTTGCTGTTAGACCTGTTTTAAACTTAGCTGCAACTGCTGGTGCTAATGAAAGTCCTGTTGAAGTTGCTGGTGCTAGTATAACTGAAGGTTTAATCCAAGTTACAAAATCTTCAAAAGCTTTTTCATATGGTTCTATTTTAAAATCTTTTAACTCTTCATTATCATAGATATGTACTTCATCTACTCCATAGTGAAGTAATTCTTCTGCTTTTTCTTCTAAATTATGTCCTATCATTAAGCAATATACTTTTTCATTTACTTTATCTGCTAACTCTCTAGCTTTTCCTATAAGTTCAAATGTTATTGGATGTATTTTATCTTCTAAATAATCAACGTAAACTAATATACCTTTCCAAAGGCTTTTATCTAATATTTTTTTATTCATTACTCTTCTCCTCTAAATAAACTTTAGTTCCTTTAGTTTTTCTGAGAACTTGTCCCCAAGTACTTCTCCATCACCATTCCAAAGTTCTTGTTCTTTTTCACTTGTTGCTTTAAAAATATTTTCAACCTTTGTTGGTGAACCTTGTAAACCATAATTCATTTCATTTGTATCTTCTAAATCGTTCATGCTGAATATTTTTATTTCTCTATCTCTGCTTTCCTTCATTTTTATATAAGAAGGAAGTCTTGGTTCTGAAGCTTCTTTATCTATAGTTAAAAGACAAGGGAACTTAACTTCGACTATTTGTGTTCCATTTTCCATTTCTCTTTCTACTACTATTGAATCTTCTTTACATTCAACAATTTCTTTAACTGCTATTATATGAGGAATGTTTAAAAGAGTTGCAAGTTCTGGTCCTACTTGTGCTGTATCACCATCAACTGTTAATTTTCCACATAAAATAAGATCTAAATCTCCAATTTTCTTAATTCCTTCTGCAAGTGCATGACTTGTTGCAAGAACATCTGCCCCAGCAAATTTTCTATCAGATAAAAGATATCCCTTATCTGCTCCAATTGAATAAGCTTCTTTTATAATTTCTTTAGCTTGTGGTGGTCCCATACTTATAACAGAAACTTCTCCACCTACATTTTCTTTTATATTAACACCTACTTCTAATGCATGTAAGTCTAATGGATTCATTTTATTTTCTAAATTATTTCTTATTAAAATACCTTTTTCTGTATCAACATCAACATGTTCACTACTTGGTACTTGTTTTATACATACTGCTATTTTCAAAATTTCTTCCTCCTGAAGTTTTTCTATATCTCATTTAACTAAAGCTAATTATAATTTCACTTTAAATAATATAAAAGAACCACTTTATAATCTATTTCATTAAACCGTGGTTCTTTTTATTATTGTAACAATAACTTTGTTAAATTTACAATTACAATTTTATTTCAATTTTATACTTTATATAATATACTAACATATATTCAGAAAAAAAGAACATAACTATAAAAGTATTAAAATAACTTTTATAGTTATGCTCTTCTTTAATAGAACTATTCTTTATAAGTTTTACCTGTAACATAATCAAAGCTTATTTTCATAATTCTAACTTTATCTTGAGCTCTATCTATATATGCTTTTCCTGCTTCCACATATTCTGGTGAATATTTATAAACTAATCCTAAAAGCCCATCAATTTTTTCTTTATCAAAAACTTCTTCAGCTTTTCCAAATATAACTACACTTTCATATTCACTATCAAATTTTTCAGATAATACTTTTGAATATGGAACTAATGTAAATGAAACTTTATTATTAAATGAAATATTATCTAGCTTATGTCCTTCTCTAGCACAGTGAAAATAAATATTTCCATTTATATAAGCATAATTTACTGGAACTGCATATGGATAACCATCTTCTCCAACTGTTGATAAAACTCCATATTCTGTTGTTTTTATTAATTCTTCTACTCTTTCTTTTGGTATTTCATAGTTTATTTTTCTAAGCTTTCTAAACATAATAAAACTCCCTCCTTTTTTTTCTAATATTAACATAATTATATTAATGCTATATGACCCATTAATGAATATTTTTGTTCTCATCACTAATACTAACTAAAGAGAGGGAGGTTGTTTTAATGAATATTTTCAGAAAGCAAAATGTAAATGATGTAATATCAGACTCTAATAAGAGTAATAAAAAAAGAACTTTAAAAACTCTTGATTTAACACTTATGAGTATTGGTGCAGTAATTGGGACTGGAGTTTTAGTTCTTCCTGGTGTTGTTGCTGCTACCCTTGCTGGACCTGGAGAAATTCTATCTTTTATAATTGCAGGTATTGCATCTATATTTGTAGTTTTATGTTATAGCGAATTTGCTTCATCTATTCCAAGTTCTGGTGGTTCTTATACCTATGTATATGTGTCTCTCGGAGAAATCTTTGGATATATAGTTGGAGTTTCGGTTATTTTTGGATATGTATTAGCCTTAGGATTAGTTTCTAATGGTTGGTCTGACTATTTAAATTCTTTCTTGGAAATATTTAATATAAGCTTACCAATTGCTATTTCTAAAATTCCAAGCAATGGTGGAATTATAAATTTACCAGCTGTTTTAATAACTCTTTTTATAATGTACATATTATCTTTAGGCGGAAATGAAAGTAAATTATTTAATAATATAATAGTTATATTAAAAGTTTTAGTAATAGTAATTTTTGTATTAGTTGGTGTGTTTTATATTGATATTGATAATTTAACTCCTTTTTTTCCTATGGGAATCTCTGGCGTAATAAGTGGTGCTTCTGTATTATTTCTCGCTTATACAGGGTTTGATGTTACAGCATCTGCTGCTGAAGAAACTATAAATCCTCAAAAAACTTTACCACGAGCATTAATTTTATCAATAATTGCTTGTGCAATAATATATTGTATAGTTTCCTTTGTATTAACTGGAATGGTTCCATATAAAGATTTAAATCAAGGTGATGCTTTAGCTTATGCATTACTCCAAGTTGGACATCATTTAGCTTCAAGCATATTATCAATAGGAGCTATTTTAGGAATTCTTGCTATAATATTTGCTATTGGATTTGGAAATTCTCGTATTTTATCTGCACTTTCAAGTGATGGATTAATTCCAAAAGTATTTTCTAAACAAAATAAACATGCAGTTCCTAATGTTTCTCTATGGACTATTGGAATAATTGGAGCAATACTATCTGGATTTGTTCAATTAGATAGCCTTGCTAATGCTTCTACTTTAGCATTATTATTTGTATATCTAATGGTTTCTTTATCAGTTATAGTTTTTAGAAAAACTAATCCAGATTTTAAAAGAGGATTTAGAACACCATTCGTTCCTTTAATACCTATTTTAGCTATATTAAGTTGTGGATTTTTGATGGTCAGCTTACCATTTTCAACATGGATTTATTTTATTATCTTTATTGTTGTAGCTATTATATTTTATTTCATATATTCAATAAAAAATTCTAATTTAAATAAAAAATAATGTTTTATCTTAATTCTGATAAATACAAATTAATATTTATACATAATAAAAGTTGATTTTTATTAATATAAAAATCAACTTTTTACTATTTATATAACTTTTTAATTTTACCGTTTAATCATATTTTTTCTTATATATTCTTCTAATAATAAACTATAATTTTTCTATTTGACCATCAAAATTAATTTTTATTTATAGATTCTACCATTCTCCAACCTGATGAATTTTCCAATCACCAGTTTCTTCTTTAATAAGTGTGCAATATTTCATATCTTCTCCATTACCAACTGGTTCTTTAAGCTCATCAATATATTGTGCATCATAAGTAACTAAGTAAATTTTTAAATCTTCTATATTTATTTTCTTAACTAATATCCAGTCTTTTATATACTGTTTATACATGTTTATATCATCAATAAACTCAATTTTCTTTAATTTAATACTTTTCAGATTCTCCAATCTAAAGTCGGAGTCTCTATATCTCTCTTCATAATATCTTTTTACTTGTTTTTCATCTTTATTATTTTTAGATTCTATAGCTCTTCTAATAGTATTTTCTGCTTCTATATCACTTTTAAGTTCTCTATTTTCATATAACTCATTTAAAGCTTCATTTATATGAGGATATTCATATTCTGTTTTGTCTAAATTTTTATCATTAGTGTTACATTGAGTTAAACTTAAAGGTAATAACATAATTGTAATTAAACCTAAAAAAATATACTTTCTCATAACACTTCTCCTAATCCCTAAACCTTTATTCCATTATATGTTAATAAATTTACTTTCACAATATAATATTAATAGATATCTATATTAATATTCCAAAATTTTATTTATTCTCTTACTCTCTTTATGTTTTTAATTTAAATTTATAATCAAATAATAGTACCTTCTCTAAATACAAATGAAACATTTAAAACTAAAAAGGACACCTCAAATTTTGAGATGCCCTTTTCTGCTAAACTGCTCCTATATTACACATTAATCCTTCTTTTAAAACTTCTTCTCTTAAATCATCCATTAATTTTTCACTTGGTGTTTCTAAATCTAAAAGCTCATAATCTCTTCCTAAACATTCATATTTATTGACACCCATTTTATGATATGGAAGAAGATGAATTTCATCTATTGTTTCTAATGATCTAACAAACTTTGCTATATCTCTTATACTTTTCTTATCTGCATTAAATCCTTGTATTACAGGAACTCTTATTATTAATTCTTTTGCTAATTCAGCTATTCTCTTTGTATTTTCTAATATAATTTTATTATCTACTCCTGTAAACTTTTTATGTTTTTCAGAATTCAGATTTTTTATATCTAATAAAATTACATCTATTAAAGGAATTATTTCTTCAATAAATTTTTCATTTCCATATCCAGTAGTCTCTATTGCAGTATTTATTCCATTTCTTTTTGCTTCAATTAATAATTGTTTTGTAAACTCCTCTTGCATTAAAGGTTCTCCCCCAGAGATAGTTAAACCACCTTTTGAGCGTCTAAATTGGGCTGAATCTTTTTTAACTTCTTTTATGACTTCTTCTACAGTCATATTTTTTCCTGACATTACAAGTGCTTCAGAATAACACTTTTCAACACACTTTCCACAATCATCACATATATTTCTATTTATTTTTAATTTTTTTCCACTATTATTTTTTTCGATTGCACATTTTCCACATGTTTGTACACACTTATAACATTCAATACAATTTTGATTATTATACATTAATTGAAATTCTTTATTTTGAGATTCAGGATTACTACACCATTTACATCTTAATGGACATCCTTTTAAAAATACAATGGTTCTTATTCCTGGCCCATCATTTACAGAAAATTTTTGTATATTAAAAACTCTTCCTGTAATATTACATTGTTTGTTCTGTTCTCTTGATAATATCATCTTGAACTCCTTTATCTAAACATACAAACTGTGCACTATATCCAGCAACACGAACTATTAAATCTCTATAATCTTCTGGATGTTTTTGTGCCTTTAATAATGTTTCTTTATCAATTACATTAAATTGCATATGCATTCCTTTTTGATCAAAATAACTTCTTATTATAGAACCTAAATTTTCTAAACCATTATCTCCTTTTAAAGAGCCAGTATTAAATTTTTGATTAAATAAAGTTCCACTTGGAGCACTGAAATGATCTAATTTTGCAACTGAATTTGCGGCTGCTGTTGGACCATTAACATCAAATCCTCTACTTGGAGAAACTCCATCAGCTAAAGTTGAAAAAGCAAGTCTTCCATCAGGTGTTGCTCCAACTAATTCTCCTAAGTGAACATTATTTGATACTGGATAAAGTCCTGGTATAAATTTACCACCTCTTTGATTTTTATGTTTCATTACCTCTTTACAATATATTAATGCTCCTTCACGAGTAAATTCATCAACTTCATCCAAATCATTTCCATATTTATCTGCTTTATGAATTAGCATATATCTTATTTCTTCATATCTTTCTTTTTTAACTTTATCTTTTTCATGTTCTCCAAAATTTGTTTTTAATGCATTATATAATTCTTCTAAAGTTATCTGTTTTTGATCAAATACAAGAGTTTTTATAGCCATTAATGAATCTCCAACATTAGCTACTCCTACTCCTAAAGGACCTGAAAATCTATAATGTCCTCCACCTTGTTGTATTGCTAATCCTTTATTTATACAATCATCTAAAAGACATGATAAGAAAGGAAGTGGTGCTCTTTCTGCATGAGCTATATCAACACAATTATCAGCTGATATCATTTTAGAAACAAAGTATTCTGTTTGTTTCTTATAAGCTTCTAATATTTCATCTGTATTTTTAAATTCTATAAATTTACCTGTTCTAGGACCATATTGAATTCCATTTATATTACCATTATTTATAGTCATTTCTAATACTTTTGCAAGATTAAAGAATGCTGCATCATACCAACCATCAGTTTTTGCTGGAACTTGTGGTTCAACACATCCAACAATTCCATAATCTCTTGCATCTTCAAGAGTTATTCCATTATTAACTAACATAGGAATTATAACTTCATCATTATAATAAGCTGGAAGTCCAAGTCCAATTCTTGTTACTTCACAAGTTCTTATTAAGAATTCATAAGGAGTTTTACTCCATATTCTAACTGATAAAGATGGTTGTGGTGTTTTTAAGCTTCCTGTTGCTTCTAAACACATATAACTTAATTCATTTGTTGCATCTTTTCCTTCTTTTGTTTGTCCACCTACAATTAAATTTTGGAACATTGAATATCCACTAAATGCTTTTGTTGTAACAGCATCTCTAACTTTATTAGGATCATTAAATTTTATCCATAAACAATGTAAAATTTCTCTTTTTTCTTCTTCACTCAATGTGTCATTTTTAAAATATGGATACATATATTGATCAAACCTTGATGGTGATATTGCATGTCCATTAGACTCTAAACTAATTATAATTTGAGTAAACCAGAATAACTGACAAGCTTCTTGGAATGTTTTAGCTGGTTCTTCTGCTATTGTTTCACAAACTTCTGATATTTGTAACAATTCACCTTTTCTTATGCTATCATTTTCTATTTCAGCCATTCCTCTTGCTAATTCTGCATATCTATGAACAAATTTTTTGCTTGCTTCTAATGAAATAATTATAGAATTCCAAAATGCAATTTTTTTAACATTTTCTGCTGCATTTTCATCAACTTCATTAATTTTTAATTTTACTTCTTCTATTATTCCATTAAATCCTTTTTCTAATATTTTTTTATAATCAACTGATAAATGTCCAAGTCCGTTGTAATGATAATTAGATACTGTAAATACATCTGACTTCATTGCTTTTTTAGTTTCTTCTGACATGTAAGAAGTAGCAAGTTCACTTACTGTCTTACCTTCCCAATACTTAAAAATTTCTTTTAATTCTTTTTTAGACTCTTCTGATATATAAAATGCATCTGAGGTTCTACTTGCTAAAGTGTCAAACTCTTGTTCAAGCCACTTATTTGAAAACTCAGGAAAAACTTGAGAAGATCTTGGATTTACAGTCATACTTCCCACAATAAGTTCTCCTGGTCTTATTATTATTGGCAAGTTTTCTAAAATGTTTTTTAGCGCTTTAGCTTTTCTTATTAATATTGGTTCATTTTCTGTTTCCTTAAAAGATTCTGTTATTAGTCTAGCTCTATCTACTTCTATAACTGGCTTTGCACTAAAAATTTCATCTTTTAATCTTAGTATCCTTTCTGATGGTTTAACGAAACCTTTTTCTAAAAAACTCATTTTATCACCTTCATTATAAAATTTATATAAAATGAGGCTAGTCTAAATCACCTGTGGTATGATTTAAATTAACCTCATTTATTTTTAATTATCTAAAATTTTTATTCGCAAACTTTTCCTGGATTTAATATATTATTTGGATCAAATACACCTTTAATACCTCTCATTATATCTATACTATCTTTTGGTAAAGATTTTTTAATATAAGGTACTTTTGCAAATCCAATTCCATGTTCACCTGAAACTTGTCCTTCAAGTTCATTTGCTTTTTCATACATATATCCCATAGCTTTCTCTAATTTTTTATGCCATTCTGATTCATTTAAATTATCTCTTAATATATAAACATGTAAGTTACCATCTCCAGCATGTCCAAATGATCTAATTCTTATTCCAACTTTTTCTTGTAATTCATCTGTAAATTTAACAAAAGTTGAAACTTTATTTCTAGGAACAACTACATCAACTTCATCCATTTCTGTAGTAGATGCTTTAATAGCTTCAAGGAATGCACCTCTAGCTGTCCAAATTGATTCTTGTCTTTCATCAGTATCTGAAATTAATACATCTATTGCCCCTTCTTCTAAACAAATCTTAGCAACTCTATCATAAGTTCTTTCTATTTCCTCTTTACTATCTCCGTCAAAAGTTAATAAAAGATATGCATCTGATTGATTGTCTGGGAATTTTTTACCTAGATACTCTTCTGATGATACAATTGCCGCTCTTTGCATAAATTCTATTGCTGTTGGTATTGATTTTGATTTTATTATTTTAGGAACTGTTCCTATAGCTTTATCTAAATCTGGGAAAGGTACTAAAAGACTAATTGCTTTTTTAGGTAAAGGTATAAGCTTTAATATAGCTTTTGTTATTATTCCTAAAGTTCCTTCTGAACCTATCATTAAATCTTTTAATGAATATCCTGAACTATTTTTAACTACTTTTCCACCAAAATTAACTATATCCCCATTTGGTAGAACAACTTCTAGCCCTCTTACATAATCTCTTGTAACTCCATACTTAACTGCTCTCATTCCTCCAGCATTTGTACTTATGTTACCACCTATTGTAGCTGTTTTTTCTCCTGGATCTGGTGGGTAGAAAAGATCATGTTCTTCTACATATTTAGAGATTTCCATTAATAGAACACCTGGTTCAACTGTTAAAGTTAAATTTTCTTCATCAAGTTCTAAAATATGATTCATCAAAGTTAAATCTAAAACTATTCCTCCAAAAACCGGAACTGCAGCACCAACTAAACCTGTTCCTGCTCCTCTTCCTGTAATTACTATATTATGTTCATTTGCATATTTAACTATCTCTGAAACCTCTTCTGTTGATGATACTTTTACTACTAATTCTGGTGATTTATTTACTCCAGAAAGTTCATCATGACTATATTCCTCACTTATATTTTCACCCATTAAAACTCTATCTTCATCTTTTATTATTTCAATTATATTTTTAATATCTTTTGAATCAATAATTTTATAACTCATGATTATGCCCCCTTAGAAACTTTTATTTTCTCAATTAATTTTGGTACTACATCATATATATCTCCTACGACTCCATAGTTCGCAACCTTAAATATAGGAGCTTTTTCATCAGTATTAACTGCGAAAATATAATCTGAATTATCCATTCCAGCTGTAAATTGTACTGCTCCTGATACTCCAAGTGTTATTATAAGTTTTGGTCTTACAGTTCTACCACTTAATCCAACTTGCTTTTTAGCATCTTCCCATCCACATTCTATTAATGGTCTTGTAACTGCTACTTGTCCTCCAAGTAAATCAGCTAATTCTTTAACCATATTCATATCTTTTTCTGCTTTTATTCCTCTACCTGCAACAACAAGTACTTCTGCATCTGCTATTCCTGTTTCTTTTTCTTTAGGAATAACTCCTTTAACTTCCATATTAGAAATTAATTTTGAAGAAGAAATTTCACAATTTATGATTTTTCCACTTTCTTTTTCATTTCTTTCTGGTGCAGACATAACTTTATATCTAACAGTTGCCATTTGAGGTCTTGAATTTGGAGTTACTATTTGTGCCATTATATTACCACCAAATGCTGGTCTTATTTGTATTAAATCTGTATTTTCTTTTATATCTAAAATTGTACAATCTGCTGTTAATCCTGTTCTAAATCTTGCAGCAACTCTTGGTGCAAGTGATCTTCCAACTGTAGTTGCCCCAACTAATAAAACTGCTGGCTTTACTTTATTTGTAAAATCTTCAAATACTGCTGTATATGGTTCTATTCTAAAGTTTCTAAGTTCTTTTTTATCATATACAAAAACTTCATCTACTCCATAATGAAGTAATTCTTTAGCTCTTTCCCCAATATTTTCTCCCATAAATAAACAGTATACTTTTTGATTAACTTTGTCAGCTAGTTCTCTTGCCTTTCCTATAAGTTCAAATGTTACAGGATGAATATCTCCTTCTACGTGATCAACATAAACTGTTATTCCATTCCAAAGTGTCTTATCTATTTGAGGAACTTTTTCTTCTATATACTCAACTGCACCTTTTGGTCCTTTTTTAACACAAAGTCTACACATTTTACATGCAGCACCAATCTCAACTTTTCCATCAACTACTTCCATTGCTCCAAATGGACATATTTTTATAAGTTCTTCTATGTTAGTTATTTTATCTTGATTTACAACTAATTTAGCCATCTTTTTAGCCCCCTAAATGAATTTTAATTCTTTCAATTTTGAAGTCATTTTTTCACTTAAATCAATTCCACTACCATTCCACATTTCTCTATCATCATTAACTTTTGGTGGAAATATTCTTTCAACTTGTGTCGGAGAACCATTTAAACCATATTTCATTTCATTTTTATCTTCAAAATCTTTTAAACTTATCATTGTAATTTCTCTATCTTTTGTGTCCATTTTTTTTCTGTAAGAAGGTAATCTTGGTTGACATATATCTTTTTCTACAGTTAAAAGACATGGGAATTTTACTTCTGCTATCTCTACTGTATCTGGCATATCCATTTCAACTATTATTGATTTATCTTTAACTTCAACAATTTTTCTTACATTAGCTACATGTGGTATATTTAAATACTCTGCCATTTCTGGCCCAACTTGTGCTGTATCTCCATCTGTTGTTTGTTTTCCGCAAAGTATTATGTCAAATTGCCCCATTTTTCTAATACCTTGTGATAATGTATAACTTGTAGCAAGAACATCTGCTCCAGCAAACTTTCTATCTGATACTAAATATCCATTGTCTGCTCCCATAGAGTAAGCTTCTCTTATAACTTCCATAGCTTGTGGTGGTCCCATACTAATTACATTTAATTTTCCACCTTTTGCTTCTCTCATTTTTAATCCTGATTCTAAGGCATATAAATCATAAGGGTTCATTTTAGTGTCTATTCCATCTCTTTTTAAAACTCCAGTAACAGGATCAACTTCTACATTTGAATTTCCTGGTACTTGTTTAATGCATACGAAAATATTCATAAGTATTTCACCTTTCCTCATTAAAGTTATAATAAGCTATAGCGCATTCATTATCTTAAGACTATTTTTTGTTAATATTATTTGAATTTTAAATATAATTTTTTATTAAATTTAGTAACCGGTTTCCTTAAACCAATAATATCACTTTTTTTCCAATAAAACTCAAAATACACCATCTTTTCACAGATTATTTTAGTATCTTTGTATTCGTTTTAAATATTAACATCCAAGTCTATATTTACATATTTTATTTATGTAAAAATTACTATTTATTAACTTTTTTAGTATATTTAATTCATTATTTAATGGTTTACAACATATTTTTTGTTAAAAATTTGTACTTTTTCTTATTATAAATCTCAAAAATAATACCTAAAAGTTAAAATTTAAAACTTCTTATTTTTAAATGTCTAATCTAATTTAGATTAATAATTTAATAACTAATAAAAAAATTCTCTTTATATAATTTAGCTCTATAATACTTTAATTTATAAGTTTTTAATTGTTAATAACCTAATTTTTTATATACATTTTTATATAAATTTGTTATATATATTTTATTTTTAAGTAAAAAAATAAGAGAATTATTTCTAATCCTCTTAAAGAAATAAAAAAACCTAGGATACCCTAGGTTTTTTATTTATGCATCTATTTTTTCTAAATCTTCTATTATCATGTTTACTACTTCTAATTTTGCTTTTGCAAAATCATTACTTGGTAACCATTCGATTCCCATTTCTAAACATCTTTTAGTTTCTTTATATTCATTTAGTAATTTTTGTAATCTATCGCTCATTTTAATATCTCCTTCACATTCAACTCTCAATTTCTTAAAATAATAATTATTCTACAGTTACTGATTTAGCTAAGTTTCTTGGTTTATCTATATCAAAACCTTTAAGACTTGCTACATAATACGCTAATAATTGCATTGTTACTGCTGCAACTATAGGTGCTAAAATTTCATGAGTTTCTGGTATAAATAATACTTTATCTAGTACTTGGCAAGCTTTCGCCATATCTTTGAAAGTTACTCCAAATACTTTTGCTCCTCTTGACTTTATTTCCACTACGTTACTTATCATTTTATCTATTAAGTTTTTCTGAGTAAGGATTGATACAACTTTAGTTCCTTCTTCAATTAAAGCAATTGGTCCATGCTTTAATTCTCCACCAGCATATGCTTCTGAATGGATATAAGAAATCTCTTTAAGCTTTAATGATCCTTCAAGCGCTAAGAAGAAGTCCATTCCTCTTCCTAAGAAATAAAGATCTTTTTCATCTTTTATTTCTTCTGCTATAGCTTTTACATCTTCTTTTATATTCAAAACTTCCTCAATTACTTCTGGAAGCATTAACATTTCTTTTTTAATATTATCTAATTCTTCTTTAGAACTTAATTCTCTTAATTCACTAAAGTAAATTGCAATCATATGCATTACTAATACTTGTGTAGTATAAGCTTTAGTTGATGCTACTGAAATTTCTGGTCCCGCCATAGTATATATAACATGATCAGCTTCTCTTGACATAGTACTTCCTACTACATTTGTTACAACTAGAACTCTTGCACCAACATTCTTACAATCTCTAAGTGCTGCTAAAGTGTCAGCAGTTTCTCCTGATTGACTAAGAATTATTACTAAAGATTTTTCTGTAACTAATGGGTTTCTGTATCTAAATTCTGATGCTATATCTACCTCTACTGGTATTTTTGCTAATCTTTCAATAGATGCTTTTCCCATAAGTCCTGCATGATATGCAGTTCCACAAGCAACTATATAAATTCTATCAATGCTTTCAAGTTCTTCTTTTGATATTTTAAAATCATCAAAAAAAACACCATGCTCCATTGATATTCTAGAAGTCATCGTGTCTCTAATCGCTTTTGGTTGCTCATGAATTTCTTTTAACATAAATGAATCAAAACCACCTTTTTCAGCTGCTTTTTCATCCCATGTAACATTGAAAATTTCTTTCTCTATCTTATTGCCCTTCTTGTCTAAAAGAGTTACTCCCTCTTTATTCATAAGAACAAATTCTTCATCTTCTAATAAGTATACTTTTCTAGTATAACTTAAAACTGCTGGTATATCTGAGGCAATAAAATTTTCATTTTCTCCTAAACCAACTATTAATGGACTATCTTTTCTAACTCCAATTAAAGTATCTTTATCTTCTTCTGATATTACTCCAATTGCAAAGCTTCCCTCTAATTTTTCTGTAGCTTTAACCACAGCATCAAAAAGATTTCCCTCATAGTAATAGTCTACAAGATTTGGGATTACTTCTGTATCAGTTTCTGATAGGAACTTGTATCCTTTTTCTCCTAAGAATTTTCTAAGCTCAATGTAATTTTCTATTATACCATTGTGTACAACAGCTATTCTCCCATTATTGCTTAAGTGTGGGTGTGAGTTAGTATCTGATGGTGCTCCATGAGTTGCCCATCTAGTATGCCCTATTCCTACACATCCTTCTAAGGAATTCTTTTCAAGCTCTTTCTCAAGATTAGTTAATCTTCCTTTGTGTTTTCTAACTGAAAGACTTTCTCCTTCTTGAACTGCTACTCCTGCTGAATCATATCCTCTATACTCCAGCTTTGATAATCCTTCTACTAAAAAGTTTGTTGCTCTTTTTTCTCCAACATATCCTACTATTCCGCACATAAAAGTTTCTTCCTTCCTTCATATCACTTTAATATTTAATTTTCATCTTCTATAAACTTTTGTCCTAGCTAAAAGAATATTAATAGTAGGTATAATAATCCTAGGAAACTACAAAAGTCTAATATTGAAGGCTTTAACACCAAGCTAGATTTGTCCTACGAATCTCTCCATAGTTTTGCTAGCTGTTAACGGTAGTGCGATACCGTGGGGCACCCGCCGAAGTCTCGATAACTCCCCATCCTCGTCAACTAAGAATTCTTAGTTCTGGCGCTTTATATTGTTTTTTGACTTAATTTTTTTCTATAAAATCACTCCTTTTTCTAATTTATCTTTATACCTTGCAAATATAATAGCATATTTTTATTCTTCTATATATTAATATTATATTAATATTTTTACTTTTTGCAACTTTATTTTTGGAAATTTATCACTTTTATTTCTTTTTTTCTATTAATTTCAGTTTATCCGCCCTCTTCATTTTTTTAATTTCATATTCTCTCTTTAAAGCTGAACTTTTTTCTTCATATTCTTCAAAGTAAACTAATTCTAAAGGTCCCCTTCCTCTAGTATATTTTGCTCCCTTTCCTTCTTTATGAGCTTTAAATCTTTTTTCTAAATCATTTGTCCATCCTGTATATAAAGTTTCATCCTTACATTTTAATATATATACATAATTCAATTTAAATTTCTCCTATTCGCAAATACAATTTTCATTAAAATAATATCATTTTTTACAAAATTTTTCATTGATTTTATTTAATTTTGGTTGTAATATTAGTTAGTCGACTAATTATTAGCCGACTAACTTTTTGAAAGGAGATTTTTATGGAAGATTTCTATTTTTTAAAAACATTAGGTCAAGTTATGAAAGCTCATTTTTCTCTTAGCCACGGTGAATTAGAAAAAGAAGGACTTTACCCTGGTCAACCTCAACTTCTTTTTGTTCTTAATAAAAAAGATGGAATAAGTCAAAGAGAAATAGCAGATATTCTTAATACTAAACCAGCTACAATAACTGTAATGATTAAACGTCTTGAGAAATCTGGTTTTCTTTATAAAAAGAATGACGAACATGATGGCCGTGTATCTAGAGTTTTTCTTTCTGAAAAAGGAAAAGTAGCTTGTTACAATTTAAAATCTGTTATAAATAAAATAGATAAAATATGTTTAGAAAATTTTTCAGATGATGAAATTGAAACTTTAAATAATTTACTTATTAAAGTAAAAACTAATTTAGATAAGTATAAAAAGACTAAAGATGGGAGTGGTTTAAATTGTTAAAACTTTTCAAAAAATTAAAACCATATAGCTTTCCTCTTATCATAGTAGTCATACTTCTTTTAATTCAAACTGTTACTCAGTTATATCTTCCAACTATGTTATCAAAAATAGTTGATAAAGGTATTGTAGGTAAAGATGTAAGCTACATTGAAAAAATAGGAATGTATATGATTCTATTAACTTTATTAGGAGGTATCGCAACTGCAATTGCAAGCTTTATTTCTTCAAAGATTGCTATGGGATTTGGACGTGATCTTAGAAGATATGTTTTTACTAAAGCAGAAACTTTTTCACTTGCAGAAATGGACAAAGTAGGAACTGCATCTCTTATAACAAGAACTACTAATGACGTAACACAAGTTCAGCAATTATTAATAACTATATTAAATATGATGATAGTTGCACCTCTTACTTGTATAGCTGGTATTTATATGGCTATAAAAACTAATGCTAAGCTTTCACTTATATTATTAGTAGCAATGCCTGTTGTTATTTTATCAATATTATTTGTAGGTAAAATTGGTATGCCAAGATTTAAAGCCATGCAAGTTAAGCTTGATAAAATAAATAAAATACTTCGTGAAAATCTTACTGGTATAAGAGTTGTACGTGCTTTCAACAAGCAAAACTTTGAAAAAGAAAGATTTGAAGAAGCAAACTTCGATTTTACTGATAATGCTATAAAAGTTAATAAAATAATTTCTATTTTAATGCCACTTTTAATGCTTCTTTTAAACCTTACCTCAGTTTCTATTATTTGGCTTGGAGCATATAAAATAAATTCTGGTTCAATGGAAGTTGGTAATCTAATGGCATTTATTCAATATGTAATGCAAATTATGTTCTCACTTGTAATGATTAGTATGCTATTTATTATGATTCCTAGAGCAGCTGCTTCTGCTGACAGAATAAATAAAGTTTTAGCTATTGAACCTACTATTGTAGATACTGAAAATTCAATTACTGAATTTAATGATAAAGGTACTCTTGAATTTAAAAATGTTTCATTT
Organism: Clostridium thermobutyricum DSM 4928; assembly: GCF_002050515.1. Taxonomy (GTDB): domain Bacteria; phylum Bacillota; class Clostridia; order Clostridiales; family Clostridiaceae; genus Clostridium; species Clostridium thermobutyricum. The sequence continues at coordinate 133,298 of NZ_LTAY01000070.1, read as the reverse complement.
GCTTTTCCTGGAGCTGAGAATAATGCTCTTAGCAATATTTCATTTAAAGTTAAGCCAGGAGAAACTACTGCTATTATAGGTGGTACTGGTTCTGGTAAATCAACTATTCTTAACCTTGTAAGTAGATTCTATGATTCAACTGAAGGTGAAATTCTTTTAAATGGAACTAACATAAAAAATCTTACTTTAGATGCTTTAAGAAAAAACATTGGATTTGTACCTCAAAAAGCTGTTCTTTTCTCAGGTACTATAGAAGAGAACCTTAAATATGGTAAACCTGATGCTACTATGGATGAAATGATTCATGCTAGTAAAGTTGCTCAATCATATGATTTTATTTTAAATAAAGAAAATGGATTTAAATCAATTGTTGAACAAGGAGGTAGAAACTTCTCTGGTGGACAAAAACAAAGGCTTTCTATTGCAAGAGCAATAATAAGAAAACCTGATGTTTATATGTTTGATGATAGTTTCTCAGCTCTTGATTTCAAAACTGATGCTAAACTTCGTGCAGCTTTAAAAGGAGAAACAGCAAATGCAGCTGTTTTAATAGTTGCTCAAAGAATAAATACTATAAAAGATGCAGACAATATTTTAGTTATAAACGAAGGTAAAATAGTTGGACAAGGAAAACATAAGGAATTACTTGAAACTTGTGACGTTTATAAAGAAATTGCTTCATCTCAACTTTCAAAGGAGGAGCTAGAAAATGAGTAGTGCTAAACAAAAATCTTCAGGTGGCATGGGCTTTGGTGGTAAACGCCCTGTTGGAAAACCTGGAGAAAAAGCAAAAAACTTTAAAGGTTCTGGTAAAAGACTTTTAACATATTTAAGTCCTTTTAAAGGTAGACTTATTTTAGTTGTTTTAATGACAATTTTAAGTACAATATTTACTGTTTTTAGCCCTAAAATTCTTGGTGATACACTTAATGTAATTCTAGATGGAATGATAGCTAAATTTAAACATATTCCTAATGCTTCTATAGATTTTAGTAAACTTGGACATTATGTAATATTACTTTTAGTACTTTATGTTTTAAGTTCAGCTTTCTTATACTTACAAAAATTTATTATGTCAGATGTTGCACAAAAAACTGTTCAAAGTTTAAGAACTGCTGTAGATAAAAAGCTTCATACCTTACCAATAAACTACTTTGATACACATCCACAAGGAGATGTTCTAAGTAGAGTTACAAATGATATTGATACAATAAGTAGTACACTTCAACAAAGTTTAACTCAACTTATAACTGCTGTAATTACTATAATTGGTATAACTATAATGATGCTTACTATAAGTCCATTACTTACTTTAATTTGTATAATCACTCTTCCAATATGTTTTATTGTTGCTATGCCAATTGTAAAGAAATCTCAAAGATTCTTCTTTAAACAACAACAAGAACTTGGAAAATTAAGCGGACATGTTGAAGAAATTTATTCAGGTCACACTGTTATAAAAGCTTTTGGTAAAGAAAAAGATGCTATTAAAGAATTTGATGAAATAAATAATAGGCTATACGCTTCTGCTTGGAAAGCTCAATTTATGGCTGGTATATTAATGCCAATTATGAGACTTATAAGTAATATAGCTTATGTTTTTATTGCAACTGTTGGTGGAATAATGGTTGTTAATGGAAAACTTCAAGTTGGATATATTCAATCATTTATTCAATATTCAAGACAATTTACTCAACAAATCAGCCAAACTACTAATATTGCTAATGTTCTTCAATCTACAATGGCTGCTGCTGAAAGAGTTTTTGAAATATTAGATGAACTTGATGCTGTTGCTGATCCAATTAATCCAAAAGTTATAGAAAATCCTACTGGAAATGTTAACTTTAATCATGTTAAATTCGGATATTCAGAAGATAAAATTCTTATGCAAGATATGAATGTTAATGTTAAGGCTGGTCAAACTATAGCTATTGTTGGTCCAACTGGAGCTGGTAAAACAACTCTTATAAACTTAATGATGAGATTCTATGAACTTAATGATGGTTCTATTACTTTTGATGGAACTGATATAACAAACTTCAGTCGTGGATATTTAAGAAGTATGTTTGGAATGGTTCTTCAAGATACTTGGTTATTTAATGGAACTATTAAAGATAATATAGCTTATGGTAAAGAAAATGCTACAATGGAAGAAATAATTACTGCTGCTAAAGCTGCACATGCTGACCACTTTATAAGAACTCTTCCTGAAGGATATGACACAGTTCTTAATGAAGAAGCTTCAAATATTTCTCAAGGACAAAAACAACTTTTAACTATTGCTAGAGCTATTTTAGCAAACCCAAAAGTTTTAATTCTTGATGAAGCTACAAGTTCAGTTGATACAAGAACTGAAAGCTATATTCAAAATGCTATGACAAGACTTATGAAAGGTAGAACAAACTTTGTTATTGCACATAGACTTTCAACTATAAAAGATGCGGACTTAATTCTTGTTATGGATCAAGGTAATGTTATTGAGCAAGGTAACCACAATGAACTTATGGAAAAAGGCGGATTCTATTCAACTCTTTACAATAGCCAATTTGCTAATAATGATGAAATAGCTTAAAAAATAAGGTAGAAAACTTTACTGTTTTCTACCTTTAATTTTAATCACATACATTGTATACTATATCCTCACAAATATTCTTTACTTGTGTTATAAAGCATAAACTTATATAGTAATATTTATCTCTTTGTTTTGCTTTGACAATTCCATTATTTACTGACACTATAGTTACTTCTTGTAAATTTAATATACTACCTTGTATTCCTATATCTACTGTATGACCTTTTAACATATAGAACAATCTTTTTAATCCTTTAACACATTTACTACAGTGTTCTTTTTCATATGAATCTCCACAACTACAATTTATATCTAAGTTTTCACATGAAATTATACCTGTTATACTACATAAAGGATAAGCATTATATTTACAATTCTCTTTTAATATTAATATACAGTTTTCAGTACATTCAATTCTTCCATTTATAGATCCAATTGGCTCATCTAAATTACCTAATCCAATTTCACATCCTTGTAATGAATCCAATACTTTTTTAATTTTTTCTATACAACATTCATTTGAAGAGCATCCGCAAGGTCCTCTTTTTCCTTGTGGCCCTTGTTCTCCTCTTGGTCCTTTATCTCCTCTTGGTCCTTTGCATCCATCTGGGCCCTTATCCCCTCTTGGTCCTTCACAACCTTCTGGTCCTTTGTCACCTCTTGGCCCTTTATCTCCTCTTGGTCCCTTATCTCCTTGTGGTCCTTGTTCTCCTCTTGGCCCTTGTTCTCCCGGATCTCCTTGTTGTCCTTGCTCACCAGGATCTCCTTGTTCTCCTTTATCACCTCTTTCTCCTTTTTCTCCTGGATCTCCTTGTATACCTTGGATTCCCTGTTCTCCTCTTATTCCTTGTTCTCCCGGATCTCCTCTTTCTCCCTTATCACCTCTTTCTCCTTTTTCTCCTGGGTCTCCTTGTATACCTTGAATTCCCTGTTCTCCTCTTATTCCTTGTTCTCCTCTTGGTCCTCTTTCACCTCTTGGGCCTTGTTCTCCTCTTGGCCCTGGGATTCCTGGATCTCCTTGTGGTCCTTGTTCTCCCATAGGTCCTTGTTCTCCTGGATCTCCTTGTGGCCCTTGTTCTCCTCTTGGTCCTTTATCTCCTCTTAGACCTTTACAACCATTTGGTCCCTGTTCTCCTGGATCTCCCTTTTCTCCTTTTTCTCCTTGCTCTCCTTGTTCTCCTGGATCTCCTTGTGGCCCTCTATTTCCTCTTGGCCCTTGCTCTCCTCTTGGTCCTTTATCTCCTCTTGGTCCCTTACATCCTTCTTCACAACAGAACCTTTCTAAAAATAAAAATGGTTTATTTCTACCATTTGTAGATGTAAATACTGCTATTCCTAAATCTCTTCCTTCTATTATAATATTAATTTCACTTACTCTTCTTAAATCTATTGAACTACATCTATCTAAAATATTTAACTCTATATAGTTACAAATTTCTTCTCTACAAACTGTTTTTCTTCTTTCTATATCTTCTAATGTATTTCCATTACAATCTTTTAAATTTATTTTAAAGTTCAAAATTACGCTTGAATTATACAATATATTTTCTAGAAACATAATTAATTTCATATTGTTTTTTACAAATATATTATTATAATTATTATCTAATTCGAATCTTAAAACAACCTCCATTCTTTCTGAACAACCTTTACACTCATCTTCATAATTACCAACAAATAAACTAGATTTTACTTTTTTAAATTTGTCATTTATTATTTGTTTTTCTATACTTGGCAAAATTCTCACAAATATTTCCTCCATTTATTTTTGTTTTCTCATAATAATATATTCCTCAATCCTTGAATTTGATATAAAAATAAAGTGCTAAGGATATATTCTTTATACTTTAAATCATTAATATTACAGTTATAATTTAATAATTATAATTCTAAACAAATAATCGCATTATTTTCACTTTTATTGTTTATTTTTACTTAATATGGTAATATTAATAATATCCATTTTTTTGAAAAGGAGGTTTTATGATGAATAATAAAACAAAATTAGTTATTTCATTTGGTTCTATTATTATAATCGGATGTACAATAAGTTTAAATAAAGTTTTAGCTAATTCAATTGTTAATATAAATACAGCTGAAAGTTCTAAGACTGAAAAAGAAGATTCAGTTCAAGCTTCAGCTCAAAAAGCTAGTAAAGAGCTTGCATTGCTTATAAGTTATAAAAATGATGAAAACTTAATACTATGCAATAAAACAAATTTGCTTCCTAATGATTATGTTCCTAAAAACATAGTTGAATCAAATTTACCATTCCTTTCTTATATAGAAACAACAAAACTTAATAAAACTGTTGCTTCTGAAGCAAAAGTAATGTTTGATGCTGCAAAAAATGATGGAATAAATCTACTTGGCGCTTCTGGATATAGAAGTCATCAAGTTCAAATAAATCTTTTTAATTCTAGAGTAAATGCAGTAGGTAAAGAACAAGCATTAAAGTATTCTGCTCCTCCTGGAGGAAGTGAGCATGAAACTGGATATGCAATAGACATTTTAAGTTCTGATTATTCTAGATTAGATAGTGGATTTGAAAATACCAAAGCTTTTAAATGGTTAAATGAAAATGCTCATAAATATGGTTTCATATTAAGATATCCTAAAGATAAAGAAAAAATAACACAATATAATTATGAACCTTGGCATTATAGATATGTAGGAAAAAATCATGCAAAATTAATAAAAGAAAATAAACTTACTTTAGAAGAGTATCTAAATGAAATCAATAAAAAAATTGATGTATTACAACTAAGCTTAAATGGAGAATAACCTATGCGAAGAAAAAGATATACTAAAAGGTTATTTTCTAAAAACATAAGATTTATTATGGTAGGTCTTGGTTTAATTTGCATAGTTTTAGGTCTAACAACTTTTTTTATAAGTAATAAATTAGATACATCTAATTTAAAAGATAATAAAACAGAAAGTTATGAAAATAATTCTGAAAAAAATTCTAAAGATAATTCCGAAACTAAAGAACAAACTAATGATAAAAATCTTCCAGAAAAAGTTTATAAAATAACTTCTCTTGGAAATCTTATAGTTCATGATTCTCAAATAAAAGGTGCAAAAACAAATAATAATTCATATAATTTTGATAAAAGTTTTGAATATATAAATACTAATCTAAAAAATTCTGATCTTGCAATTGGTATAATAGAAGGTTCTTTTGGTGGTGGTAGTCCCTCTGGATATCCTTATTTCAATATGCCTGATGAATTTTTAGATAGTTGTAAAAATTCTGGACTAGATTTAATAACATTCGCTACTAATCATACTATAGATAAAGGAGCGTCTGGATTTAATAGAAGTTTAGATAAAATAAAAGAAAAAAATTTAATACCTATAGGTGTCAGAAAGGATTCATCTACTCCTAACTATACAGTTTATGAAATAGATGGACACAAAATAGGATTTTTTGCTTATACTTATAAAACTGATGCAAATGGTGGTGAATCTATAAATGGAATTTCTATTCCATCATCTATAAAAAATTTGATAAATACATTTAGTTATAATAGATTAGATAAATTTAACTCAGAAGTTAATTCTATAATTAAAAGTATGAAATCTGAAGGTGTAGAGTTCATATTTAGTTCTATTCATTGGGGAGAAGAATATAAAACAACAGAAAATAACTCCCAAAGAAAAATGGCAAAAATTTTAAGTGAAAATGGCGTTGATGTTATTTTAGGAGGTCATCCTCATGTTATACAACCTTATGAAACTATAAAGAATTCTAATGGTAAAGACACTTTAGTCTTTTACTCTCAAGGGAATTCTTTATCAAATCAATGCTATGAAGAACTTAGAAATGCATTAACTGAAGATGGCTTAATGCTTGAATTTAATTTAAGCGTTAAAGATAATAAATTATATTTAAAAAGTTATACTGTTATTCCAACTTGGGTTTACAGAGAAAAAAATTCTAATGGAACTTTAACTCATAGAATAATCCCAGTGGAAAAAGCATTAAAAGATCCAAAAGCTTTTAACCTAACTAATGAATCTGTAACTAGGATTAATCGTTCATTAAATGATACAGAAAAAATATTAGGTAAAGGCAAAATAGGAAGCCAGCAATTCAACTAAATATATAAATCCAAAAAGGGATATTAATTTATATGTAAGATAGTTTTTCTACTTAGACTTTCTTATCATGTGATTAATATCCTTTTTGCTATTTCTTAATTAAAAATATTCTACTTGGTGAGCCATCAGCTTCTTTTATCTTCAAAGGAGCTATGATTATTTCATATTCTCCACTTAATTTTTCTAACCCACATAAATTTTCTATTATTATTTTATTCTTTGATAATAATATCTTATGATTCGTTAAATTATGATTAAAACTTGCATCTACAGATATACAATCAACTCCTATTCCATAAATTTCTTCAATATTTCCTAGGAAATTTGTTGCTTCTTCAGTTAAAAATGAATACTCATTTAAATATTCTTCTTTTTTCCACAATTTTTCTGCTCCAGTTTTAAATATAATATAATTATATTTCTTTATATCATCAATATTTTTTAATATATATTCCTTACTTATCTGTTTTATATTTCTACAATCTAAAATAAAAGCACTACCTATAAATTTTTCTAATCTTATATCCTCTAATCTATTTCCATCTTCAAAAATGTGATTAGGTAAATCTATATGAGTTCCTGTATGATTACTCAAACTAATTTTTTTAACATTATATCCATCACTTTTTATAATAGATAAATTCTCTATATTTGCTTTTTCTTCTTCAGAATATGTACTCATTCCTTCTTCTATAAAATGTGTTAAATCATATATTTTCATCGCTCTCTCCTACTTTAACTTTTACTATTATTATAATAAAAATAAAATATCTACTTTCAATTATAATATTTTATTTATATATCTTTAAATATTTTTCAGAAAATTCTGTTTAATTGACATTTATTTAACAAAATGTTAATATAATACATATATTTAATAATTAAATTCGTGCTAGGGGTGCCTTTGGCTGAGAGATGATTTTATCATTAACCCTTTTAAACCTGATCTAGATAATACTAGCGTAGGGAAGCTTAAGTGTTTTAATAACTTAAAATTATTCCATTCTATAGCCTTCTAGCACAATTAATAGGGGGTTTTTTTATGCAAATTTTTAGTGATTGGGGAGAAAGAGCACAAAAAATGTTTTCTAATCTACCTCAAAAATGGGACGAAATAATTAAAAATCCAATGGTTCTTGTAGCTTTAATTGGATTATTAATTATTTTCGTAATTTTATTTAAAGCAAGTAAAATAAAATTTACTTCAAGAATGCTTACAATGATGGCTATTGCACTTGCTTTATCAACAATATTAAATATTTTTAGATTATATCGTTGGCCACAAGGTGGAGATATAACTCTTGGTTGTATGGTTCCAATTCTTTTAGTAACCTTTGCATATGGTAAGGAAGTTGGATTTATAACTGGATTTATATATGGATTTATTTCTCTAATAACTGATCCTTATATTCTTCAGCCAATTCAAGTTTTATTTGATTACCCTTTACCTGGTATAGCAATGGGACTAGCCGGTTTCTTTAGAGAAAAGAGATTACTTGGAGTATTTGTATCATATTTTGCAAAATTCCTTTCTCACTTTATATCTGGATGGGCATTCTTTGGAAGCTTTGCTCCCGAAGGAATGAATCCTGCATACTACTCACTAATTGTAAACTTACCATTAGTTGGTATAGAAATGATTATTTGTATGGTAATAATAAAACTATTACCTGTTGATAGATTATTAAAAATAATAAATCCTGATTATAAACCTTTAACTCAAATAAAAAAAGTGGCTTAAGCCACTTTTTTATTTTCCATTTAAATAAATTTCTTCGTCTCTATAATCTGGCATAAATTTTTCTACCAAGTTATAAAAATCTCTTGAGTGATTTGCATGAACAAGATGACAAAGCTCATGTAATATTACATATTCAATAGCTTTATATCTCTTACTTATTAATTCCCCATTTAAATTTATATACTTTTTATTTTTATTACAACTTCCCCACCTAGTTTTCATAAATTTTATAGTTAATTTATTTGCATATAATTCTGTATTTTCTTGCATCTTTTCGAATATATCTACAAATATATTATTTATTTTTTCTTTGTAGAATTTTTTCAAAAGTTCTATTGCATTCTTACTTTTATAGCAATTTATTATAATTTTATCGTTTTGTATAATAACTCCACCATTACTTTTTTCTATTATTTCTATTTTATATTCATTCCCTAAAAAAGGAATAATATCTCCATTATTTATAACTTCTCTATTTAATAAATCTATTATTTTTTCTTCTCTCTTTTTTAGTAATTTTTCTTTTATCCAATCCTCTTTAGTTTCTAAAGCATTCATTATATATTCTTCACTAATGTTTAAAGGAGCTGAAACTAAAATTTTTCCATCTCTTATTCTTATATTTAAATTTTTAACGTTCTTTCTCTCTATAAAAACTTTTTCTTTCCACATATAGTTTTCTCCTTAAATAGGTTATAACTATATTTTAACTTTATATTTATTATTTTTCACTCTTTATTCTTTAAAATTGCCAATATAATTACAGAATAAACTTATGGCAAGACATAAAACAACTAGTGGCCAATAATTTTCTTCTTTAAAAATTCCAACTACTGCAAATCCACATGATGCTATAGCTGATAAAACTTCAAAAAATCTTAACCCTTTTTTCTCCTCATTGTTTATATTACTTTTTTTCATCCTAATTCACCTAATTTAAAAGTTTTATATTTTATAATATGCAAAAAACCCTTGCTATGATAGCAAGGGTTTTCTCTTAACTTATTCTAAAAGTATTAAATCTTTATAATATCAACTTACATTTTAAATTAATCTAATTTCTTAGTATCAATCCAACTCATCATTCCTCTTAATTCTTTTCCAACTTTCTCAATTTGATGCTCTTTTTCTATTCTTCTAACTGAATTAAAGAAAGGTCTTCCAACAGCATTTTCAGTTAACCAATTTCTCGCAAATGTTCCATCTTGTATTTCTGATAAAACTTTCTTCATTTCTTTTTTAGTTTCTTCAGTTATTATTCTATTTCCTACTACATAATCTCCATATTCTGCAGTATCTGAAATTGAATATCTCATCATTTCCATTCCACCTTGATATAAAAGATCAACTATTAATTTCATTTCATGTAAACATTCAAAATAAGCATTTTCTGGAGCATAACCTCCCTCTACTAAAGTTTCAAAACCTGCTTTTATTAATGCTGTACATCCTCCACATAAAACAGCTTGCTCACCAAAAAGGTCTGTTTCAGTTTCATCTTTAAAAGTAGTTTCTAAAACTCCTGCTCTTGCTCCTCCAATTCCATTTGCATATGCTAAAGCTAAATCTTTAGCATTTCCTGTTGCATCTTGATATACTGCAACTAAACATGGAACTCCTGACCCCTCTGTATAAGTTCTTCTTACCATGTGTCCAGGTCCTTTTGGTGCTATCATAAATACATCTACATCTGATGGTGGAACTATTTGAGTATAATGAATATTAAATCCATGAGCAAATACTAAAGCATTTCCTGCTTCTAAATTTGGTGCAATTTCTTCTTTATATAATTTAGCTTGTTTTTCATCTGGAATAAGTATCATTATTATATCGGCTGCTTTTGCTGCATTTTCAACTGTTGAAACTTCCAATCCTGCCTCTTTAACTTTTTCCCATGATTTACTTCCTTCATATAACCCAACTACTACATCTATTCCACTTTCATGTAAATTTAATGCATGAGCATGTCCTTGACTACCATAACCAATTATAGCTACTTTTTTTCCTTTTAATAATTCTAAATTTGTGTCCTTTTCATAAAACATTTTTGCCATATTTTATTCCCCCCTTTTAATTCTCTATACCTTACTCACTTATTATTTGATTAATTGGAGCGCCTGGCGCAACCATTGGTAAAACTTTTTTATCACAATCTATAACATAATCTATAATTACTGGCTTTTTAGAATTTAAAGCTTTATCTAAAACATCCTCAAGTTGATCTCTATCTATAACTCTAAATCCTATTCCTCCAAATGCTTCAGCTAGTTTAACAATATCTGTTTTTCTATTTAAAGTTGTCTGTGAATATCTTCTATCATAAAATAAATTCTGCCATTGCCTTACCATTCCTAAAACATTATTATTCATAACTACTGTTATTATAGGCAAATTATTAGAAACTGCTGTAGCAAACTCATTGCAATTCATTGCAAAACTTCCATCTCCAGCTATATTTATAACTTTCATATCTGGTCTTGCTATTTGTGCTCCTATAGCTGCTCCAAGTCCATATCCCATAGTTCCAAGACCACCTGAAGATATAAATGTTCTATCATTCTTAAAATTAAAATATTGAGCTGCCCACATTTGATGCTGTCCTACTTCTGTTGTAATTATTAAATTATCTTTATTTTTTTTATTTAAAATTTTAAAAAAGAATTCTGGAGTTAGTCCGTCTACTACTTCTTTATCTTCTAAATTTTTAAAACTCTTTACTTTTAAATTCCATTTTTCATGCTTAGCTTCATTTACTAAAGGTATAAGTTTTTCTAGGACTTCTTTTAAATCTCCAATTATAGATGCATCAGATTTTATATTTTTATTTATTTCTGCCCCATCAATATCTATATGAATTATTTTTGCATCTTTTATATTTTCTTGATCAGTAATAACTCTATCTGAAAATCTTGCACCTAAAGCTATTATTAAGTCACTTTTAGTTGCACTTAAATTTGAAGCTTTTGTTCCATGCATCCCTATCATTCCAATATTTAATGGATGATCACTATCTATTGAGTTTTTCCCCATTAATGATGTACAAATAGGTGAATTAATTTTTTCTACTAAACTCCTTAATTCATTTCTCGCATTAGCTGATATTATTCCCCCACCTGCATAAATAAGAGGTTTTTTACATTTATTTATCATTTCAGCTACTTCTTTAATTTTTTCATATTCTACTATAGATTCTTTATTACTTATTTCTATATCATCCATATTCTTATATTCTGCTTTTGCTGATGTAATATCCTTTGGTATATCTATAAGAACTGGTCCTGGTCTACCTGATATTGCAATATGGAATGCCTCTTTTACTGTCTTTTGTAACTCATTAACATCTTTTACTATATAATTGTGTTTAGTTATTGGCATGGTTATTCCTTGAATATCTACTTCTTGAAAACTATCTTTTCCTAAAAGATCCTTAGGAACATTTCCTGTAATTGCTACTATAGGTATTGAATCCATATAAGCTGTTGCTATTCCTGTAACTAAATTAGTTGCTCCTGGACCTGAGGTTGCAAGACAAACTCCAACTTTTCCTGTTGCTCTTGAATATCCATCTGCTGCATGAGCTGCATTTTGCTCATGACAAGTTAAAATATGATTTATTTTACCTTTATACATATAAAGTGAATCATATATATTTAATACTGCTCCACCTGGATAACCAAAAAGTGTTTCTACACCTTCATCAATTAAAGATTTTACTAATATTTCTGCCCCAGTTAATAACATATAAATCCCCCCTTCTTCAATATTTTTAACCCTTTATTTATATATTGCTCCTTCACTTGCTGAACTTACTAATTTTGCATATCTTGAAAGATATCCATTTTTAATTTTTGGTTCTGGTATAACTAGTTTTTTTCTTCTTTCTTCTAATACCTCATTTGCTACTTTAAGATCTAATTTTCCATTTAAAATATCAATTTAAATTATATCTCCATTTTCTATTAATGCTATTTCTCCTCCTTCAGCAGCTTCTGGAGAAATATGTCCTATAGCAGCTCCTCTTGTTGCCCCACTAAATCTTCCATCAGTAATTAAAGCTACTGATTTATCAAGTCCCATACCTGATATTGCAGAAGTTGGAGAAAGCATTTCTCTCATTCCTGGCCCGCCTTTTGGCCCTTCATATCTTATTACTACAACATCTCCAGCTTCAATTTTATTTGATAAAATTCCTTCTATTGCTTCTTCTTCAGAATCAAAAACTTTTGCCTTACCTTCATGTTTTAACATTTCTTCAACTACTGCTGATTTTTTTACTACAGCTCCATCTCTAGCAATATTTCCTCTTAAAACTTGAATTCCCCCAGTTTCACTATAAGGATTTTTTATTCCTTTTATTACTTTATGATTTTTTACAGTTATTCCTTTAATATTATCTCTTTGAGTTTTACCAGTTACAGTTATACAATCCAAACTTAATAAATTCTTTTTTGAAAGTTCATTCATAACTGCTGTAATTCCTCCAGCCCAATATAAATCTTCTATATGAGTCTCTGAAGCTGGAGCAAGTTTACAAAGATTTGGAGTTTTACTTGAAACTTCATTTATAATATCTAAATTCATTTTTATATTTGCTTCATTAGCGATTGCAGTTAAATGTAAAACAGAGTTAGTTGAACATCCTAATGCCATATCCACAGTTAAAGCATTTAATATAGCTTTCTCAGTAACTATATCTTTAGGACTTATATTATTTTCTAAAAGATTCATAACTGCTTTTCCAGCTTCTTTTGCAAGTCTTATTCTTTCTGAATAAACTGCTGGAATAGTTCCATTGCCAGGAAGCCCAAGTCCAAGAGCTTCTGTTAAACAATTCATTGAATTTGCAGTAAACATTCCTGAACAAGATCCACAAGTTGGGCAAGATTTATTTTCCATTTCACATAATTTATCTTTATTTATTTTTCCTGACTCATAAGCTCCTACTGCTTCAAACATTGTAGATAAAGATATATTCTTTTCCCCTACTCTTCCTGAAAGCATTGGCCCACCACTTATAAATACCGAAGGAATATTCATCCTTAATGCTCCCATTATCATTCCTGGAACAATTTTGTCACAATTAGGAATAAAAACTAAAGCATCAAATCCATGTGCATTTACCATACATTCTATTGAATCAGCTATTAACTCTCTAGTTGCTAAAGAATATTTCATTCCTATATGTCCCATTGCTATTCCATCACATACTCCTATTGTTGGGAAAACCAATGGTGTTCCTCCATTTGCAAGAACTCCTTTTTTTACTGCTTCAACTATTGTATTTAAATGAATATGACCTGGTATAATATCATTTTGTGATGAAACAATTCCTATTAAAGGTTTATCTATTTCTTCATCTGTAAGTCCAGTAGCTTTAAATAATGACCTATGTGGTGCTTTGCTTTCACCTTTTTTTACTACATCACTTCTCATAATTACATTCCCCCAATTTCTTTTATAACCATATCACCCATTTCTTTTGTACAAACTTTTATTTTTCCTTCACTAAAAATATCTAAAGTTCTATATCCTTTTTCTAAAACTTTTGAAACTGCATCTTCTATTACTTTTGATTCTTTTTCTAATCCCAAGGTATATTTAAGCATCATACTAACAGAAAGTATTGTTGCTAGTGGATTTGCAATTCCTTTTCCTGCAATATCTGGTGCACTTCCATGAATAGGCTCATATAATCCAAAATTATTATCTCCAAGAGATGCAGAAGGTAACATTCCAATTGAACCAGTTATCATACTTGCCTCATCTGAAAGAATATCTCCAAACATATTATCAGTTAAAATAACATCAAATTGCATTGGATTTTTTACAAGTTGCATAGCTCCATTATCTATATACATATGATTTAGTTCTACTTCACTATATTCTTCAGCAACTTCTTCTACTATTCTTCTCCAAAGTCTTGATGATTCTAAAACATTTGCTTTATCAATATTAGTAACTTTTTTATTTCTTTTCATTGCAGATTCAAAAGCAATCTTAGCTATTCTTCTTATTTCATTTTCATTATATTTTAAAGTATCATAAGCCTCTTCAATTCCATTTACTACGGCTTTCCCTTTCTCTCCGAAATAAATTCCACCAGTTAATTCTCTAACTACTAAAATATCAATTCCTTCTCTAATAATTGAACTTTTTAATGGTGATGCGTCTTTAAGCCATTTGCTTAAAGTTGCTGGTCTTAAATTACAATAAAGATTTAATCCAGCTCTTAAACCCAAAATAGCTTGTTCAGGTCTTATCTTTGCTTCTGGATTATCCCATTTAAAACCTCCAATTGCTCCAAGTATTACAGCATCACTTTTTTTACATTCTTTTAAAGTATTTTCTGGAAGTGGGACTCCTTCAGCATCTATTGCACATCCTCCAGCTTGAAGAAAAGTATAATTAAATTTATGATTAAACTTTTTAGCAACTTTATTTAAAACTCCTAAACTAACATCTACCACTTCTGGTCCTATTCCATCCCCAGGAATAACTGCTATATTATACTCCATATTTATTCCCCCCAATAATTGAAATATTATAATTTCTCACTATAATCTTGTATAAGTCTAGTCTTATCAACTTTACATTATTATTTCTTTTGTTTCTTTATATATCCTATTAGCCCATTGCTATTAATTATTTCTTGCATAAATTCTGGGAAAGCCTCACTTTTATACTCTTCATTTTTAGTTAAATTTTTTATTATTCCATTACTAAAATCTACTTCAATTTCATTCCCTGATTCTATTTTTTTAGCTGCTTCATCACATTCTAGAATTGGTAATCCTATATTTATAGAATTTCTATAAAATATTCTTGCAAAAGTTGAAGCTATAACACAGCTTACTCCTGTAGCTTTAATAGCTATAGGCGCATGCTCTCTAGAAGATCCACACCCAAAGTTTTTATTTGCAACAATAATATCACCATCTCTAACCTTATTTATAAATTCTTTATCTAAATCTTCCATACAATGACTTGCTAGTTCTTTATGATTTGATGTATTTAAATATCTTGCTGGAATAATAACATCAGTATCAACATTATCACCATACTTAAAAACTTTACCTTTTGCTTTCACTTTATTCCCTCCTAAATTAGTTCTGGATTATATATTTTCCCTTTTATTGCTGATGCTGCTGCAACTGCTGGACTTGCTAAATATACTTCTGATTCAACATGTCCCATTCTTCCAACAAAGTTTCTATTAGTAGTAGAAATAGCTCTTTCCTCTTTTGCTAAAATCCCCATATGTCCACCTAAGCATGGACCACAAGTTGGTGTAGAAAATACCGCTCCTGCTTCTATTAAATCTGTGACTATTCCCTCTTCTATAGCTTGTAAATAAATTTTTTGAGTTCCAGGAAATACAATACATCTAACTCTTTCATGTACTTTATGTCCTTTTAATATATCTCTTGCTGCTCTAAGATCTGATATTCTTCCATTTGTACAAGAACCAATTACAACTTGATCTATTTCTATATCCCCAACCTCATCAATAGTTCTCGTATTATCAGGTAAATGTGGAAAAGCTACTGTAGGTCTTATTTTGCTTAAATCTATTTCATATTCTTCTTCATAAAAAGCATCTTTATCAGCTTCATAATTTATCCATTCTCTATTGGTATGTTCTTTTAAATATTCTATTGTTTTTTCATCTACTGGAAATATTCCATTTTTACCTCCAGCCTCAATAGCCATATTTGCCATAGTAAATCTATCATCCATTGAAAGATTTTTTATCCCATCACCTACAAATTCCATTGATTTATAAAGTGCTCCATCAACTCCTATCTTTCCAATAATGTGAAGTATTATATCTTTTCCTGATGCCCATTTACTTGGTTTATTTTTTAATATAAATTTTATTGCTTTAGGAACTTTAAACCAACACTTTCCTGTGGCCATTCCAGCTGCCATATCAGTTGAGCCAACTCCTGTAGAAAATGCTCCTAATGCACCATAAGTACATGTATGAGAATCAGCTCCTATAATTACATCACCTGCAACTGCTAATCCTTTTTCAGGAATCAAACAATGCTCTATCCCCATTTGTCCTATTTCAAAATAATTTTTTATATTTTTACTTAACACAAACTGTCTAGTAAACTTACATTGTTCTGCTGCTTTTATATCTTTATTAGGAGTAAAATGGTCCGGAACTATAGCTATTTTTTCTTTATCAAAAACTTTATCAATTCCAAATTTATTAAATTCATTTATTGCAACTGGTGTAGTTATATCATTTCCTAAAACTAAATCTAAATTAACTTCTATAAGTTGTCCTTCTCTTACAAAATCTAATCCAGCATGCTTTGCTAGAATTTTTTGTGTCATTGTCATCCCCATTCTCTCTATCCCCTTTTAACTATCAAATTCTCAAATTATTTCTTTTAATTATTGTTGTATCTCCTCTTTCTAATGCAGTTAAACCTGTTCTAACTAACTCTTCAATACCATATTCACTTAAAAGTTTCATTAAAGCTTCTATTTTGCTTTCATCTCCTGTTAACTCAATAGTTAAAGTATCTTTTGAAACATCTATTATTTTGCTTCTAAAAATTTTGACTATTTCATTTATTTTTCCTCTATTCTCATCTGTAGCATTAACTTTTATTAATACTAACTCTCTATAAACAGATTGCTCTGGTTTTAAATTTTCTACACTTATTACCTCTTGTAATTTAGTTATTTGCTTTTCACATTGCTCTAATATATCATCGTCTCCGTTGAGGCAAATAGTCATCCTTGATATATCTGGATTTTCTGTTTTACCTACTGAAAGACTATCAATATTGTATCCTCTCCTAGAAAAGAGACCTACTACTCTACTTAAAACTCCTGACGAATTTTTTACTAATAAAGATAGTACATGTCTATTCATAAATTTGCCCCCCTTATGTCATTATCTGCTTATTATATATAAAAAAACCACTTTCACTGATCTAATCATAAAAGTGGTCATTAATATCTTTTTGGTCACTTAATAATTTGCTTATCTAATCTTTTTTAAAATTCTACTACTCACAATTTTACTTGTAAATTTTTCCCATTATTTTTTTACAAATCTAAATTTTTGTTCTTTTAAAAAAATACTTTCAAAAGCTTCTTCGATTTTTTTTCATAAATTAGCTTATTTTTAACGATAAAATTTTCTTACTTTATTTTTATAATAAAAATAAAAAATAGGCACTAAGCCTATTTTTTAATCTTGTATTTGAACATATGGTATTACTCTTACTTCAACATTAGGAGCTTCACTTAAAACTTTATTTATTGTAGAACCTCTAAATAAAGTTTGAATTTTACTTCTATTACTATGCCCTAATATTATTTGTGTTATACCTTCTTCATTAGCAAAATCAACAATAGCTTTTGAAACAGATTTACTTTGTTTCTCTACAATTATTGCATCTAATGCTTTTGCAAGTTTTTTATGCCCCTCTAATACTTTATCCATTTCTTTATATTCTCTTTTTGCTACAACATTTGTACAATCTACTATTAAAACATAAAGATTGCACTTATACCTTCTAGCAACTCTGTATGCATGTCTTATAAGCCTTGAACTTTGTGGATTAGAACTTACACAAACTAAAACTTTTTCATTTATTCTTATATGATTTTTAAATTCTCTATTTCTTTTTAATATAGTTAAATCATCATCAATTTCATTTGCTGCCTCTCTTAATGCTAATTCTCTTAATGCAATAAGATTACTTTTTACAAAGAAGTTTTCAAGAGACCTTTGTATATTTTCTTTTTTATATATTTTTCCACTTTTAAGTCTAGTTATAAGACTTTCTGGTGGAAGGTCAATAACCATAATATCATCAGCTATTTGAAGCATTCTATCTGGTATAGTTTCTCTAACTTTTATTCCTGTTATTTCAGAAACCATATCATTTAAACTTTCTATATGTTGAATATTAACTGTAGTTAAAATGTTTATTCCATTATCTAAAAGTTCTAAAACATCTTCATATCTTTTTTTATTCTTTGAAGCTGGTATATTTGTATGTGCAAGTTCATCTACAATAACCCAATTAGGATTTCTTTTAAGAATATTTAACACACTCATCTCTTCAAGATTTATTCCTCGATATTTTGTCTTTGTTCTTTCTATTATTTCTAATTTTCCAATTTGTTGTCTAGTTTCTAACCTATCATGATCTTCAACATATCCTATAACTATATCTTCACCATCTTCAAGCATCTTATTTCCTTCTTGAAGCATTCTATATGTTTTTCCTACTCCTGGTGAATATCCTAAATATATTTTAAATATTCCTTTTCCTTCTTTTTTGTTTTCTCTATCTCTATGAAAGGTTTCTATTCTAAAATCAGTACACTTACTATCCATATTCTAACCTCCATAAAAAAAGCAGCCATAAGACTGCTTTCTATTATTTTATTAATTTTGCTTCTTTAGCAACATTTAAATTAAGTTCTAATACATTTACCAAAGTTGTTCCACTTGGCGAATCACTAATTTCACTTTCTTTTATAAATTGATTTAGTTTATCTTTACTTATTCCTGTATTTTTAGCTACTCTATCAATTTGAACTTCAGCACCTCTAAGAGATATATCTGGATCTAATCCTGAAGCTGAATCTGTAAATAATTCTGCTGGTAAATCTTTAGCTTGAACTCCTGGATTTTGTTTTAAGAATTGCTTAATTTCTTCTTTTACTTGCTCTTGTAATTTCTTAGAATTTGGTGCTAATACTGCTCCACCTGATTTAGGAACATTATCTGTTTTCTCTAAAGTCATATTATAATTTATACTTGATGGTCTACCATGGAAATATTTTGGATCATTATTAAAACTTTGTCCTATATATTTTGAACCAATTGGCTTTCCATCTACATATATTAAACTTCCATTTGCTTGTTTGTTTGCTGCAACTTGACCTATCCCTGTTAAAACTAGAGGATATATGATTCCACAAACAATTGCAAAGAATATTGTTATTTTTATTCCTATTTTTATGTGTTTCATATTCTTCCTCCTACATTCCTAACATTCTACAAAGTGGAGTTATTAACATATCTATTATTTTAATTCCTATAAAAGGAGTTATTACTCCACCTACACCAAATATTAAAACATTTCTAAGTAATAATAATTCAGCTTTCATTGGTCTATATTTTACACCTTTCATAGCAACTGGTATAAGAATTGGTATTATTATAGCATTGAATATTAATGCTGATAATATTGCTGATGCAGGTGAATATAGATGCATTACATTTAAAACTTTCATTTGAGGAATTGCTGTTATAAAAATAGCTGGTATTACTGCAAAGTATTTTGCAATATCATTTGCTATACTAAATGTTGTTAACGCCCCTCTTGTAATTAAAAGTTGCTTACCAATTTCAACTACCTCAAGAATTTTAGTTGGATTTGAATCAAGATCTACCATATTTGCAGCTTCTTTAGCTGAAGTTGTACCAGTATTCATTGCAATACCAACATCTGCTTGTGCAAGAGCTGGAGCATCATTTGTTCCATCTCCTGTCATTGCTACTATTTTTCCTTGTTCTTGTTCTTTTTTAATAACTGCTATTTTATCTTCTGGTTTACATTCTGCTACAAAGTCATCAACTCCAGCTTCTTTAGCTATTGTTTCAGCAGTTAATGGATTATCGCCAGTACACATTACAGTTTTTATTCCCATTTCTCTTAGTCTAGCAAATCTTTCAACTAACCCTGGTTTAACTGTATCTTTTAAATATATAACTCCATAAATTTTATTTTCAACACAAACTGTCAATGGAGTTCCACCATATTTTGAAACTTGCTCTACTTTTTCATCTAAATCACTAGGAATTACTCCACCTAGATTTTTAACAAAATCTTTTACAGCAGCACTAGCACCTTTTCTAACTCTTGTCCCATCTTTTAAATCCATACCACTCATTTTTGTTTGAGCTTGGAATTCTATAAATTGCGCATCTTTATAATTATCTATGCTATCAGTTATTCCTAACTTTTCTGCTAAATCAACTACTGATTTTCCTTCTGGAGTTGTATCTAAAAGAGAAGTTAAAAGAGCTTGCTTTATTAAATCTTCTTTAGAAACATCACCAACTGGTAAAAAGTCAGCTGCTAATCTATTACCAAAAGTTATTGTTCCTGTTTTATCTAATATCATAACATCTACATCACCACAAGATTCAACTGCTTTACCTGACATAGCTATCATATTAAATCTAGTAACTCTATCCATACCTGCTATACCAATTGCTGATAATAATCCACCAATTGTTGTTGGTATTAAACAAACTAATAATGCAACTAATGTCGCTATAGAAAGTTTAACATTTAAATATCCTGCTAAAGGATAAAGAGTAACCACAACTACTAAGAATATTATTGTTAATGATAATAAAAGTGTACTAAGTGCTATTTCATTTGGAGTTTTCTTTCTTTCAGCTCCTTCAACAAGCTTAATCATTTTATCTAGGAAAGATTCTCCTGGTGTTACTGTTATCTCAACTTTTATCCAGTCTGAAACTACTCTAGTTCCACCTGTAACTGATGCAAAGTCTCCACCTGATTCCTTAACTACTGGTGCTGATTCTCCTGTAATAGCACTTTCATCAACAGATGCTATACCTTCTATAACTTCACCATCATTTGGAACTAAGTCTCCTGATTCTATTAAGATAATATCACCTTTTTTTAATTCATCTGCATTTACAATTGTAATATTTCCTGCTTCATCTAGTAATTTTGCTTTTGTATTTTGTTTTGTTTGTTTTAATGTACTAGCTTGAGCTTTCCCTCTTCCTTCTGCAATAGCTTCTGCAAAGTTTGCAAAAAGAATTGTTATAAATAATATTATAGCAACTATTAGATTATATACTCTAACATCACCAGTTCCTGTAGTATGCCCAAATAGGTTTGGGAATATGGCTAATATGAATACTATCACACAACCTATTTCAACTAAAAACATTATAGGATTTTTAATCATATTCTTTGGGCTTAGCTTTTTAAAAGAATCCTTAAAAGCTTTTCCTACTATTTCTTTATTTAAAAATTTCTTTTTATCTTGTTCTTTTTCACTCACAATATTCACCTCGCTAAGCTAAGAATCTTAGATGTTCTGTTATAGGTCCAAGTCCTAACACAGGAAGGAATGTTAATGCTCCAATAACTAATATAATAACTATTAACATTACTCCAAATATTACATTATCTGTTCTAAATGTACCAACAGTCTTAGGCACTGCTTTCTTATTAGCTAAAGAAACTCCTACAGCTAAAAGAAGTATTATAGGTGCATATCTTCCAATTAACATTATAAATCCTGTTAACATATTGAAGAATGTATCATTGTTAATATATCCTCCCATTAATGAACCATTATTTGCACTTGCACTTGTGAATTCATAAAGTATTTGAGTAAATCCATGGAAACCTCCATGAATTCCACTGTGAGCAGCAAATCCTCCAAGAAGCGCAATAACTGTAGAAAATAATATTAATATTGGATGTATTAATATTGATACTGCTATAAGTTTAATTTCTTTTGCTTCAACTTTCTTACCATAAAACTCTGGAGTTCTTCCAACCATAAGACCACAGATAAATACAGTTAATAATACGTACATTATTATATTTAAGAATCCTACACCAGTTCCTCCAAATAATGTATTAAGCATCATTCCCCATAAAGTTGCAAATATAAACATTGGATTCATTGCATTTAAAGCTACATTTGTACTACCAGTTGTAAATGTAGTGGTTATTGTACTGAATAAACTTGTCCCTAAATGACCAAATCTTAATTCTTGACCTTCTGAACCACTAAAAGCTTTAGATAACCCAAGTTTTTCTAAACTTACATTTCCTTTTGAGATTGAATGATACATAATGAAGAAAGAAACTGCAACTAAAATAAGTAAAGCTATTATAATTACTATACTTTGTTTTTTATTTTTTACTGTATCTCCAAAAGCAACTACAAAGGCTCCTGGTAATATTGTCATTGACATCATTTCTATATAATTTGTTATTAATGTTGGATTTGCAAATGGATGTGCAGAGTTTGCTGCAAAGAATCCTCCTCCATTTGTTCCTAAATGCTTAATAGCTTCTAAAGATGCTATTGGTCCTAACATTAAGTTTTGGAATCCACCATTTAAAGTCTTAACTGTTATTATTCCTTTAAGACTTTCTGGAACTCCAAAGAAAATTAATATAATTCCTATGACTACTGAAAAAGGAATTAATACTCTTGTTAAAAATCTAGTAAAATCAACATAAAAATTTCCTAATGATTTCTCTTTACCAGCAACAGTTCTGATAAATCCAGAAGCTATAGCACATCCTGTTGCTGCTGAAGTGAACATTAAAAATGTTATTACTAACATTTGAGTAAAGTTTGATACTGCACTTGCTCCGGCATAATGTTGCAAGTCTGTATTAGTTACAAAAGATGCAGCAGTATTGAAAGCTAATGTAAAACTAAAGTTTTTAGCATGTCTTGCAGAATTAAATATAGGTATTAACCCTTGAATTTTTAAAATTATAAATCCTAGTAGGAACATAAAAAAATTACTTATTAATAATGCTTTAACATATTCCTTAAAGGACATTTCATCTCGACTAATACCACATATTCTATATATACAATTGTCTATCTTATCAAATAACGCACTAGTTTTATAATCTCTAAAATTTATTATATTAGAAATATACTTTCCAACTATAGCTATAATAATTAAAAAGACAATTAAAAATAAAATTAATTGTACTCCAACCAATGTATTCTCCTCCTAAAGTTAAAATTTATCTGGATTAAACAATGCATAAAACAAATATCCAAATATCAATATAATGATAATACCTAATATAATCATATTTTAATCCTCCAAATCTCTAATGACTTGTCCTAAATTTTCATAATAACTTTACTTAACTTTTAATCTGTTTCTTACTTTAATATTAAAATTTCTATTTATTAAAATTATATATATAATAAATTACTTTTCCATATTTTATTTATTACATTTTATTGAATTTATTTACTCTTATTTCCAAACAACTTTTAACATAATTTTTGCAAGGATTAAATAATTATATTCATATTTTTTAAATCTAATTCTATATTTATGGACTTAAAATATATCTTTTTGCAAGATTTTTAATAAAATATGCAAATTTTCTTGCACTTTTATGTTTTGTTTCCTTATTTTTATTAACATTTTTTGTATTATTTGAATTGTAGATGTCTTACTTTTATATTTATTTACTATTTATACTTTAAAGAAAACCTTTACTAATAATTTATAAAAAAATAAAAACCTACTTAAAGATTCTATAATATAATCTAATTTATACTATACTTTAAGTAGGCTATTATTTTAAAATTTTTTATTTACATTTTTCTAATATCATATTTGCTAAATTATGCGCAAGTTTATCTATTTCTTCTTGGTTTTCGCCTTCAAGCATAACTCTAACTAATGGTTCTGTACCAGAAGGTCTTATAAGAACTCTTCCTTTTCCATCCATTAATCTTTCCATTCTTTCTATCTCTGATTTTATTTCTTCATCTATTAAGTATATATTCTTTTTATCATTTGGAACTGTTGCATTAACTAAAACTTGTGGAAGCTCTTTCATAATTGAGCAAAGTTCATTTAGTGTCTTACCACTTTTCTTAACAACTGATGCAACTTGAAGAGCTGTTACTAATCCATCTCCAGTTGTATTATTTTCTAAGAATATTATATGTCCTGATTGCTCTCCACCTAAAGAGTATTTCTCTTTAACCATTTCTTCAAGAACATATCTGTCTCCAACTTTAGTTTTTATAACATTTATTCCAAGATTCTTACATGCTATATCTAATCCTAAGTTACTCATAACTGTAACTACTAAAGTGTCATCTTTTAATCTTCCAATTTCTTTTAAATGTTTTGCACAAATAGCTAATATAAAATCTCCATTAACAAGATTTCCTTTATTATCAACTGCTAAACATCTATCTGCATCTCCATCAAAAGCAAATCCAATATCACATCCTTTTCTTACAACATAGTCCATAAGTTCTTCTGGATGTGTTGAACCACACTTTTCATTTATATTAGTTCCATCTGGATTATCATTTATTACAAATACTTCTGCTCCTAAATCTCTAAAAGCTTGAACTGCTGCCGCATATGCTGCACCATTTGCACAATCTAATGCAATTTTTAATCCTTCTAATTTAAAAGGTGTAGTATTTTTAGCAAATTCTATATAATCTTCTAAAGCTGAAGCTTCTATTCTTTTTCTTCCTATTTGTGAACCTACAGGACTTGGCACTCCTTTGAATCCACCTTCTATTACACTTTGAATTTGATCTTCTAATTCATCTGATAATTTATATCCATTTCCATTAAAGAATTTTATTCCGTTATATTCTACTGGATTATGTGATGCTGAAATCATTACTCCTGCATCTGCTCCATATTCTCTAGCTAAATGAGCTACTGCTGGTGTTGGAATAACTCCTAAAATTATTGCTTCAGCTCCTACAGATAAAATACCTGCTACTAATGCTGATTCAAGCATATCTCCTGATATTCTTGTATCTTTTCCTACTATTATCTTTGGCTTGTGAGCTCCTTCTGTTAATACATAAGCTCCTGCTCTACCTAAATTATATGCAAGCTGAGCTGTAAGTTCAGAGTTTGCTATTCCTCTAACTCCATCCGTTCCGAATATTCTACTCATTTTTCTACCTCTTTCTTATTATTCAAGTTTAATACACTACTATAGTATATAATCTCCTCTATTATTTGACAATATTTTGCTCTTTAAGTCTTTCTAATATTATATTATAACCATCACTTCCATAATTAAGAGCTCTATTAACTCGACTAATAGTTGCGGTACTCGCTCCAGTTATTTCTGCAATTTCAGTGTAAGTTTTTTTATTTTTTAATAACTTTGCAACATGAAGTCTTTGAGCTAAGGATTTTATTTCATTTATAGTAGCTACATCTTCAAAAAATTTATAGCATTCCTCTATATTTTCTAATTTTAATATAGCATTGAAAAATAGATCCATTTCTTCACTTTTTAACTTTGAATCTAATAAACTCATTTTTGTTCCTCCGCCTTTTATTATATATATTCAATTATACATTTTACTTTCTTAATTCACAACTTTATATAATAAAAGCATTCACTAGATAATCTTTCATATTTTATTACATATATCAAAAACAAATCTTATTTTTAATAATAAAAAGCTCTAGAAAATTATTCTATATTTCTAGAGCTTTAATATCATATTTAATTAATATACTTTTACTACTTCTTCTCCATCAAGAACTCTGATAGCTCCTTGTGCTAGTGCTAATAATTCATCTTCTCCCGGATAAGCTTTAACTTCTGAAATAAATGAAACTTTCTTAGTTATATCATTAACAACTTTTTCTGAATATGCGATTCCACCTGTTAAGATTATTTTATCTACCTTTCCTTCTAATACAGTAGCCATTTCTCCAATACTTTTAGCTACTTGATATATAAATGCATCATAAACTAATTTTGCTTCTTTATTTCCTTCTGAAGCTGCATTAATAACATCTCTAGCATCATTAGTATTTAGGTAGGCTACCATACCACCTTTTCCTACTAATTTACTAAATACTTCTTTTTCTGTATATTTTCCTGAAAAACACATTTTAATTAAATCTCCAGCTGGAACTCCTCCTGCTCTTTCTGGTGAGAATGGACCATCTCCATCTAAAGCATTGTTTACATCAACAACTTTTCCTAATTTATGAGCTCCTACTGAAACTCCACCACCCATGTGAGTTACAATAAGATTTAAATTTTCATATCCTTTTCCACTTTCTTTACCAAATCTTTTAGCAACTGCTTTTTGATTTAAAGCATGGAACTTACTTTTTCTTGGTAATTCAGGTATTCCTGAAAGTCTAGCAACTTCATCTAATTCATCAACAACAACTGGATCAACTATAAATGCTCTTACTCCAACTTCTTTAGCAATTTCATTTGCTAATATTCCACCTAAGTTTGAAGCATGTTGTCCTTGTACTCCTTCTTTTAAATCAGCTATTAAAGCATCATTAACTTCATAAGTTCCTCCTGGAATTGGTTTAAGCATACCACCTCTACCAACAACAGCACTTAATTCTTTTATATCAAAATTCTTTTCTTTTAGTACATTTAATATAACATCTTTTCTAAAGCTTAATTGGTCAAATATTGTAGCATATTTTCCTATTTCCTCTGCTGAATGTCTAAGTGTTTCTTCTAATATTTCTTTTTCATTCTCATATACACCAATTTTAGTTGATGTTGATCCTGGGTTTATTATTAATAATTTATATGACATACTATATTCCTCCAAAACTTTATATTATTTTAATGATTCTGAAACTAATGCTGCTAAAGCTATTGAATTAACTTTTGTAGCAAATGAATCCGCTCTTGATGTTAATATAACTGGTGCTGATGTACCAACTAATAATCCACCATTTCTTGATTTAGCAGTATAAGTTAAACATTTATACATTACATTTGCAGTTTCAATATTTGGAAGCATTATTATATCTGCTTT
The DNA here is from genome assembly GCF_002050515.1 of Clostridium thermobutyricum DSM 4928. GTDB lineage: Bacteria > Bacillota > Clostridia > Clostridiales > Clostridiaceae > Clostridium > Clostridium thermobutyricum. Next base: position 106,269 of record NZ_LTAY01000070.1, on the reverse strand, counting down.
ACCAGCAACTGGTCCACCAATTCCTTTATGATGTGCTGCTTCTTCTGATAAAGCATTATCTAAAGCTAAAGGTCCATCAACTATACATCCTTTTATTTGACCTCTTTCATTCATTTTTGATAATAATGCAGCATCCATTGTAGCTTGCATATTTGGATTTACAACTTCAACAGCACAAACTGGTGCTACTCTTGGCATAGCTAGTCCACAGGCATGAGCTACTAAAACTGAGTTTTCAATAATTTGTTTTTTATCTTTTAATTCTGGGTAAGTATTAAATGCTGCATCAGTTATATAAAGTAATCTATCAATTCCTTCTATTTCAAAAACAGCAACATGTGACATAAGTTTTCCTGTTCTTAAACCTACTTCTTTATTTAAAACACTTCTTAAAAAAGTAGCTGTATCAACTAATCCTTTCATAACCATATCAGCTCTTCCACTTGAAACAAGTTGAACTGCAAAAAGTGCTGCCTTTTTTATATCTGGTTCATGAATAACTTCATATTGAGTTAAATCCATTCCTATTTTTTCTGCTATTTCTCTTATAGCTTTTTTATCTCCTACTAATATAGCATCTGCTATTCCTTGTTCTTTTGCAGACTTAACTGCTTCTAATACTGGTTCATCTTGTGCAACTGCTACAGATAACTTTTTTAATTTTACACTTTTAACCTTTGATAATAAATCGTCAAAATTCTTACTCATATTACTGCACCTCTTAACATTTATTCATATAATCATTAAATTTAATCATTATAATACATTTTTGGAATTTTATTTCGTTAATTTTATAACAATATCTAAGCTTTATTGTATCAGAAAAATCATCAAAACACCAAATTTTCAGAATATTAAATCATTTTATTATTTCATTAACACATCAATATATATTGAATATTATATTTATATAAGCTTCAGCTTTTTACGAACACCATATTAAATACCTCTTAGCTATAAAAAAATAAATCCTTAGAATAAAAATTCTAAGGATTTATTTTTTTTATTTAATTATAAATTCTTTCATTATACTTTCAGCAGCTTTTATTCCATCAACAGCAGCTGATATAATTCCTCCTGCAAAACCTGCTCCTTCTCCTGTTGGATATAACCCTTCTACAGATATACTTTGAAGTTTTTCATTTCTAGATATTCTAACTGGAGCAGAAGTTCTTGTTTCTATTCCTGTTAAAACCCCATCTTCCATTCCATATCCTTTAATTCTTCTATCAAAAACTCCAATTCCTTCTTTTATTGTTTCTACAACATATGAAGGAAGACAATTTTTTAATTCTCTAAATTCAAATCCTGGCTTATAAGTTGGCATAACTTTTCCAAGTTTAGTTGAGTTCCTATCTTTTAAGAAATCTCCTATTAATTGAACTGGAGCTTTATAATCTCCTCCTCCAAGTTCATATGCAAGTCTTTCATAATGTCTTTGAAAGTCCATTCCTGCTAAAGGATGATTTCCTTCAAAATCCTCTGATCCAACTGTCACTACTAAAGCTGAATTTGCATTATCTAAGTCTCTAGCATGATAACTCATTCCATTAGAAACTAATCTTTTTTCTTCTGAAGCAGCTCCAACTACTACTCCTCCAGGACACATACAGAAAGAATATACTCCTCTTTTAAACTTTTCACTTTGATAAGTAAGTCTATAGTCAGCTGAATGAAGTCTTGGATGATTTGCGAATTTTCCATATTGAGATACATTTATCATTTCTTGAGGATGTTCTATTCTAACTCCTATTGCAAAAGGTTTTTGCTCCATAAATATATTTTGTCTATGTAGCATTTCATAAGTATCTCTTGAACTATGCCCAATTGCAAGAATTAGTCTTTCGCATTGGATTTCATCTCCATTAACTACTATACTCTTCAGTTTTCCATTTGATATATTAATATCTTGTAGTTTTGAAGTAAAATGAACTTCTCCACCAAGTCTTTTTATTTCTTCTCTTATATTTTTTACTACTATTTTTAGTATATCAGTTCCTATATGTGGTTTACCAGAATAAATTATCTCTTCTGGTCCTCCATTTCTAACTAACTCTTCTAAAACATAACTACATCTTCTATCTTTTATTCTAGTCGTTAATTTTCCATCTGAGAAAGCTCCTGCTCCTCCTTCTCCAAACTGAACATTTGATTCTAAATTTAAAGTCCCATCACTCCAGAATTTTTCCACAGTTTTAGTTCTTTTATCAACATCTTCTCCTCTTTCAAAAACAATTGGTTTGTACCCATTTTGCGCAAGAGTAAGTGCTGCAAAAATCCCAGCAGGTCCAAATCCTACAACTACTGGTCTAGTTTTCAATTCTTTATTTCCAAAAACTATTTTTTCTTCTTTATAAGAATCAATTACTACATTATTATCTTTTGCTCTTTTTACTATTTTTTCTTCATTATCACAATTAAGTTCTACACAATAATTAAACTTTATATTGTCTTTTTTTCTAGCATCAATACTCTCTTTTAGTATTTTGAAGTTTTTTATATTACTTTCAGCAACTTTTATCTTTTTACATGCTTTAGTTTTAATTAAACTCATATCATCATCAATTGATAACGTAATATTATTTATTCTAATTGTCATAAGTTTCTCCTAATTTTATTGTTTTTTTTCTGCATCCTTTTTATCTAAAGTAATGCTTAAATCGGGAATACTTTCAATTACAACATTTTTACTAGTGGTTATTTTAGGTTCAACTTTATAAGATCCTGGATTTGTATAACTACTCAAATCTACAACTCCCTTAAAATCACTTGGTCTTATACTATTGATTAAATCTTGAGAACCAGTAATTTTTATTGTTGCTGTACTAGGATTATTTTTCAATGTTAAATTTTGAGGTAATCCAGTATAAGAAATTGGAATATCTAAACTTTTAACCACATTATTATTACTATTATTAGTAGTATTATTATTGTTATTACTGTTGTTATTATTATCATTATTACTATTATTATTGGTAGTATTGTTATTATTATTGTTATTATTTTCTTGTGTATTTTTATCTACATCAGTAGTATTCCCTGATACATTAATATTTACCGTTACAGTATTATTTCCACCCACAACTTTAACTCCACTTGGAAGAACTATTTGAACTGTTTTCTTTGTATTTCCTGTTATATTAGTTAAGTCTATAGGTTCAGTCTTTAATGTTGAAACTCCCTCTAATGCACTTTTGTCCCCTACTATATTTACAGAATTTTGGGATATCTCTGTACTTAATAATGTTATTCCATTTGGCAATTGTCCCTTAAATTCAGCTACAACATTAACTTTTTTACCTGTATTAGTTAATACTGATAATTCTCCTGAACTTTTACTTAATGTTACATCTTTAACTACATTATTGTTAGCATCTAAAGCCTCATATTTAAAACTTCTAACCATTGATTCTGATACATTATCTAATGAACCTACTAAAGCTACTGTTTTAACTTTATTAACTGCACTTTGAGGTCCAGATACTTCAACCTTTTCTGATGTAAAATTTATAGAATCTTTATAAACATTCGGTGCAAAAGTTACATTTACATCTGAAACTGTATCAAAAGTTTTTTGTTCTAGCGGCTCTAACTTAACCTTAACAATTAAATATCCATTATTTTTTATATTTACTTGTTGAGGATAATTTATTATTTGAACTGGTATATTATTTTCTCCATTTTTAAGTGCATATTCACTTAAATCAGCTTGTATAGTAAAATCATTTTGATTCACTGAATATATATATTTCGAAGGCCCTTCTAAATTAAGATTAACTTCAAATTTTTGTCCAGGTGATAATGCTAATCCATAATTTTTTAAAGCTTCAACATTTACCAATTTTACTGGAACATTTTTTAAAGTATATGTCTTTACTGTTGTCTCTACATTATTTACATATATCCAAAGACAAAAAGATAACAAAACACATACAAGTTTAATTATTAATCTTTCTTTCGCAGATCCTTTATCCATGATTTCACCTTCTCACTTGCTGTTTTTCTAGTACTTGATTTTTGCTCCATTATATTCATTAAAGTTGTCTTTAATTTATCTTTATCATAATTTCTTGTTAATCTTCCTCTTATAGCTAATGATATAACTCCTGTTTCTTCTGAAACTATAATTACTAAAGCATCTGAGTTTTCTGATAACCCTATTCCAGCTCTATGTCTAGTTCCTAGTTTCTTATTTATTGTATTATCAGAGGTTAAAGGAAGTACACATCCTGAAGCATGTATTCTATCATTTCTTATAATAGTAGCTCCATCATGAAGTGGAGTATTTACAACAAATATATTTTCTAATAAAGCTGAGCTTATTTCAGCATCAATTATTGTTCCTGATTCTAATACTTCTCCAAGTCCAGTACCTTGTTCAATAGCTATTAATGCTCCTGTTTTAGTTTCTGCTAAATTCTGTACAGCTATAACTATTTGATCAACCATTTTTTCTGTTGTTTCTGAATCTCTTGGACTATACATATCATTAAATGCACTTTGCCCTAAATGCTCTAAAGCACGTCTAATCTCAGGTTGGAATATTATAACTACAGATAAAACTCCAATAGTTAAAGTCTTATTTAATATAAAATACAACATATTTAATCTTAAAATATAACTTATTGGTATTAATGCTACTATAAACAAAATACCCTTCAATAATTGTTCTGCTCTTGTCTCTTTTATTAGCATGTATCCTTTATAAAATATATATGAAACTACTAATATATCTATAATGGACCATACAGAAATATTTCTAATTGCATTTAAAGTTCCTAGAAAAAAATCTTGCACAGCTTTCACCTCATATCTTATTCACGTTAATTATACACTAAATATTCTATGTCTTCACACAAATGATACTACTTTTTTTTAAATTTTATAATATTTTAGCTCAAACCTTAATATAATCTTATGAGATTACTTTTATAAGATTATGAAAAGGAGGTTTTTAAATGTCAAGTTTTATAAATAATGCCAAAACTATCATTAAAGAGAATTTTAAAGCATTATCTTTTGCTTCAATAATTGTCCTAATACCTATAATGTTGCTCATTATTACAAAACTTAATCCACAAAATTCAGATATTCGTAATTTGAATAATCTTTGTACTGAGATTAATAAGATAAATACTGACCTTGCTAAAGGTATTGAAAATGATAGTGTAAATACTGATGTATCTAAAAATATGCTTCCTCTAGTTACATCTAACTTAGATATTGCAAAGAAAAACTTACTAACTATTGAAACATCTAATAGTAGTCAAAAAGTAAAAGATGCAGTATATCAAGCCTTAGATAAAAATATATCATTAACTAATCAAGCATTATCAATGTATATGTCTCCTGACAGTGATGAACTTGATAAAAAGGTTAATAATTTCAAAAATACATTATCATTATATTTAGATGATTTAGAGACACTAAAAGTATTTGGTATAAATACACCTATTTCTAATAATTCTTTAAGTTTCTTTAGAAATACTTATAATTATTTTGAAACACTTTCAAATTTAAATGCATTAAATGAAATCTCAAATTCTTCAGAAAAAGATTTTTTACTAAAACTATCAGATATTACTAATAAATTTAATTCAATAAAAGAAGACTTGCAACCAGCTATAAAGAATATAAGAGAAAATAATAGGAGTTTAGCAACACTTTTATTAGATATAGAAAATAAAAAGAATATTTTTTCAAAAATTGCAGAAGAATACTATATGCTATCTTTTCCTGATTCAGCAAAGGTCATTTCTGAAAGTCTAGAAAGTTGCATAAACTCTTATGATCTTTATATTGATAATTTATTAAATGCTGTTAATGCAGAATTATCTAACAACTCAGATACTCAAAATCTTTATGATTCAGCTTTCAGCAAAAGAAATGACTTTTTACAATTCTACGATGATTTATTAACCAATATTGATAAATTAAAGAATAAATAGTATAAATTTTTTAATTTGGTCAATAATATATTTTGGACTGGGTTGTAAAAAGGAGGTTTTTTATGAAAAAATTTTTCAGTCTTTTTTTACTATCTATATTAATACTTGGAGGTAAATCAATATCAGTTTCAGCTGCTGAATTAAAATTTACTGATATAGAAACTTTAACTTCTAAAGGCTTATATAGTAATGAACCATTTATTAGCAAAATAGCTTTTAATCTTGAAGGAGAAAAAGCAATACCTTCAAGTGTAGCTGTAAAATCTGAAAACAAAAATAATGAAATAGAAGTTTTTAACCATAAAGGTTCTCAACTAATAATAACAAAGTCAGACATAGATTTAATGGCTAAATTAGTTTATGCAGAAAGCAGAGGCGAACCATTTCAAGGTAAAATAGCAGTTGCTTCTGTAGTTTTAAATCGTGTTATGAGTCCAAAATTTCCAAATACAATTGAAGGTGTAATCTTCCAAAAAAATGCGTTTTCATGTGTAGTTAATGGAAAACTAGATACCCAGACAAATGAATCTTGTTATGAAGCTGTTTATGAAGCAATTCGTGGAAAAGATCCAACTAACGAAGCATTATTCTACTATAATCCTTCAATAGCCACTTGTAGTTGGATGAAAGAAACAACAAAAAAAGATTCTAAAGTAATCGGAAATCATACATTTTTTAAACATTAAAAATGTAAAAAGACCACATACTCAATATTAAGTATGTGGTCTTTAATATTAATTGAATTTTCTTCTAATATTATTTCCATAATAGTAGGACCAATTGAATATGATCCCTATATATAAGAGATAAAATCCTAATTACTCTCATTCTATGAGATATATTATTTGCATTCACTATAAACGTGTTAATATTTATACTTATAAATATTTCTGCCATAATCAATATAGCTATTGAAACTACAAATATTGATAATAGGTTATCTATACTTAAAATTAAAAATTATATCAAATATAAAAATCTCCTATATCTATAAATATTACTCCATTTTTCTTTTTAGTTAAATAAACAATTATTGAAGTTAATATTACAACTAATATAGCATTTATTACTCAAAACATATCAAAATATTATACCTCCATTTCATTAAACAATTCATTTAAGTGAAATGGAACTGCAAACTAATAATTCCTATAACAAATTATATATTTATCTTATAGTTTATCTATAATTTATTTCAATAAAAAAACACATAGATAATCATTTAAAACTTTTAAGTTCTTAATAATTATCCATGTGTATTTTAAGTTAAATTATTTATATAAAACACTATAAATTTACTATTTTAAGTTAATAACAGTTGCTTTAACTCTAGACATTGCCTCTATTGAATATCTTATTCCTTGTACTCCCATACCTGATGATTTTACTCCTAAGAATGGGAAGTGGTCTGGTCCTCTTTCAGTTTTATTGTTAACTTGAACTGTTCCAACTTCTAATTTACTTGCAACATAAAATGCTTTATTTATATCTTTTGTAAATATAGATGATTGTAATCCATATTCTGATTCATTTGCTATTTTAATTGCTTCTTCCATGTTTTTCACTCTTATTATTGGTAAAACAGGTCCAAAAGGTTCTTCCCATGCAATTCTCATATCTACAGTTACATTATCAAAAAGAGTTGGAACTATAATGTTTCCTTCTCTTGTTCCTCCTGCAAGAAGAGTTGCACCTTTATCAACTGCATCTTTTATTAATCCTTCTACAAAATCAGCTGATTTTGTATCTATTAATGGTCCCACTGTAAAGTTTCCTTCTAAAGGACTTCCATAAGTAACTTTCTTCATTTCTTCAACTATTTTTTCAACTAAAGTATCACTTACATAATCAGTTACTAAAACTCTTTTTACGGCTGTACATCTTTGTCCTGAATATGAGAATGCACCTGCAACTATATTTTTAGCTGCTAAATCTAAATCAGCATCATCTAAAACTATTGCAGCATCTTTTCCCCCTAATTCCATTAAAATTGGTTTCATTTCAGTTATTCTTGAAATTCTTTTACCAATTTCACTACTTCCAGTAAAGTTAACAAAATCTATATCTTTATGTGTTACAACATAGTCTCCAATTTCACTACCTCTACCAGTTATAGTATTTATTAATCCATCTGGAAGTCCTGCATCTTTAAATGCTTTTGCTAGATATAAACCTGATATTGCTCCTTGAGTTGCTGGTTTAAATACAACTGAATTTCCTGCCATTAATGCTGGAGCTATTTTGGAAGCTGCTAAGTTTACTGGATAATTGAATGGTGAAATTGCCAGTACTACTCCTAAAGCTTCTCTAGTTACTATAGATATTTTATCGTTTTTAAATCCTGGAAATGAATCTCCAGGTAATGATTCTCCTTTTATATTTTCAGCAGTTTCTGCTGTGAATCTAATAAAGTCAGCAGTTCTTTTTACTTCTGAAATTGCACTCTTATTATCTTTTGCTATTTCAAGAACCATAATTTTAGCTATTTCTTCTGCTCTTTCTTCTAAAAGATCTGCAACATTATGTAAAATTTTTGATTTTTCATTAGTAGGTACAAGTGCCCATTCTTTTTGAGCTTTCTTTGCTATATTAATTGCTTCATCTACTTCTTCTCTACTCATAGCATGAATAGATCCTACTAGTTCCCCATTTATAGGAGATTTTATATGTATTAAATTTTCTTTATTATGTATCCATTTTCCATTTAAAAGATTTCCATAAATGTTTTCTTCTGTGTTAAACATAATCATTCCTCCTTATGATAATTTATATTATCTGACTAGATTATATATCACTCTAAAAAAAAAATCTATACTAATCCGATAAGTTTAGTCAACATTAATATTTTTTTATCATTTAATATATATTTTGTACATTTAATATACATCTTGTACATTTTCATATTTATTTTTACCATTACTAAATTCTTTATACTTAGAAAAAAATAGCTTCATAACCTTAATTGGCTATGAAGCTAAATTATTATACTAAATATTTATTTGCTAATTCTTTAAATGAATCATTATTATCTTTATACCAAACTTCAAAAGCTTTATTTTCTTTTGCTAACACTTCATATAAATCATATATGAAGTTTGGAATTTCTTCTTCTAACATATCTCCGTATATGTCTCCAAGCTTAGTATTATCTAATGCAAATTTTCCTCCAACATGTAATTCAAAACATTTTCTAGGAGCATCATTTACTCTTTTTGTCTTACCTGTAAATCCAATTTGACCAATCTCATGGACACCACATGAATTTGCACATCCTGATACATGAATAATTGGTAGTAAGTCTTTCTCTATTTTTTCTGCTTTTAATTTATCTATTATAGAAGAAACTAATCCTTGGCTATTTCCTATTCCTAATTGGCATATTGGAACTCCTATACATGAAACACTTTGCATAACTTTTAGTTCTCCACCTTTACCTTTTGTGAATTCTAAAACTTTGTCAGCTTCTGCTCCATTTAGGTTTATAATATATAATCCTTCATTCATAGTAATTCTAAAACTTACTTCTTCCATTTCATTAGTAAGTTCTAATAATTCACCTAAAAGTTTTGTTTCTAATATTCCTTTTTCAGGATGGAAATAAACTGCATAAAGTCCTTCTTGCTTTTGCTCTATTAATCTATTATCAATAGTTGAAGTTTTTATTCCAGCTTTAGTTACTTTTTTTGGTTCAAAAGTAAAACTTAAATCTTCGTTATCTTTTACTTCTTTTAAGTGTTTTTTATAGCAAGCTATAAATTCTTCTTCTCCCATTCTTTCAACTATATATCTTATTCTAGCTTTACCATGATTTTCATAATCACCTTCAGCTACGAAAAGTCTAACTAATGCTTCAAAGTAATATACAACTTCCATTGGATCTACAAGTTCTGGGAATTCTACACCTTTTCTTGGATTTCTACCAAGTCCACCACCAATGAAAAGTTTAAACATATCTTTTCCATTTTCTTTTACAGCTATAAACCCTAAATCTGTTGTTGTACTATGTGGTTCTGCAACTCTATCTGATGACATTGCTACTTTTATTTTTCTTGGTAACTTGTATTGATTAACTCTGTTCATTATATATTCATTTAATTTTTCAGCATATGGTCTAACGTCAAAAGCTTCATCTTTTGAAACTCCTGCAAGTGGAGATATTGCTACATTTCTTGGAAAATTTCCGCCTGAACCTCTACTATATATTCCATAATCTAAAGCTTCTTCCATTAAATCGCATACTTCATCTATTGTCATTCCATGAAATTGGATTGCTTCTCTTGTAGTTGGATGTATCCATTCTCTCTTATATTTAACTGCCCAATCATATATTTGATTAAAGTCTTCTTTTGAAATTACTCCTGAAGGTGTCTTTAATCTGATCATAAATTCTTTCCCACCTCTATGTGCATATGATCCCATTCCACCTGATAATGATTTGAATTGTGGTACAGTTAATTCCTTATTTAAAAATTTATGTCCATTTTCTCTAAAAACTCTAATTTCTTCTCTTAATACTTCTTTAAGTTCATTACTTATTAATTGCTTTTTCAAACTAATCACCTCTATATTAAATTTTATCCCTATTTCCTATATTAGTAAAATAATTATCTTTTATAATCTTAATATTATTTTACCTATTATACGAATATTAATGCTATAACAATAATCACGATATAACAATTTATTTAAATATTATTAAAATTATATTTTCTATTTCTCAGCTCTAACGAAACTTTAATTAATTATATATATAACTTATTTTTTAACATTTAAAAATCAAATTTTTATTTTTGTATAAAAAAATAAGATTAACTAATGATACTCATTAGCTAATCTCATCTATAAAATAAATTTTAGTTATAAATTATATATCCATCTTTTTTATTTTTATGCTCAAGTTCAGTTATTGCTAAAGCTGCTGCTCCAAGAACTCCAGCTCTTCCACCTAACTTAGCTTTTTCTATTTTACAATGTTCTCTTATTGGTTTTAATGCTCTTCTATTCATTTCTTCAGCTATTTTTTCAAATACAATGTCTCCACCATTTGAAACTCCACCACCTAATACTATCATATCAGGATCATATGAATTTGCTAAGTTAGCGAATAAAATTCCTAAGTATGATAAAGCTTCATCTAATATTTCTTTTGCAACTCTATCACCTTTAGCAGCTTCTATAAATACTTCTTTTGAAGTAACTACATCATAATTTTTAAGTGATGTTGGAACATTACTCTTAACTGCTTCATTAGCTGTTCTAGCTATTGCAGTTCCTGATGATATTCCTTCTACACACCCTCTGTTTCCACATCCACATCTTCTACCATGAACATTTACAGTTGTATGACCTATTTCTACTGCATTTGAAGTGCTTCCTCTAAATATTCTTCCATTTAGGATAGCTCCCCCACCTACACCAGTACTAGCTGTTACATATACCATATTTGTAGTTAGCATTCCTGCACCAAATACGAATTCTCCTAATGTTGCTGCATTGGCATCGTTATCTAAAAATACTTCTGTATTATACACATCTTTTATAGCTTTAACTATATTAAAGTTTTTGAATGGTAAATTTGGAGTTTCTACTATAAGTCCATTTTTAACATCTAATGGTCCTGGTGATCCTACTCCAATTGCTAATACTTCTTCTATTTTTACATCCCCTAAAACTTCTTTAATTGTATTATTAATATTTTCTACAATTTTTAATTCACCTTTTTCAGCTTCAGTAGGTACTGTAACTTCTTTAAAAACTTTTCCTTCCTCATTTACTAATGCTGTACAGATTTTTGTCCCACCTAAATCTACACCAATATAGTATCCGTTTTGCATGCTTTAATCACCTCATATAAATAATTATTTCTTTTGAACTAAAATTATTGCGGTTCTACCATCAATAGAAATCTTGTTTTTAATTTTAGATATTCCCTGTTCATCTATATCGTTTCCATCTAAAATTAAGTCCCATTCCCCACCTTCAATTTCTAAATCTAAAATCCTCTCATAACCATTATACACTACAATTGATTTTTTAAAATAATCTTTTATGTTTTCTCCATTAATTTCATAGTATATGAAATTGTCACCACAATGCTTAAAGCTTATATTTTCCTCAATTTCAGCCATTTTATCCATTCTAAAAATTTTATGATTTTTTCTAAGATTTATTAGTTTTTTATAATATTCGAATACATCTTTATATTTAATTTTCCTATTCCAGTCCAATTTATTTACATTATCACCAGAATTATAACTATTTTCTATTAGTTGGCCATCAGGTGATATTTTAGTTCTTAAAAACTCTTCTCCTGAATGAATAAATGGAATTCCTTGTGATGTAAGAATAATAGTTGCTATTAATTTATTTATTTTTATTTTTTCATCTTCACTAACATAATTCAAGCTTTTTTGTAGTTTATCCCAAAGAGTATAATTATCATGTGATGAAGAATAATTTATAGTTTGATAAGGTTCATTTGCCCACCATTTATAATAAACTTCATTATGTCTTGTTGATGCTACTATTCCAGATTTTAATTTTTCACAATACCCTATACCACCACTTGCAAATCCTCTATTATTGTCATCAAATACATTTCCTTTTACAGCATCTCTTATATCATCATTGAAAGCTGCTATTTGCATTTGACCAAACTTATAAATATTATCTTTTATAGATCTATTATTATAATCTAATACACTTTCTCCTCCAACCCATCCTTCTCCATAAATAATTATACTTTTATCAATTTTATCTAATTCTAATCTTATTTCTTTTATCATATCAATATCATGTAATCCCATCAAGTCAAATCTAAATCCATCTATGTGATATTCTTCCGTATAATATAAAATTGAATCTAATATAAATTTTTTTACCATTGATCTTTCTGATGCTGTTTCATTTCCACATCCAGATCCATTTGAAAAACTTCCATCATATTTTTCTCTAAAATAATACATAGGAATGATTTTTTCAAAATTTGAATTTTCAACTTGAAATACATGATTATATACTACATCCATCACAACTCTTATACCAGACTTATGCAGATTTAATATCATTTCTTTAAACTCTTTTATTCTTTCTTCACCATTATAAGGATTTAATGAATATGAGCCTTCTAAAGAATTATAATTTAAAGGATCATATCCCCAATTATACTCTCCACTTTCTTTTTCTTCATCAACAGTTTTATAGTCAAATACAGGTAATAAATGAAGATGTGTTATTCCAAGTTCCTTTAGATGTTCTAAACCTGTGGATACATCTTTATATTTTGTATTTTCTTCTATTAATCCTATAAACTTTCCTTTATTTTTAACTCCTGAATTTATATCTATTGTAAAATCTCTAACATGAGTTTCGTATATTATTGAATCTACAGGTGATTTTAATTCTGGTTTTATATCATTTGTCCAACCTTCTGGATTTGTTTTTTCTAAATCTATTATCATTCCATAAATTCCATTAATAGAAACAGCTTTCGCATATGGATCTACTACTTCTTGAATTTTATCATTTATATTTACAACATATCTATAATACTTTCTAGATAAATCTCCTAAAATAATTCCTTCAAAAATTCCATTTAAATCAGAAAGCTTTTTTTCAAATAAAAATTTAAAATTATTTTTTCCTTCTTTCTCATAAATTTTTACTTTAACTTCTTTTGCAACTGGAGTCCATAATCTAAACATAGTTTCTTCTTTTCTATAAATAGCACCTAACATTCCATTAAAATGATATAAGTTTTTAAATTCATTAGAAGAAAATATATTTTTAATTTCACTTTTATTATTTTTATATTCAGAATAAATTTCTTTTATATTCATAATATTTCCTCACTTATACTTTTATATAACTTTAAATAAAATATCCAAATCAAAACTCATCTTCTTAAGATTATATTCAAATAAATATTTCTTATTTCTCATATTTAGATATTTTAATAGAATCCATTATAAATTTTATTCATTTATTTCTCTCATGTTCCAAATCTTATTTTGACTTAATATTATTTTATTAATCTATATCACTTTATTGTATTTTATTATACTTAATATCTTTATTTAAAATTATTTTTATTTTATAAGTATAGTTTTCTTTTTATTTAAAAAACTAAAATGAGGTGATTTAAATGGAAGAAAAATATTTAGAGCTATTTTTGAAAAATAATTACTTGCTTGATAAAGCTTTTGGAGATAAAGCAAATAGTGTTACTGTTAAATTTACTGCATTAGCTTATACATTATACAGAGAAATAGTAAATTTAGATAATATTGAAGAAATTCACTCTTTAATTGCAATTAAAACAGATGAACAATCTCCTTTTAGAGAAGAGAATTATTACATATTAACTATGCTTTTAACTTTAACTGAAAATAGTGAGGATTTTTTAGATTGTGTTTTAGATGCTTATAGTAATCTTGAAGTATTTTTTAATGCTAATAACTTTTTATCTCTTACTTCTGAAATTTTATGTTCTTATAATAGTAAGCTAAATATTGATACATCAATTGAAGATTTAAGACATACTTATTCATTGTTTAAAGAGAGACATTGGTTTTTAACTGGAACTGAAGACATTAGCATTTGTGCTTTAATAAATTCTAACTTTAATAATACTCTTTTAAAAATTAATGAAGCTGAAAGCTGCTATAAATATCTTAAGGATATTAAATTCTTTCCAAATAATAATGTACAATTACTTTCTCAAATACTATCATTTTCTGAAAAACCTTTAAAAGAAAAATGTATGTCAGCTGTTCGTCTTCAAGGATTTTTAGAAAAAGAAGGAATTATAATTAGAGATATTTCATTACCTCTTTTAGGATTTGTAATTCTTACATTAGATGACCATGAAACTTTTATAAATACATTTAAAAAGATAGATTTAAAACTTAAACTTAATGATAAATTTTCCGCATTTAAAATTAAAGAAGAATTAAGGTTTATAATATCTGGTTGTTTAACAATACTAACTCTAACACATTCAACTTATGACAAAAATACTATGCAATTAATTTTTTGGTTTATCTTAAATATTTCAACTAAAGCAACAACTGCTTTTTTAGAAACTGCCATAAATAGAATCTTTATAGATTAATCTCTAATTATACATTTTATGAATATTTATGATAAAATGTATGTAATAAGTTTTAGAGGTGATTAAATGAATTTTTTTTATGGTAGATATGGTATTGATGTATTATCCTTATTTTTAGTAATAATAAGTGGATTTTTTAATTTTAATCGTTATACTAACATAATAGGATTAGTCCTTTTACTTATTGCAGTTTTCAGAACATTTTCTAAAAATATTTCTAAAAGAACTTCTGAGCTTTATAAGTTTATAGGATTTTTAAATAAAATTTTAAATAGATTTGGTAAAAGTATTCCTTATAATTTACCAATTGCAAAGCTTGATTCTATTCCAGTAGCTTTTGCACACCTAAAATACAAATTCACACAATATAGAAAATATAAAATAGTTCCATGTCCTAAGTGTGGTCAAAAATTGAGATTACCTAGAGGACAAAAGAAAATTATAGTTACATGTAAAAGATGTTCTCATGAATTCAGAATGAAAACTTGATAAAAAAAGGTTGCCATAGTGGCAACCTTTTTATATATTTAAATATCTTTTTTATTATTCAAAAGTCCCTTTAATTAAAACATTTTTATTTTCAACCATTTTCTTTCCTAATGCAATAACAGTATCTATTTTTAAATCTTCCTTATCTAATAAAACTATATCAGCATCCTTATTAACTTCTATTCTTCCTTTATCCTTAAGCTTTAAAACTTTTGCTGGATTTGATGTTATTGTTTTAAGTGCATCTTCTAATGAAATCTTTTCAATTAAAACTGATTTTCTAACTTCATCAAATAATGTACTTACACTACATATCCCAAGCCCAATTAATTTTCCTTCTTCATCAAACATTGGCATACTTCCATTTCCATCTGAAGTAAAAGTAATATTATCTATTGGAACACCTTTATTTAAAAGATATTTTAATCCTTGTGAAGCTAAAAGTTCTCCCTCTTCTAAATGGTCTGGATCTGAACTTGTTGTTAAATCAACAAATCCTCCAACTTTTGCCCATTCTACTCCTGCTTCTAAAAGTTCTTTTGTCCTAGACATATGTGTTGGAGAAATTTGTGTTGGAGGTATTTCACTTTGTTCTATCATTTTAAATAAATATTCAAGCTTTCTAGCTCCTCCACCAAAATGTACATTAACTATTCCAGTTTTTCCTGATAGAAGGCCTCCTACTCTTGTCTGTGCAACTGTATTTATAAATTGTTCTACCGTTGCTTGAGAACTTCTATGATCTGATAATGCTAACTCTCCAACTCCTATTACTTCTTCAACTAAAAGCAAATCTCCTTTTATACTATCTGTCATAGTTTTTACTGGTATATCATATGAACCTGTATAACAATATGCTGTTATTCCTTCCTCTTTTAAAGCCTTTACTTTAGCTAAAAGACTTCTCATATTTCTACATACTCCATCAGTTCCTAGCACTCCAACTACTGTTGTTATCCCAGCTTTAGTTATTTTACTTAAAGGAAGTTCTGGTGTTCTAGTTTTATATCCACCTTCTCCCCCTCCTCCAATTAAATGAACATGTGCATCAATAAATCCAGGTACTAATATTTTTCCCTCTGCATCTATAACTTCAACAGATAAAAAATCTTCCGGAACTTTTATATTTTCATAAATTCCTTCAATTTTATCACCAACTATGACAATATCTTTTTTTCCTAAAAACTCTGGCGAATAAATTTCTGCATTTTTTATAATTTTTATCAAGACTATCACTTCCTAAATCTATTTTTCTATGATTTTATTTATTTTTTCATTATTATATATAGATTTTGAAAAATTACTTTTTAGCCTTTCTGCATATTTTTTAGCTTCTTCTAAGTTTCCAGATTTATTATTAAGTAAAGCTAAATTATATAAAACTTCTTGAATATAAACTCCATTACTAAATTTCGATTCATATTCTTTAAAATATTTTATTGTTTCTGTATCATTTTTAAGCCCTATTTCTGAAAGTCCTAAGTAATAAAGTACATGTTCATAAACATATATATCTTTTCCATATTTATTTGCCTTCTTAAGTTCTTCAATTGCTTCTTTATATTTTTTTTCAGAACAAAGACTTTGACCATTATTATAAAACTCTATTGCTCCATCCTTTTTAAGTATTTTTAATCCTTTATAATAAGCTTCCTTTTCTTTTTCACTTAGTGAATTTTCATCAATATCATCTACTAGATAATATATTTCTTTCATATTTTTATTATTTATAGAGTTATTTAGTTTACTTAAATCTAATGATTTCTTATTTTCTTTCTTATCATCTTTCTTTTTTTCTTCTGAAGATTCAACTATTTCTTCTTTTACAACAGGCTTTTCATTTTTCAAACTATCATTAGCTTTTCCTTTATCTAAATAATTCATTCCTAAAACTCCTGAGCCTAATAAGACACAAATTAAAATAACTATTCCAATAGCTTTCTTATTAGAATTATTTTTAACTTCATCATATACTTCTGATAGTTCTTTTTTTATCTCTTTAGCTTCAATATTATTTTTATCTATACTTAAAACTTTATTTATATGCTCTCTACATAAAGGATACTCCCCTTTTTTAAAATAACATAAAGCTAAAGCTGTGTTTACTTTTATTGAGTTAAAATCACTTTCACTACATCCAATTAAAACTTCTAAAGCTTCTGTTATTTTTAATTCTTTAATATAATCTTCTGCTTTTAAATAAAGTATTACTCTCTCTTCATCTTCTTTTGCATCTTTTATATAATTTTTAGAAAGCATATCATCATTAACTTCTCTATTTATTTTCCATGTTGATATTGCCTCTTCTAAATTCCCTTTTTGATATAAAATAAGTCCTTTTAAATTTATTACAGGTGCAAATTTAAGTGTTTCTGCCATACACTCATTACATACTTTTAATGCTTTATTAATTTCCCCACCTGTATATAATTTTAAAGCTTTCTTATAATTCTCTTTTACCCTATTATCCATATTAATTTATCCCCCATAAAATAAAATTCCCAAAACTCCTGCTACAGCAACACATATCATTGGATTAACTTTTTTATAAAAAATAAGTACTGCTATAATAGCTCCAATTATCACATCAAAAAGACCTTTATATGAAACTGTTGCTAAGTCTATAAATGCTTTAACTACTAAGGCAACCAAAACTGGTCTCATCCCAATTAATGCTCCCTTTACAAATTTACTTTCTTTAAATTTATCTAATATTTTTGAAATTATTAGAACTAAGATGAATGAACAAGATACAACTCCTATAGTTGCAAAGATAGAACCTAAGATTCCTCCTACATTATATCCAACAAAAGTTGCTGAATTTATTGCAACAGGACCTGGTGTCATTTGTGATATTCCTATTATATCTAAAAAATCTTGTAGATTTATAAATTGATGTTTCTCTATTACTTCTTTTTGTATAAAAGGAAGCATTGCATATCCGCCTCCAAAACTAAATGCACCAATCTTAAGAAAAACAAAATATAATTGAATTATTACTCCCATTAATATTACCCCCTATTTCCTAAAAAAAGTCCACCATAAACTGCGAATATTATAATTAAATAAATAGGGTTTAATCCTAAAATTAAAAGAATCAAAGCTATAAAAAATATTATAAAATTTCTACAATTCTTTTTTACCCCTTTAGAAATACTAACAACACCTGCTAATACTAAAATAGGAACCCCACTACTAATTCCACTAAAAATTCTATTAACAATTTCATTATGTCGAATACCCATAAAAATACTAGCAACTAAAAGTATTATAAAAAATGAAGGCAATGCTACCCCAAGTAAAGCAATTATACTTCCCAATACTCCCCCAATTTTCTTTCCAATAAAAAGTGAGCAATTGACTGATATAGCTCCAGGTAATCCTTGAGAAACAGCTAATATATCTAAAAAATCTTCTTTACTTACCCATTCCCTTTTATGTACAACTTCCTCTTCTATTAGAGGAATCATTGCATATCCTCCTCCAAAGGTAAATGCACCTATTTTAAAAAAGCTCCAAAACATTTGTATTAATTTTTCCATAAAGTCCCCCTAATTTGTCTCTTTAAAAAATATTTTATCACAAAAACCCTCAATATATACAAACTTATCCACAACTTTACCCATAAAAAAATAAAAGACGTGGATAACTTTCCACGTCTTGTTTATATAATAAATATTATATTTTATTCTTGTTCTAATATTATCTTCTTAGCTGTTAATATTGAAGATGCGCTCATTGAGAATTCATCTAATCCATATTCAACTAAAGTTGGGATAGCAGCTTCATCTCCTGCCATTTCTCCACACATTCCAACCCATTTACCATGTTTATGAGCACCATCAATAGTCATTTTAACTAATCTTAATACAGCTGGATGCATTGGATTGTAAAGATATGATACCTTTTCACTCATTCTATCTGCAGCTAATGTATATTGAATTAAGTCATTTGTTCCTATTGAGAAGAAGTCAACATGTTTAGCTAGTTCATCTGCATAAACTGCTGCTGCTGGAATTTCAACCATGATACCCCATTGAATATCTTCTGAATATTCTTTTCCTTCAGCTTTTAATTCAGCTTTACATTCATCAACAAGCTCCTTAGCAGCTTGGAATTCTTCTAATCCTGAAATCATTGGGAACATTACTGCAAGTTTTCCGTAAACAGAAGCTCTTAATAATGCTCTTAATTGAACTTTAAATATTTCAGTTCTATCTAAACAAAGTCTTATTGCTCTATATCCTAAGAAAGGATTCATTTCATGTGGTAATGGTAAGTATGGTAATGTTTTATCCCCACCAATATCAAGTGTTCTTATAACTACTTGTTTTTTCATGTTTTCTAAAACATATTTATAACTTTCAAACTGCTCGTCCTCTGTTGGAGCATTATCTCTATCCATATATAAGAATTCAGTTCTGAAAAGACCAACTCCGTCTCCACCATTTTCTATAACAGCTTTAACATCTTCTGGCTTACCAATGTTTCCACAAACTTCTATTCTCTTACCTGATTTAGTAGTAGTTTTAACATTTATAAGTTTCTTTAATTCTTCTTGTTCTGCTTCAAATTTTTCTTTTTTAGCAGTATATTCTTTAACTGTAGCTTCATCTGGATTAACTATTGCTATCCCTTCAATACCATCAACTATAACCATATCTCCAGTTTTAGCAACTTCAGTTATATCTTTTAATCCAACAACTGCAGGAATTTCTAATGTTCTCGCCATAATAGCTGAGTGTGAAGTTCTTCCTCCAATGTTAGTTAAGAATGCTACAACTTTACTTCTATCTAATTGTGCTGTATCTGATGGTGTTAAATCATGAGCAACAACTATTGTATTATTTTCAGTAATTGCAAATGCGTCCCCACCTTTTCCAGCTAAATTTGCTATTATTCTTTTAGAAACATCTTTTATGTCAGCAGCTCTTTCTCTCATGTAGGCATCATCCATTGATTCAAATATAGAAACAAATGTATTTGTTACAGTTTCAACTGCTTTCATAGCGTTTAATGAATTATTTTCTATTTCCATAGCCATTGCACCAGTAAATTCTGGATCATCTAATAATGTGATATGCGCTTCAAAAACTTCTGCTTTTTCTGCTCCCATTTCTACCATTGCTTTAGCTTTAATTTTTTCTAATTGCTCCCTTGATGAATCTAAAGCCGATTGTAATCTATCTTTCTCAGCAGATACATCTGAAACCTTTTCATCAGTTATAATAATTTCTTCATGCTTTTGTAAGAATACTTGTCCTATTGCGTATCCTTTTGAAGCCGCGATACCTTTAATCATAATAAAATCCTCCTTAATTATGTTACTTTATAAATAAGTACATAAATCCATTATCATATGATGATAACTTTTACATATTAAGTACAACCCATATTCATTATAACACAAATTGTATAATTGTTAACACCATATTAATTTTTTTTGCTATTTTTTTTATTATTAAATCGTTTTATTCATAGTTTAATAATAATTTATTCCTTTTAAAGTATATTTATAAAAAAATTAGTAATTTCCTGTAATATTCTGTTTTGTTAGTTCATTTTATTTTTTTATTTAATTATTCTTTTTTTTGATTATAAAAATAAACTAATTTCATAATTTCATTTGCATTTTTTTAGTTTTTTTGTCTTTTTATGCATTTACTATTTTTGAAAAATTTTTTAATATAATGCATTTTAATTTAAATTTTCACTTTTTTCATTCATGTATTTGTTTTCATCTTATAATTGATTAATTTAATAAAGAATTACTATGTTATTCTCCCTTATAATTAAATAATTTTATAAAAAAAACTGTACCATAAGATATTTCTTACAATACAGTCTTTCTACTACTCTTATAAATCATCTATAAGAGTAGCTGCTTTTGCATAAGCAGTAGATTTTGCTTCAAAGAAATCTGTTTTTACTGAATTTGCATCTGATTGTCTATCTACCCATTCAGCTGGATTTTCATCATATCCTCTATATAATCTTTGAAGTCCTATAGCTTCTAGCCTCATATTACCAAGATATTTTATATAATCCTCTATAAGTTTTTTATTTATTCCCTGAACTTTATCTCCAATAACATAATGTCCCCATGCTATTTCATGTTCAACACCTGTTTTCATCATTAATCTTAATTCTTCTTTTAATTCATCTGTAAATAATTCTGGCTCTTCTTTTTGAAGTTCTTTTATTATACTTCTAAATAACCAAAGATGAGTATTTTCATCTCTATTTATGTATCTTATTTCTTGAGCTGAACCTGGCATTTTTCCATTTCTCTCAAGATTATAGAAAAACATAAAACCTGAATAAAAATAAATTCCTTCTAAAATATAGTTAGCCATTATTGTTTTCATAAGATTTTGTTTTGTAGGTTTTTCTAAGAAATTATTATAAAGCTCACCTATAAATTTATTTCTTGTTAGAAGTATTTCATCATCTTTCCATTGGTAAAGAATTTCATTTCTTTTTTCTGGTGAACAAATAGTATCTAGCATATAACTGTAACTTTGTGAGTGAACAGATTCTTGGAATGCTTGTATTGTAAGACAAAGATTTACCTCACTTGCAGTTATATAATTATTTATATTTCCTAAATTCGCTGTTTGTATTGAATCTAAAAATATTAAGAATGAAAGAATTTTATCATATGCTGTTCTCTCTTCTTCTGTCAATATTTTATAATCTTTTAAATCTTGTGATAAATTTATTTCTTCTGGTATCCAAAAATTATTCATTCCTTGTCTATACCAATCTGAAACCCAATTATACTTCATATTATTAAAGTCATTTAGGTTAGTTGTATTACCATTTATCATTCTTTTCATTGAAGTTTTTGTATCTCCAAACTCATTGAAAAGTGGCTTTTTATTTATATCAAATTCAGTCATCTTAAAACTCCTCCTAAGCTGAACAGCTTTCACAATCACCAACTGTTAGTGATTTACTTCTCACATAATATATTGATTTAACTCCTCTTTTACAAGCTTCTATATAAAGATTCATAATTTGTCTCATAGTATAATTAGTTGTAATGTAAAGATTGAATGATTGACCTTGGTCTATATGTCTTTGTCTTACTCCATTCATTTGCACACACCAAATTTGGTCTATATTATATGCAGAATTATAATACCAATATGTTTCTTCTGAAAGTCCTGGAGCTGTTTTAGGAACTATACTTCCCTTTTTCTCTTCTAACCAGAATCTTGACATTACAGGATCAACTCCTTCTGATGTTCCAGCAAGAGTTGCTGTTGAACCATTTGGAGCAACTGCCATTAAATAGCCATTTCTCATACCATAAGATTTAATTTCTTCTCTTAGTAAATTCCATCTCTCTGACTTATAATCTCTTAACTCAAAATATTGTCCATTTTCCCAATCAGAACCTTCAAATTCTTTATATCTTCCTTTTTCTTTTGCAATTTTCATACTAGCTTTTATAGCATAATAATTTATATTTTCATAAACTTTATCTACAAAATCTTTATGTTTTTCGTCTGTAAAATGTATTCTATTATTTGCAAGCATATGGTGATATCCTGAAGTTCCAAGCCCAACTGCTCTATATCTCTTATTTGTAACTTCTGCATATGGAACTGAGTAATAATTTAAATCAATAACATTATCCATACCTCTAATTTGAGTCTCAACTACGTATTCTATCTCTTCTTCTGAAGTTACATCAATATTTCCTAAAACAACTGATGAAAGATTACAAACAACAAAATCTCCTGCTTTAGTCTTTTCAACTATTATTTTGTCCCCATTTTCATCTATAATTTCTGTTTGTTGTATATCCATAGGGCTCATATTTTGCATTATTTCAGTACAAAGATTTGATGAGTATATCATTCCTTTATGTTTATTAGGATTCATCTTATTTACCTTATCTCTATAGAAAGCAAAAGGTGTTCCAGTTTCAGCAGCACTTTTTATTATAAGTCTTACTATATCTTTAACTTTCATTACTCTTTTTTCAATTCTTTCATCCTCAACACATTCGTAATATCTCTTTTCCCACTCTTCTCCATAAAAATCTTCTAAAGAATATCCTTTTACATTTTTTATTTCATGAGGACACATCATATTCCAATCTGCATCTATATCATTTTCTGCAAGTCTCCAAAATAAATCTGGATAACAAAGTCCAGGAAATACATCATGAGCTTTTTTTCTATCATCTCCATTATTAGTTCTTATTTGTAAAAATTCTGGTAAATCTTTATGCCAAGCATCAAGCCATATTGCAACTGACCCATTTCTTACTCCAAGTTGATCAACTGCTATTGCTGTATCATTAAATAATTTTACCCAAGGTATTATTCCTCCAGATGCTCCTTTAAATCCTCTTATTGGTGAACCTAATGCTCTTATTTTACCTATATAAATCCCCATTCCTCCACCAAATTTTGAAACCTCTGAAAAGTTATCTAATGACTTATATATTCCTTTTAAACTATCATTTACTGTATCTATAAAACATGAACTTAATTGATAAAATGGCTTTCTTGCATTTGACATTGTAGGAGTAGCCATTGTTGCTTTTAATGAACTTAATACATCATAGAATCTTTTTGCCCAATAAAGTCTATTTTCTTTTTTTTCAGGTATTGCTAAGTGCATTGCAATTCCCATAAACATTTGTTGTGGTAATTCCAAAACTTCTCTATTGAAATTTTCTACTAAATATCTTCCTGATAAAAGTTTTATTCCACTATAAGTGAATAAGAAATCCCTCTCTGGCTTTATAACTTTCTCAAGCTCATTTATATCCTCTTCTGTATAATTTTCTAATATATATTTTCCATACAGTTTATTATCTACTAATTCTCTAACAAATCCATAAAAATTTTTATATAAATCTTTTGTGGAGTCTAATCCTCTATTCTTCTTTACTTCATCATAAAGTTTTTCAACATATAATCTTGCAGCTATCTTTTGCCAATTTGGCTCCATATCTGTTGTTAATTCTAATGAAACTTGTATAAGAGAATCTCTAATTTCCTCGTCCGTCATACCTTCTCTAACTATTAATTCCATCTTCTCTATTAAAACTTCTTCAGTATATGTTCCGTATTCATCTTTAATTTCTTCTACAGCTTTTTTACAAAGTTCTTTCATTGTATGCACTCAAGCCCCTTTCAACAATATATAGTATAATTATATTGCATTTTCTCCAAACCAACACAATATATTGACTAATATATTATAGTTTTAATATTTTATTATGTAAAATTTTAAAACTATCACTATAGACTTAAATATCTAAATTTTATGCTTTAATCTTTAAATATCTCTCTTTTTTAATAATTCTTCTTCTTTGACAATTTAATTTTTCTAATAAAATTTATTTTAAAAACTTCTCTGTTAATTCTTAAAAAAATAACTTTCTTTTCTTATTAAAATTAAAATAATTACATAAATAAGTTTATTTTTTATAAATCATAAAAAGGACCTTACTAAATTTTTTAGTAAAGTCCTCTTCTAAAACTATTTTAATTTTTCTTCCCATTCAGTTTCTTTAAAACCTACTAAAACAGAACTTTCTGTTACTACTATAGGTCTTTTTACCATCATTCCATCTGATGCTAATATATCTAAAAGCTCATCTTCTGATAAAGTTTTAACTTTATCTTTCATTCCTTGTTCTCTATAAAGGACCCCACTTGTATTGAAGAATTTTTTTATTTCTAAACCACTCTTATCTAGCCATCCTTTTAATTCTTCTTTACTTGGATTATTTTCCTTTATATCTCTATCTTCAAAATCTATACCATTTTCAGTTAACCACTTTTTAGCTCTCTTACATGTTGTACATTTTGGATATTCAATAAATAAAACCTTCATTACTTCTCCTCCTTTTTTAGTTTTTTTGCAACTCTTTCTTCGTTTATCTTATTTATAAACTCATCTGTTTCATCTGCAAAAGGTAAGAATACATAAATTTTAAATAAATCTCCATCTCTCTTTATTCTTGTTGTTCCATTATGAAGGTCTACTATACTTTTTGTTATAGCAAGACCAAGCCCTGAACCTTCTATAGTAGATGTTCTTGATTTATCAGCTCTTGCAAATCTTTCAAACATTTCATTTTCATCAAAATCCATTTCATAATTTGCAACATTTTTAAATGATATTAAGACACCATTATCTTCTTTTATTATAGATGCATAAACTCTAGTACCTTCAAGAGAATACTTTAATGAATTTATTACTATATTTTCTATAACTCTTGATATCATAATTCCATCAAGATCCATTATTATTTCATCTTCTTTGCATTCAACTTTAAATTCTATATGTTTTTCTTCATAAAGTGATGAATACTCTCCTATAACTTGATATATAAGGGCTGTTATATCTATTTTTACCTTATCTAATACTATTTTTCCTGAATTTATTTTAGAAACTTCAAAAAGGTCTTCTATAAGTCTTTTTAACTTACTAGATTTTCTTTCTAATATTTTTAGATATTCTTCCCTCTCTTCAGGAGAAATCCTTTTATCTTGAAGTATATTTACATAATTTATAATTGAAGTTAAAGGTGTCTTTAAATCATGAGATACATTAGATATAAGTTCTGTCTTTAATTTTTCGTTATATAAAGCTTCTTCAACAGCTATGTTATATCCATCTTTCATCTTATTTATATTCCTTATAAGCTCCTTTATCTCAACTCCACCAACTTCTCTAACAGAATGTTCGAAGTTACCATCATTTATTATTTTTAGTGAATCCTTAACCATTCCAATTTCTATGTTTCTTTTTACAGAATACATAACTCCTATCATTGGCATTAAAACTAATAATATACTTCCTTTAAAAGGATACGCAGTAAAAAACTTAGCTATTATGTTATTTTGTATTCCACCTATTGCCAATAGATATAAATAAACTATATAGAATATTATACTTGCAATTATGCTAGTAATTAATGTTCTTCTAGGTCCTGTATATTTAAATGCATATTTAAATATATAGAACATATCCCCAACAAAATTTCCGCTAATTTCAATTTTTCCTTTTGAATTTGTAAATACAACTATTAATTTTATTAATAATATAATATTTACTGCTAAACTAATTCCAAAGAATATTAAATCATCAATTGCATCATCAACATTTGCTGCAAAAGTTGATTGTGGAGTATAATAAACCTCTTCAAATTGCTTTAATACTTTTGTTGAATATGTTACTAATCCTTCTTGAACACTTTTATTATATAAATTCACATTGTTACAACTATATATAACAACTTTTTGTCCTCTGTATTTTTCACTGATTGCATCATACATTTCTTTTTCACTTAATTTATCTGTACCTTGTAAGAATGGATCATTTGAAAAAATTCTTCCATTAGATTTATCTCTAATTACAAAGAATATATTATTTGGGACTGTTTGAATATTATTTCCACTAGTTCCTGTAACATTAGAATTCGGATCTGTATTTGTATAAAAATTATCGCTATAAAGCATTGCTCTCATTGATTCTATTTGTATATTAGAATCTGTTAATAACTTACTTAAACTATCAGTTTTATTGTAAATATCTTGACTAATTATTTTTACATCATTTTTAAGCGAACTTTCATAAAAACTATTTCTATTGACAATTGCATTTATAGCTCCTGTACCATCCTGTGTTGATGGACTTCCTATGTAATTTATAACTATCTCTACATTAACTACTGATAAAATAATAAGTAATAATATTTCTACTAGCCATAATGTTTTAAAATACCTTTTTACGCTATTTTTCAATTTTGTATCCAATTCCCCATACCACCTTTATATACTCTGGTTCTTTGGTATTTATTTCTATCTTCTCTCTAATTCTTCTTATATGAACTGTAACTGTATTTTCACTTTTATAAAATGGCTCTTCCCAAACCTTTTCATATATCTCTTTTATTGAAAAAACTCTTCCAAGATTTGAAGCTAATAAAACTAGAATTTTATATTCTGTTGCTGTAACTTTAATCTCTTCATCTCTTACAGTAATTTTTTTAGCAACTGTATCTATTTCTAAATCTCTTACTTTTATAAAGTCTTTACTATCTATTGATAAAGGACTCTCATATCTTCTAAGTTGAGATTTAACTCTTGCAACTAATTCTAAATGATTAAATGGTTTTGTTATATAATCATCTGCACCAACATTTAATCCTAAAATTTTATCTGAATCCTCACCTTTGGCTGATAACATAATTATTGGTATGTTATGATTTTCTCTAATTCTTTGACAAGTTTCTATACCATCCATTTTAGGCATCATTATGTCTAAAATAACTAGATGTATATTTTTTTCTTCGATTATATCTAAAGCTTCTAGTCCATTACTTGCATTATAGACTTGTAGCTTTTCACCTCTTAGGTAAATATTTATAGCATCTCTTATTTCTTTTTCATCATCAACAACTAATATATTAAACATATTATCATCTCCCTCCTTATTTATCTTAACTTAATTTTTTTAAAATTAATATCTAGTTTTGTTACAAAATTCTTAACTATTAATCTTATTTTTATAAATTTTTTATTTATAATGTTATTTAGAATTTATTTGAGTTTCTATATTAATTTTATTGTTGTTACTTTTATCTTGCTTATTAGTCTTATAAAAATTAAAAAGTATTCCTAATACTATTATCACTAAAATAATTAAAATTATTTTCTTTATTCTAGGATTTCCAGGTAAATTAAATCTAAACATTTTATCCTCCATATAATACTAGTTTTTCTTTATTAATTTTAACATGATTATTCATTTAATTCATATCATTTAATAAAACTTGGGAGTTTTATATCATTAATCCTATGTATCAATAAAATTTAACTAAATATCGTCAGATTTAGCCATTTTTAAAGTTTAACTTTAATTTACTTTTTCTATATAATTAACTTTGAATTATATGTACATAATAGGAGATTTTTATGAAAACAATATTAAAAAGCAAGACATTCATCTTAGATGTTATTTTTATATTTTTAGGATGTCTAATTGCTTCATTAGGGGTAAATTTATTTTTGACACATGCTAAATTACTTAGTGGAGGAGCTACTGGAATAGCCTTAATAATTCAATATTTATCTAATGTTCCAGCAGGTATTGTAGTATTTTTACTTAATGTTCCATTATTTATTGTTAGTTTTAAAAAACTAAGTCCATCCTTTACTTTATATTCAGGTATAGGAATGCTTTCATTATCTGCTGCACTTATAATAACAAAACCATTATCTAATGTTATTAGAGTAAATGATGTTTTACTTTATTGTCTATATGGTGGTGCATTATGTGGTGCTGGTTATGGAATTGTTTTTTTAAGAAATGGTTCTACTGGTGGAACAGATATAATAACTATGTTAATTAGAAAAAAATATTCAAATTTTGAAATTGGAAAATTAGGATTTATTTTAAATTGTATAATTGTAATTATAGGTGCTGTAATATTTGGTCTTCCAAAAGCCCTATACACTTTACTCTCAATATTCGTACAAGGATTAGTTTTAGATAAAGTTCTAAAAGGACTTAACAGTAAAAAACTGTTACTTATATTGACTGATAAGGACGACGAAATTATAGATTATGTTCTTAAAGATTTAAATAGAGGTGTAACTTCACTTCCTGCTGAAGGTGAATACACTCATAAAAAGAAAAAAATGCTATATTGTATAGTTACAACTAGAGAAATGTTAAACCTTAAAAATAAGATATATGCCGTAGATGAACGTGCTTTTATAACAATTATGGATATATCAGAAGTTAAAGGAAAAGGGTTTAGAAATATATAAATAAAAATGATGAAAAAGTAAATTTACTTTTTCATCATTTTTTTATTTTAAAGAACTTAAATATTCTTTTCTTCCTATTTCATATAAATTATTTCCCTCTGAATCAATAACAACAGTTAATGGCATATCTTTTATTTCTAATCTTCTAATTGCTTCTGCTCCTAAATCTTCATAAGCAACTATATCACATTTAGTTATACTTCTAGCTATAAGAGCTGCTGCTCCACCTATAGCTCCAAAATAAACTGCTGTATTCTTTATCATAGAACATATTACATCTTTATTTCTTTTTCCTTTTCCAATCATTCCTTTAAGACCTAAATCTAATAATCTTGGAGAATATGCATCCATTCTATAACTTGTAGTTGGCCCTGCTGAACCAATTGCATATCCTGGTTTAGTTGGAGAAGGTCCTACAAAATATATTATTGAATCTTTTATATCTATTGGCAATTCCTTTCCTTCATCTAAAAGTTCAACTAATCTTTTATGTGCTGCATCTCTTGCTGTATATATAACCCCACTTAATAATATAGAATCCCCTACTTTTAAATCTTTAACTTTTTCATCAGTTAAAGGTGTACTTATTCTCTTTATCATAATATTCCCTCCTATATTATACAATCCTTATGTCTTGTTGCATGACAATTTATATTAACTGCTACAGGCAATCCTGCTATATGAGTAGGATATACCTCTATATTTATTCCAATAGCTGTAGTTAATCCACCAAATCCTTGTGGACCTATTCCTAGATCATTTATTTTTTCTAGTAATTCTTTTTCTAAATTTGCATAAAACTCATTTTTATTTTCTTCATTTACTGGTCTTAAAAGAGCTTTCTTAGCTAAATAAGCTGCTTTATCAAAAGTTCCTCCTATTCCTACACCCACAACCATTGGAGGACATGGATTAGGTCCTGCCTCTTCTACAACTTTTAATATGAAATCTTTAACCCCTTCTAACCCATCAGAAGGTTTTAACATAGCTAATTTACTCATATTCTCTGAACCAAATCCTTTTGGTGCAACTGTTATTTTAACTCTATCACCTGGAACTATATCATAATATATCATAGCAGGTGTATTATCATTTGTATTAATTCTATTTATAGGGTCTTTAACTACAGATTTTCTCAAATATCCTTTTTCATATCCCTCTCTAACTCCAGAATTTATTGCTTCTTCTAAATTTCCGTCTATTAAATGAACATCTTGTCCTATTTCTAAAAATACACAAGCAACCCCAGTATCCTGACATATTGGAAGCTGCTCTTCTTTTGCTATCTTTGCATTTTCTATTATATTTCCTAAAATATCTTTACCTATTTCACTTTTTTCATTATTTTTAAAGTGTATAAGAGAATCTTTTATATCATCTCCCAAAAAATAATTTGCATCTATACATAAATCTCTTATTTTATCCTTAATTAAATTAACACTTATCTCTCTCATTTAATTCACTCCTTATATGTTATAACTATAGTTTAGTAACTTTATCCTATTTTTACAAGTATTTAATCTTTTATGCAAATTAAAAAGAGTTTAAATTTAATCTCTATAATTAAACTCAAACTCTTAAATAATTATTTACTTACCTTAAAATATTCATCTATTCCTTTTATAATTGCTTCTACTAATTTATTTTGATAATCTTGATTTTGTAAATTCTTTTCTTCTTTATAATTTGAAATAAATCCACACTCTAATATTATATTGGCTTCTTTATTTCCATCTCTTAAAATTTTAAAAGCTTTTTTCGCATCTTTAGGTACTCTTTCATTTTTATTTTGTAAATTTTCTTTAATTGAAGATTGAATTTTTTCAGCTAACAATTTACTTTTGTCATTACTTGCATGCCATATTTGTGAACCCCAACAGCTTTCTTGCCCAAATTTATTTTGGTGAATAGAAATAAATACATCACTCTTTACTTCATCTTTCTTTTTACATCTTAACTCTAAATCATCTTTCTTTTTAGGAGCTAATTCCATATCACTTTCTCGTGTCAAAAATGATTTATATCCTCTTTCCTCTAATTTCTTTTTTAATTTAAGTGATATTTGTAAATTTATATCTTTTTCTTGAACTCCACTATTAGAACGAGCTCCTCCATCACTTCCTCCATGTCCTGGATCAATTAAAATTACTTTTTGTAAATTAGTATCTTCATTCTTTTCAAAATTAATTTCATTTGCAAATACTTTAATACCTAATGCTAAAGAAATAGTCAATACCAATATAAATATTTTTCCTTTAAAATTATTCATATATTCCTCCTATAACTTTTAATATACTTATTATGTGAAGATATATATTTTTTAATTCAAAAAAGACATATTGACTTTTAGCCAATATGTCTTAAATTTACTATATTCTATACTGCATTATTTTCAATAACACTCTCAGCAATATTTGTAGCATGATCACCTATTCTTTCAAAGTTACTTATAGCATCTAGGAATATTGCTCCAGCATATGCATTACATTTTCCATCATATAATCTTTTTATATGTTTATCTCTATAGCTTCTTTGTGCTTTATTTATTTTATCCTCTATAGGTAATATTGTTGTTGCTTTCTTTACATCTCTATTTTCATAACTATCTATTGATATTTGAAGAGCTGTATTAGTATAATCATATATTTCCTTTAAATCTTGAATCGCATCTTCGCTATATTCAATTTTATCATCTATCTTTTGAGCAGCTAACTCAACTAAATTTTTAGCATGATCACCTATTCTCTCTATATCATTTACTATATGGAATGTTGATGCTACTATACCTTTTTCTTTATCTGATAATTGACATTTAGAAAGTTTAACTAAGTAACTAGTTATTGATTCTTCTAAAACATTTATTATTTGTTCATTTTCATGAACTTTTTTAATTAAATCAGAATCTTCTCTAATAAAAGCATTCATTGAAATTTGTAAATTATCTTTAGCTTTATTAGCCATTCTAATAGTTTCTTTTATAACTTGTCCAGCTGCAATAACTGGAGTTTCTAATAATCTATCATCTATATATTTAGGACCTATTTTTTCTATCTCATCTTCTCCAGGAACTAATTTATTAACTGCAATTATCAAGTAATTTCTAAGTGGTAACATAACTAAAGTATTTACAATATTGAATACAGTATGTGAATTTGCAATTTGTCTTTCAACATCTCCAGGACTCATTTTTGTAACTAACATTCCTAAAATGCTTAAGAAAGGTAAGAATATTATTGTACCACCAACATTGAATATTAAATGTAATAATGCTGCTTTATGAGCTGTTTTATTAGTTCCTACTGTAGCTATCATAGCTGTAATACATGTCCCAATATTACATCCAAATAATATTGGAAGTGCCATTCCTATATTAAGTACACCTGAACCTGCAAGAGCTATTAAAATACCAGTTGTAGCTGATGAACTTTGTAAAATAGCTGTAATTGCTGCTCCTGATATAACTCCTATCCACCAATGCTCTGAAACTTGTGCTAAAATTTGAGCAAATACTGGTGATGAAGCTAAAGGTTTAACGGCTCCACTCATAATTCCCATTCCCATGAATAAGATACCGAATCCTAACACTATGTTTCCAATCTCTTTTCTTTTTTTAGCTTTTGCAAACATTACTAATGCTGTTCCAGCAAAAACAAATATAGGTGCAATAGTATCTAATTTAAATGCAACTAATTGAGCAGTAATAGTTGTCCCAATATTAGCTCCCATTATAATTCCTACTGCTTGTGAAAGATTCATTAATCCTGCATTAACAAACCCAACAACCATTACTGTAGTTGCACTACTACTTTGTACAACCGCTGTTACCGCTGCTCCGACTAATACTGCAACTATAGGATTAGAAGTTACTTTTTCAAGTATCTTTTTTAATCCTTCTCCTGCCGCATTTTCAAGACCATCTCCCATTAATTTCATTCCATAGATGAATAATCCTAATCCACCCATTAAAGTTATTATTGTCATAATTGTAGAATTCACAAATATCTCCTCCAAGATTATATTCCTATTTATTAAAACAATCATTTCTTGTTCATTTAATATACTTAGATTGTACATTATTTATTAACTTTTGTTAATAATTTAGGAATATTTTTAACTTAGATTTAACATAAGAATACTTTATTTTACATTTTTAGATTTATATTCTTGAAAAAATAAGTTTTTTAGAATTTTACATAATAAATATTATACTTATTTATTAACCATTAATTTATATAATCCTAAAACTCATAAAAAAAGAGCATATATAATATGCTCTCTTTTTCTTGAGTCCAACAAATTATCTTTTTGAGAATTGTGGAGCTCTTCTTGCTTTTTTAAGACCGTATTTCTTTCTTTCAACCATTCTTGGGTCTCTTGTTAAGAATCCAGCTTTCTTTAATTCTGATTTTAAAGCTTCGTCTGATTTAACTAACGCTCTAGCTATTCCGTGTCTGATAGCTCCAGCTTGACCTGTGAATCCACCACCGTGAACGTTAACTAATACGTCAAATTTTTCTTTAGTTCCAGTTAAAACTAATGGTTGGTTAACTATAACTCTTAAAGTTTCTAAACCAAAATAATTTTCACTGTCTCTTTTATTTATAACTACTTTACCATTTCCAGGTACTAGTCTTACTCTTGCAACTGATTTTTTTCTTCTACCAGTTCCCATGTATTGAACTTTTGCCATTATAACTCCTCCTCCCGAGCGTCTTTCAAATTAGTATTTTAACTCAAGTACTTCTGGTTTTTGAGCTGCATGATTGTGCTCTTCACCTCTGTACACATTTAGTTTCTTTAACATTTTTCTTCCTAAAACACCGCTTGGAAGCATTCTTCTTACAGCTTCTTCAAAAGCGAATTCAGGTTTCTTTTCTAATACTTCTCTGTATGGAGTTTCTTTTAATCCACCAGCATATAAGCTGTGTTTTCTTAACATTTTTTGATCTAACTTCTTACCAGTTAAAACAACTTTTTCTGCGTTGATAACTATTACGAAATCTCCACAGTCAACATTTGGTGTAAATGTTGGTTTATTTTTTCCTCTTAGTATTGAAGCAACTTGGCTAGCAACTCTTCCTAGTGGCTTACCAGCAGCGTCAATAACATACCAATTTCTTTGAACGTCTTGTGCTTTTGCAATGTATGATTTCATCTTCATTTCCCTCCCTGAACTTACATTGTGTGCTTTACTTTTTAAAGTTCCGCATTTATGTCAAGATCCAGGTTTATTGGATCTCTAATACATAAATATTCTAACAAACATACATTATTATAATACACGCTTACGGGCGTGTCAATAAATTTCTATTATTTTTTTTAATTAATAATAAACTTTTTCTAATATTAATCCATTTGGCGGAACACAGTACCCTGCATCTTCTCTATTACAACTATTTATAGCCTTTTTAACAGTTTCAATGCTACGTTTATTTTGGCCAACTTCAATTAAAGTTCCTACTATTATTCTTACCATATTATATAAAAAACCATCAGCTGTTACATAAATTTTTATAAAATCATCTTCTTTTTCTATATGTAAATCACTTATAGTTCTCACAGATGTCTTTACAGAGCTTCCTACCGTCTTAAAAGCTGAAAAATCATGCTTTCCAATAAACATCTTACAACATTTATTCATAAGCTCCAAATCTAATTTTTCTCTTACATGATGACTATAATTTTTATAAAGAGCTACTTTCTCATATCTATTAATAATAGTATAACAATATGTTTTCCCTTTACTTAAATATCTAGCATGAAACTCTAAATCTACCTCTTCTGATTTTATTATAGCTATATCATCAGGCAACTTTGTATTTATAGCCTCTCTAAACTTTTCTGCAGGTATTCTAGAATCAGTAAAAAAGTTAGCAACCATTCCTTTTGCATGCACACCTGAATCTGTTCTAGAACTTCCTGTAATAGAAACTTCAGCCTTAAGTATTTTACTTAAGGCTTTCTCAATAGTTTCTTGTATAGTTTTTGCATTATTTTGCTTCTGCCATCCTGAGTAAAGTGTACCATCATATTCAATAGTTAACTTTATATTTCTCATTATATAAACCTCACACCTATACTTATTGCAAATAAAATTATAAATATTATAGTGGCTATAATATCTTTATTAGTAAACATAAGCTTCTTCATTCTAGTTCTTCCACTTCCACCCCTATAACATCTTGATTCCATTGCCATAGCAAGTTCATCAGCACGTCTAAACGAACTTATGAAAAGTGGAATCAATAAAGGCACGAGGCTTTTTGCTTTCTTTATAATACCTCCTGTATCAAAATCAGCTCCTCTTGCTTTTTGTGCTTTCATTATTTTATCAGTTTCATCTATTAATGTAGGAATAAATCTAAGAGCTATCGTCATCATCATGGCAAGCTCATGTGATAATTCCTTTCCTATTGGTCTTAATAAGTATTCCATACCATCAGTTAATTCTATTGGTGATGTTGTTAAAGTTAAAAGAGATGTACCTGCAACTAAGAAAATTAATCTTAATGCCATAAAACCAGCTGTTACAAGTCCTTCTTTATATATACTTATAAACTTAAAATGAAATAATAAACTATTTGGAGTACCTTTTATCATAAAAATATTAAGAACTGATGTCAAAATTACCAAAAATATAACTGGTTTAAGTCCTTTTAATATAAAATTAATCGGTACTTTTGAATTTATTATTATAGCTGCTAAAAAAGCTACAACAAAGATATATCCAACAAATTTATTTATAACAAATAATACTGCAATAAATAATATTGATATTATTATTTTAGTTCTTGGGTCTAATTTATGGACAAAACTCTCTCCAGGAATATATTGTCCTATTGTTATATCCTTTATCACAAATCTTTCTCCCCTCTAAGCATTATTTTCTCCAAAAATTCTAATTAGTTCTTCTTTACATTGCTCTATAGTATAAACATCCTCTCTTATAGGATATCCTTTATCTCTAAGCTTTTTAGCTAAATAAGTAACCTGTGGAACTCCAAGTCCAATAGCTTCTAAAGTATCTATCTCTTTAAAAACTTCTCCTGGTGTACCTTGAAGAGCAACTCGCCCTTTATTCATAACTATTATTCGTTCAGCTATTCTGCCTACATCTTCCATACTATGACTAACTAGTATTATAGTCATTCCATATTGCTTATGCAGTATTTGTATTTGATTTAATATATCATCTCTACCTTTAGGATCTAATCCTGCAGTAGGTTCATCTAATATAAGTGTTTTTGGTTCCATAGCAATAACTCCTGCTATTGCCACCCTTCTTTTTTGTCCACCACTTAAATCAAAAGGTGATTTATCTTTATAAGTATCATAATCTAAACCAACCATTTCCATAGATTTCTTTACTCTTTTAAAGATTTCTTCTTCACTAAGCCCTAAATTTCTTGGTCCATATTGAATATCTTTTTCTATAGTTTCTTCAAATAATTGATATTCAGGATATTGAAATACAAGCCCAACTTTTTTTCTAACATCGGAAAGTTTAGTGCCTTTTGCCGTTATATCCTCTCCATCAATTATTATTTTTCCTTCAGTTGCTTCTAAAAGTCCATTCATATGTTGTATAAGAGTAGACTTTCCTGAGCCAGTATGACCTATTAGAGTTATAAACTCTCCAGTCTTAATATCAAGATTTACATCTTCTAGAGCAGTTTTTTCAAAAGGACTTCCTGGCATATAAACATGTTTTAAATTTTCTATTTTAATTGACATAACGCATCCACCATTTCATCTACATTTAAAATTTCTTTATCTAAATTAAAACCTTTTTTATTAAGTTCATATACAATTTCAGTTACTTGTGGTACATCTAATCCTAAACTTTTCATCTTTTCAACATTTGAAAATACTTGTTTAGGCTTTCCTTCTAATACTACACTCCCACCATCTATAACAACAACTCTATCTGCTTGTGCTGCCTCATCCATATAATGTGTTATAAGAATAACAGTAATCCCATGTTCTTTATTTATTTCCTTTATATTTTCAAGTACTTCTCTTCTTCCTGAAGGATCTAACATAGCTGTTGGTTCATCAAAAATTATGCATTCCGGCTGCATAGCTAATATACCCGCTATTGCTACCCTTTGCTTTTGTCCTCCTGACAAAAGATGCGGAGCATGTCTTTTATACTCACTCATTCCGACCTTTTCTAAACTTTCATCTACACGTTTTCTAATCTCTTTAGGATCTATTCCTAAATTCTCTGGTCCAAATGCAACATCCTCTTCAACAATAGTTGCAACCATTTGGTTATCTGGATTTTGAAAAACCATTCCTGCTTTAGATCTAACAGTCCAAATATTTTCCTCATTTTTAGTTTCTAATCCATCAACATAAATAGTACCCGAAGATGGAATAAGCAATGCATTCATATGTTTAGCAACAGTTGATTTTCCCGAACCATTATGTCCTAAAACAACTAAAAATTCTCCTTTTTTAACTGTTAAATCTATATCTTTAATAGCATACTTTTCAACTACTCCATTTTCTTCATCTGTTGTGTATTTAAAAGATAGCTTTTCACATTTAATCATATCTTCTCTAGACATAAATACCTCCAACTAAATTCAATTTAAATTATAAATATATATTAATTTTAATTGATTAAAAATTAAATTTTATTAATGAATTATTTAAGTTAATCTATATACAAATCAATCATAAATAATATCACTAATAAAATTTAACATTATTTTATTTCAAGTATATAAATAATAATTTATTTCTTAATCACATTATATACTAAAATCTAGCTATTTAAAATTTTTCGAATATTCTTTAATTATTTTTTCATATAAAAAAGGGGGATTAAGTAAAAACTTAATCCCCTTTCTGAAATAATTATACTAATTCAAGTATAACTACTTCAGCTCCGTCTCCTCTTCTAGGACCTTTTTTAATGATTCTAGTATATCCACCGTTTCTTTCAGTGTATTGTGGAGCTATTTTATCAAATAAATTTTTAACTACTAATTCTTCTTGAACAAAAGCTAAAACTTGTCTTCTAGCGTGAAGATCTCCTCTCTTAGCAAGAGTTATCATCTTTTCTGCTATACGTCTAGTTTCTTTTGCTCTAGTTTCAGTTGTTTCAATCTTACCATACTTTAAAAAACTAGTTACAAGACCTCTTAACATAGCTCTTCTTTGATCAGTAGGAAGACCTAACTTACGTTGTTGTGCCATGGATTTACCTCCTTACTCGTCGCTTAATTTTAAACTTAACCCTAATTCTTTAAGTTTCTTTTCAACTTCTTCTAAGGATTTCTTTCCTAGATTTCTAACTTTCATCATATCATCCATAGATCTCTGAGCAAGTTCTTGAACTGTATTAATTCCAGCTCTCTTTAAACAGTTATATGATCTAACTGATAAATCAAGTTCTTCTACAGTCATTTCTAGTACTTTTTCCTTCTTATCTTCTTCTTTTTCTATCATTATCTCAACATCATTAGTGTTGTCAGTTAATGACATGAACAGTTTGAAATGTTCTATTAAAATTTTAGCTGACAAACTTATAGCCTCATCAATTTTAACAGTTCCATCTGTCCAGATTTCTAAAGTTAACTTATCGTAATCAGTAATTTGACCTACTCTAGTATTTTCAACTTTAAAGTTAACTCTTTTTACTGGTGTATATATAGAATCTACAGCGATAGCTGAGATTGGTAATTCATCACTCTTATTTTTATTTTGAGTAACATATCCTCTACCTCTATTAACAGTAAGCTCCATATAAAGTCTTCCATCATTGTCTAAAGTTGCAATATGTAAGTCTTTATTAACAACTTCAACATCTCCGTCAGTTTTTATATCTGCTCCTGTAACAACACCTGGCCCTTTTGCATCTATATAAATAGTTTTTGGACCTTCACCATTCATTCTTAAAGCTAAAGCTTTGATGTTAAGAATTATTTCAGTAACATCTTCTTTAACTCCTTGGATAGTAGAGAACTCATGAAGTACTCCATCAATTTTAACTGAAGTAACTGCTGCACCTGGTAAAGATGATAATAATATTCTTCTAAGAGCATTCCCTAGAGTTATCCCATATCCTCTTTCAAGTGGTTCAACACAGTACTTACCATAAGTACCATCTTCACTTGCTTCTACACATTCAATTATTGGCTTTTCGATTTCTAACATACGAACCCTCCTTTATTTTAAAATGGCAACCTTATTTGAGGGCAACTGATTCATATCTGCTTAAAACAAATACTTCAATTATTTGCTATATAACTCAACGATAAGAGTTTCATTAACTGGTACGTCAATGTCTTCTCTTTCTGGCATAGCAACTACTTTGCCTTCGTAGTTTTCAACGTTAGCTTCTAACCATTTTGGTAAAGTCTTTGGATTTTCAACAAAAGTTTTGAACTTTTCGCTTCCTCTGCTCTTTTCGCAAACAGTAATTATGTCATTTACAGCTACTTTGTATGAAGCTATATCAACTTTTTTACCATTTACTAAGAAATGTCCGTGGTTAACTAATTGTCTTGCTTCACTTCTTGAAGCTCCGTAACCTAATCTATATACAACGTTATCTAATCTTAATTCTAATAACTTTAATAGGTTTTCCCCAGTGATACCTTTCATGTGTTCAGCTTTTTCATAGTATGATCTGAATTGACCTTCTAGTACACCGTATATTCTTCTAGCTTTTTGCTTTTCTCTTAGTTGTACACCGTAGTTAGATAATTTCTTTCTAGCTGCTCCGTGTTGTCCTGGTGCATAACTTCTTCTAACAACAGCACATTTATCTGTATAACATCTATCCCCTTTAAGGAATAATTTCATACCTTCTCTTCTACATAATCTACATGTAGCTCCAGTATATCTTGCCATTTAATTACACCTCCTATTTTGAATCGATACTAGACTCTTCTTCTTTTTGGTGGTCTACATCCATTGTGTGGAATTGGAGTAACGTCTTTTATTAATGTTACTTCTAATCCTGCTGCTTGTAATGATCTGATAGCTGCTTCTCTTCCAGCTCCAGGTCCTTTAACATAAACCTCTATGCTCTTTAATCCGTGTTCCATTGCTATTTTAGCTGCAGTTTCTGCTGCCATTTGAGCTGCAAATGGAGTGCTTTTTCTTGATCCTTTGAAGCCTAGAGCTCCAGCACTTGACCATGATAATGCATTTCCAGCTGCATCTGTTAAAGTAACTATTGAGTTATTGAATGTTGACTTTATGTGTGCAGCACCGTGCTCAACATTTTTTCTTTCTTTTCTTCTTCTAGTCTTTTTAACCTTTGCCATTGCCTTCCCTCCTTAACTATTTCTTCTTATTTGCGATAGTCTTCTTAGGACCTTTTCTTGTTCTCGCATTAGTCTTAGTTTTTTGTCCTCTTAATGGAAGACCTTTTCTATGTCTAATTCCTCTATAACAACCAATTTCAACTAATCTCTTGATATTTAGAGCAACTTCTCTTCTTAAGTCACCTTCAATAGTAAGTTCCTTAATGTAAGTTCTTAAAGCATTAACTTCGTCTTCTGTTAAGTCTTTAACTCTTGTATCAGGATTGATTCCTGTTGTTGCTAATATCTTATGTGAAGTAGGTAACCCAATTCCGTAAATGTAAGTTAAACCTATTTCAACTCTTTTTTCTCTTGGTAGGTCAATACCTGCTATTCTTGCCATTAAAATTTACACCTCCTGGTAATTGAAATGCCTATTATCTATATGATAATTTTAAAAATATATATAATAAAATTTTAGGCCAATAGTGAGAATTTGTTCCCCTATTGTCAGCCGCCCTAAAATCTAATTATTGAATTAAATGCCTATATAATCATATTTGACTTTTAATAAAAAGTCAACTAATTTTAAATACTTAAACTGTATTTTTTGCCTAATACTCTATATTAGCCTTGTTTTTGCTTGTGCTTAGGATTTTCACAGATAACCATTACTCTTCCTTTTCTTTTTATTACTTTGCACTTTTCGCAAATAGGCTTAACTGATGGTCTTACTTTCATCGCTAACCCTCCTTGTAGTATTGCATAGGATCCTATCCTATCTTATTTTGCTCTCCAAGTAATTCTACCTTTAGTTAAATCATATGGTGAAAGTTCTACAGTAACTTTATCACCTGGTAAAATTCTTATAAAGTTCATTCTTAATTTTCCTGATATATGTGCTAGAATTTTATGCCCACTTTCAAGTTCAACTTGAAACGTTGCATTTGGTAGTGATTCTAAAACCACACCTTGCATTTCTATAACATCATCTTTTGACATAAGGTAATCAACCCTCCTTAACAATGTATCTTAATTTTAGAAACCTCTTAATCTTTAAGTCAGCATTTTTCTTATTATCTATAATGGTAGTCTTAAGTTCATCATCTATATCATCTATAAAAGATAAATGCTTAATATTTTTCTTTTTTGGATTGCTCACAGTTTTATTCTTTCCGTTTGCTAGTAATAAATTCTGGGCTTTATCAGAATCTACTACTATATAGAAATGATCTTTATCTCTACCAGATAAAGAAAGTACCACTTTCCCAATCAAGTCATTGTTTTGCAAATTATTCACCTCGATGATTACCTTAGATATAAACAGCATAACTCTATGCAAATTTATAACTAAGCAACACTTGTTTTTAAATTAGTGTTAGTATTTCGGGTCCATCTGATAATATTGCAACTGTATTTTCGTAATGTGCTGATAGGCTTCCATCACTTGTTACAACTGTCCAACCATCTTTGAGAGTCTTATTTCTAAATGATCCAACATTTATCATTGGTTCTATAGCTAAAACCATACCCTCTCTTAAAATTGGACCTTTACCTGGATTACCGAAATTAGGTACTTCAGGATCTTCATGTAGATCTCTGCCTATCCCGTGCCCTACAAAATTTCTAACCACTGAAAAATTATATTTTTCAGCATAACTCTGTATTGCATGTGATACATCTGACAATCTATTTCCTACTCTAGCGTATTTCACACCTTCAAAGAAAGATTGCTTTGTAACCTCAAT
This sequence comes from Clostridium thermobutyricum DSM 4928, assembly GCF_002050515.1. Lineage (GTDB taxonomy): Bacteria > Bacillota > Clostridia > Clostridiales > Clostridiaceae > Clostridium > Clostridium thermobutyricum. The sequence goes on along the minus strand of NZ_LTAY01000070.1, from coordinate 63,897 downwards.
AAGTTTTAAAGCTTCTTCGGTTACTTCCCCAACTGGAAATGTCCTAGCCGCATCGCTATGAAACCCATCTAAGTAAGCTCCACAATCAATACTTACAATATCTCCATTTTTGAGGATATATTCTCCTGGTATTCCATGAATAATTTCATTATTTACAGAAATACATAGTGCTGCTGGAAATCCGTACAATCCTTTAAAGGAAGGTTTGGCTCCTTGCTTAGTTATGAACTCATCTGCTAACCTATTTAATTCTGCAGTGCTTATACCAGGCTTAATATTTTTCTCTAATAGTAGAAGCGTTTTACCTACTACTATTCCTGCAGCTCTCATTTTAGAAATTTCAGATTCATTCTTTCTGAATATCATCTTATTCTCCTAAAACTTTGCAGATACTTTCAAAAACTGAATTAATAGCTTGAGTTCCATCAACAGTTGAAAGTAAATTTTTGTCTTTATAAAAATCAATTAGTGGTTGTGTTTGTCTTTCATATACATCAAGCCTTTCTTTTACAGTATCTACTGTATCATCTTTTCTTTGTATAACATCACTTCCACAAACATCACATTTTCCTTCTACCGCTGTTGGGTTAAATTTAATGTGATAACTTGCTCCACATGATGGACAAACTCTTCTACCTGTCATTCTTTCAAGTATAAACTCACTAGGTACTTCAATACATAAAGCTGTATCTAGTTTTTCATTTCTACTATCTAAGAATTCTTGTAAAGCTTCAGCTTGAGCAACTGTTCTTGGAAATCCATCTAGTAGATATCCTTTTTTACAGTCATCATGTTGAAGTCTATCCTTTACCATGTCTATAGTAACGGAATCTGGAACTAACTGCCCATTATCAATATATTTCTTTGCCTCTACCCCTAATGGAGTGTTTTCAGAAATATTCTTTCTGAAAATATCTCCAGTTGAAATGTGAGGTATTGAATATCTATTACTAATTGATTTTGCCTGTGTTCCCTTACCTGCTCCAGGAGGACCTAATAATATAATCTTCACTGGCATCATCTCCATTATTAATTCTTATTTAAGGAATCCTTTGTAATGTCTCATCACTAATTGAGACTCAAGTCTTCTCATAAAGTCTAATGCAACACTTACTACAATTAGAAGTGCTGTTCCTCCAAATTGAACACCTTTCAGTGAACTATAATTTGAAATCAATATAGGTGTTACAGCTAATATAGCTGCAAATATACCACCAATAACTGACACTCTATTTAAAACTTTTTCAAAGTATTCTGTTGTAGGTTCACCAGGTCTTATTCCTGGAATAAATCCAGCAGATTTATGCAGATTTTCTGACATCTCATCTGGCTTAAACGTAACCTGAGTATAGAACCATGTAAAGAAGATTGTTAATATAGCATAAACAACTGGATACATCCAAGTTTGAGTATTAAATATACTCATGCTATTACTTCTTATCCAGATAGACCATGACTTATCTGGGAAAAATCCAGCTATAGTTGGTGGAAATTGCATAACAGACATTGCAAATATGATCGCAATAACCGCAGAACCAACAATACTTAAAGGTATGTGAGTTGATTGAGCTTTTGTCATCTTATTTCCAACAGCTTTTCCTGCATATTGAACAGGAATTCTTCTCTCTGCTAGAGAGAAATATATTACTACAGCTAATGCCACAAGAGCAAAAACTATAAATAATACAACTTCAACTATGCTAATTTCATTTTGGCTTTTTAGCATTAAGATTGAGTTTAATTCCATAGGTAATCTAGAAATAATATTTATGAAAATCAATATTGAAATACCATTTCCAAAACCTTTTACTGTTATCTGATCACCTAACCACATACAAAAAGTTGACCCAACAATTAATGCAAGTATGACAATAATAATTTGTTCTGTTTTCATACCTGCTGTTGCTCCCGGAACTCTTGATATAGTCATAAACATCCCAATTGCAAGAATTACTGATATAATCATAGATACATATCTAGTTATATTTTGTATCTTTTTTCTTCCTTCTTCCCCTTCTTTTGAAAGTTGCTCAAGAGAAGGTATAGCAATTGTTAACAACTGCATTATGATAGATGCATTGATGTATGGCATTACTCCCAATGCAAAAATACTAAATCTACTGAAGGCTCCTCCAGATATTAAATCGTAGAAGCCAACTAGACTACCAGATTGAGCCATTTGCTTTAAATATTCTGTGCTAATCCCAGGAACAGGAATATGACTTCCTATCCTGAAAATTGCTACTAAAAATATTGTCCAGTAAAATCTTTTTCTCAACTCTGGAACTTTCCAGGCATTACGTAGGGTTGATAGCATTATTATTTCACCTCAACTTTTCCTCCAGCTGCTTCGATCTTCTCTTTAGCAGATTTTGAGAAATTACATCCTACAAGAGTTATACTCTTATCTAAATTTCCGTTACCAAGAATTTTAACTCCATCCATAACTTTTGATATTACTCTTCTCTCAAGTAATAATTCTGGAGTAACTTCTGTTCCGTTTTCAAAAACATTTAATCTATCAACGTTTATGCTAACGATTTTCTTAGCAAAGATGTTAGTGAATCCTCTCTTAGGAAGTCTTCTGTATAAAGGCATTTGACCTCCTTCGAATCCTGGTCTAACTCCACCGCCTGATCTAGCGTTTTGTCCTTTTTCACCTTTACCAGCATTTCTTCCTAACCCTGAACCAGTACCTCTACCAACTCTCTTAGGAGCTTTTCTGCTACCAGCAGCAGGTTTTAATTCATGAAGTTTCATACTAAGTGCACCTCCTCTTATATTTCTTCTACTTTTACTAAGTAGTTTATCTTATTGATCATACCATTTATTTGAGGAGTTCCCTCATGCTCTACTGTTTTACCGATCTTTTTAAGTCCTAGGGCATTAGCAGTAGCAATATGGTCTTTCTTTCTACCGATTAAGCTTTTAACTAATGTAACTCTTAATTTAGCCATTGCAATTTCCCCCTAACCTAATATTTCCTCAACAGATTTTCCTCTTAATTTAGCAATTTCTTCTGCTGTTCTTAAGTTAGCTAATCCGCTGATTGTTGCTTTTACCATGTTATTTGGATTATTTGAACCTAATGATTTAGCTCTAACATCTTTTAATCCTGCTAATTCAAGTACGATTCTTGCTGGCCCACCAGCGATAACTCCTGTACCTTCTTTAGCTGGCATTATTAGAACATCACTTGTTCCAAATTTACCATGTATTTCGTGAGGAATAGTGTTTTCAACTATTGCAACTGAAACTAAATTTTTCTTAGCATCTTCTATTCCTTTTTTGATTGCTTCAGGTATTTCGATAGATTTACCCATACCAACTCCAACGTGTCCGTTTTCGTCTCCAACAACAACTAGTGCTGCGAATCTGAAGTTTCTACCACCTTTAACAACCTTAGTAACTCTATTTATATTAACAACCTTTTCTTTAAGGTCTAGTGTACTAGGATCGATTCTCATTGATTTCCCTCCTTGTTTTATTAGAATTTAAGTCCTGCTTCTCTTGCGCCTTCAGCTAATGCTTGAACTCTACCATGGTATACATATCCACCTCTGTCGAATACTACCTCAGTTAATCCTTTTTCAATTGCTTTTTTAGCAACTAATTCACCTACTAATTTAGCGCCTTCTTTATTTCCACCTTTAGCAGAGAAATCTTTTTCTAAGCTTGAAGCTGAAACTAAAGTTATAGCATTTATATCATCAATAATTTGTGCATATATGTTTTTCTCACTTCTATATACTGAAAGTCTTGGTCTTTCAGGAGTACCGAAAACTTTCTTACGTACTCTAAGGTGACGTCTTAGTCTTTTTGATTTTCTGTCTACCTTCTTGAACATAAAAATCACTCCTTTCTTTTATTACTTACCAGTTTTACCTTCTTTACGTCTGATCACTTCGTCTTCGTATCTAATTCCTTTACCTTTGTATGGTTCAGGTTTTCTCCATGATCTGATTTTTGCAGCTGCTTCACCAACTCTTTGCTTGTTGATTCCTTTTACAACTACTTTAGTAGCTTCTGGTATTTCGAATTCTACGCCTTCGATTGCTTCTATTTCAACTGGATGTGAATATCCAAGGTTCATTACAAGTTTGCTTCCTTGTTTTTGAGCTCTATATCCAACACCATTTAATATTAATGTTTTTTGGAATCCTTTTTCAACTCCAATTATCATGTTGTTTATTAAAGCTCTAGTTAATCCATGAAGAGCTCTGTGCTCTTTAACATCGCTATGTCTAGTAACAACTACTTCGTTGTTTTCAACTGCTATATTAATGTCTTTGTGCATAGCTTCAACTAGCTCACCTTTTGGCCCTTTTACTGTAACAACGTTATCTGGTGTTACAGTAACAGTTACGCCAGCAGGTATAGCTATTGGTAATCTACCTACTCTTGACATAATTGCACCTCCTGTATTTTATATATCTATATAAATTTAACTTAATCTCTAAAATTTAGTACTACCAAACGTAGCAAAGAACTTCTCCACCTACTTGGTTCTTTCTAGCTTCTCTATCAACCATTATTCCTTTTGAAGTTGATATAACAGCTATTCCTAAACCATTAAGTACTTTAGGAGTTTCATCTTTTTTGCAGTAAACTCTTAATCCTGGTTTTGATATTCTCTTAAGACCAGTGATTACTTTTTCACCGTTAGCTCCATATTTAAGAGCTATTCTTAACATTGGAACTACACCATCGTTATATTCATCGATTTCTTTGATGTATCCTTCTTGTAATAATATATTTGCAACGGCCTTCTTTACGTTTGAAGAAGGTACCTCAACTATTTCGTGTTTAACAGCATTTGCATTTCTTATACGAGTTAGCAAATCTGCTATTGGATCTGTCATAACCATTTATTGTGCCTCCTTTCGCTATATCTTCAGTATTACCAACTTGCTTTTTTACAACCAGGGATTTGACCTTTGTATGCAAGTTCTCTAAAGCAGATACGGCAAATACCAAATTTCTTTAATACAGAGTGTGGTCTTCCACATATTCTGCATCTAGTATAAGCTCTAGTCTTATACTTAGGTTCTCTGTTCCATTTCTCTATCATTGCTTTACGTGCCATAAGTTTCCCTCCTTATTATTGAGCAAATGGCATTCCAAGGAATCTTAATAATTCTCTTGCTTCTTCGTCAGTCTTAGCTGAAGTAACGAAGATTATATCCATTCCTCTTACTTTATCGATTTTATCATACTCAATTTCTGGGAATATTAATTGCTCTTTAATTCCTAGAGAATAGTTTCCTCTACCATCAAATGACTTACTTGAAACTCCTCTAAAGTCTCTAACTCTTGGTAAAGCAATTGACATTAATTTATCAGCAAATTCATACATATTTGCTTTTCTTAATGTAACTTTACATCCTAATGCCATGTTTTCTCTTATTTTAAAGTTAGCAACTGATTTTTTAGCTCTAGTTAATATTGGCTTTTGACCAGCTATTAAAGTTAAGTCAGATACAGCTGATTCTAAAACTTTTTGGTTTTCTCTAGCTTCTCCAACTCCCATATTAATTACTATCTTCTCAAGTCTTGGAACTTCCATTATGTTTTTATAACCGAACTTTTCCATCATTGCTTGAATTATTTCTTTTTCATACTTTTCTTGAAGTCTTGTCATATCGATGCCCTCCTTTCAGATTCTAGAATGTTTCTCCGCACTTTTTGCACACTCTAACTTTAGCTCCATCTTCTAAGATTTTGTTGCTAATTCTAGTAGTGTTTTTGCATTTTGTACAATATAACATAACTTTTGAGCTGTTTATAGCAGCTTCTTTTTCTATAATAGCACTTTCAGCTTGAGTTCTAGTTGCTTTTTGGTGCTTCTTTACTATATTAACTCCTTGAACTAGTACTTTGCCAGTTTTTGGATATACTTTTAAAACTTCACCTGTTTTACCTTTATCTTTTCCTGATATAACCATAACTGTGTCGTTCTTTTTAACGTGTATTTTCAAATCAGCCACCTCCTCTTATAGAACTTCTGGTGCTAATGATAAAATTTTGTTAAATTCTTTATCTCTTAGCTCTCTTGCAACAGGTCCGAAGATACGAGTTCCTCTTGGTTGCTTATCATCTTTTATTATAACAGCAGCATTTTCATCAAATTTAACGTATGAACCGTCTGCTCTTTTCATTCCTTTTACTGATCTAACGATAACAGCTTTAACTACGTCACCTTTTTTAACAACTCCGCCTGGTGTTGCACTTTTAACGCTAGCAACGATTATATCTCCAATGTTACCATACTTTCTTTTAGAACCACCTAAAACTCTGATACACATGATTTCTTTAGCACCTGAGTTATCAGCAACTTTAAGTCTAGTTTGTTGTTGTATCATTGAATTACCCTCCTTTCAGTCCTAAAGCTATTATTTAGCTTTTTCAACTATCTCAACAAGTCTCCATCTTTTATCTTTTGATAATGGTCTTGTTTCCATAATTAATACTCTATCATTAATTCCTGCTTCATTATTTTCATCATGAGCTTTGAACTTAGTAGTTACGTTAACAGTTTTTCCATATAGTGGATGTCTAACTTTAGTTTCTATTGCAACTACAATAGTTTTATCCATTTTATCAGAAACAACTCTTCCGATTCTCTTTTTTCTTAAACCTCTTTCCATTAGGGCATACCTCCTTCCAGTAATTACTGTTGTTCAACAGCCCTTAACTCTTCTTGTCTTAAGATGGTTTTTATTTGGGCTATAGATTTTTTAACTTCTCTTATTCTCATAGGATTTTCTAATTGTCCTGTAGCTAATTGGAATCTTAAGTTGAATAATTCAGCTTTAAGTTCTCCTAATTTAGCTTTTAAATCTTGAGGATTACTTGCTCTTAATTCTTTTAATTCTCTAGCCTTCATTATTCTTCACCACCCATTTCCTCAAAATCTCTTCTTGTAACGAACTTAGTCTTTACAGGAAGTTTGTGTGATGCAAGTCTCATAGCTTCTCTTGCAACTTCTTCATTTACTCCTGATAGTTCGAATAATACTCTACCAGGTTTAACTACTGCTACCCAGTATTCTGGTGAACCTTTACCTGAACCCATTCTTGTTTCAGCTGGCTTTTCAGTAACTGGTTTATCTGGGAAGATCTTTATCCAAAGTTTTCCTCCTCTTTTGATATATCTATTTATAGCAATTCTGGCAGACTCTATTTGATTACTAGTGATCCATCCACAAGTTGTAGCTTGAATTCCATAATCTCCGTAAGCTAAAAAGTTTCCTCTTGTAGCTTTACCTTTCATTCTACCACGTTGTACCTTACGATGCTTAACTCTTTTAGGCATTAACATGATTTATTCCTCCTTTCCAATGCGTCCTATGCGTTAACTTCTTCCTTTTCAACTTTTTTAGTTGGAAGAACTTCTCCATTATAAACCCAAACTTTAACTCCGATTTTTCCGTAAGTTGTATCTGCTTCTGCAAATCCATAGTCAATATCAGCTCTTAAAGTTTGTAGTGGAATTGTACCTTCATGATATTGTTCAGTTCTAGCGATTTCAGCTCCACCTAATCTTCCTGAACAAGCTATTTTAACTCCTTTTACTCCATTGTGCTTCATAGCTCTTTGGATAGTTTGTTTCATAGCTCTTCTGAATGAAATTCTCTTTTCTAATTGTGCTGCAACATTTTCAGCCATTAATTGAGAATCTCTTTCTACATTTTTAACTTCAACGATGTTGATTAATAGGTTTTTACCTGAAGTGAATTGAGCTAATTTTTTCTTTAAAGCTTCAATTCCAGCTCCGCCTTTTCCGATTATAACACCAGGCTTAGCAGTGTGTATATTTAATTTAACTCTTTTTGCAGCTCTTTCTATTTCAATTTTTGAAATTCCAGCTGTGAAAAGTTCTTTTTTAACGAAATTTCTGATTTTGTTATCTTCAATTAGGTTGTCAGCAAAATCTTTTTTATTAGCATACCATTTTGCATCCCAGCCTTTGATAACTCCTACTCTAAGTCCGTGAGGATTTACTTTTTGACCCACTTCGTTTCCCTCCTTCTTCTAAGCTCTTTCTTTAACAACTATTGTTATATGGCTTGTTTTTTTGTTGATTCTGAATGCTCTTCCTTGAGCGTGTGGTCTAAATCTTTTTAATGTTGGACCTTGACCTACGTATGCTTCTGATACTACTAATTTGTCAGTATCTAATGCAAAATTATTTTCTGCATTTGCAACAGCTGATTTTAACACTTTGTTAATTACTACTGCAGCTTCTCTTGGAGTATATTGTAAGATAGCGAAAGCTTCTTTAACATTCTTTCCTCTTATTAAATCAAGAACAGCTCCTACCTTTATTGGAGACATTCTTACATATTTAGCTATAGCTCTAGCTTCCATTTATGTTCCTCCTTTCCAGGGTACTACTTTCTTTTTGATGTTTTATCATCATGTCCTTTGAATGTTCTAGTTAGTGAGAATTCACCAAGTTTGTGTCCTACCATATCTTCTGATATATATACAGGAACGTGTTTTCTTCCATCATGAACAGCAATTGTGTGTCCAATCATTTGTGGGAATATTGTTGAACTTCTTGACCAAGTTTTAACAACTTTGTGTTCTCCATTAGCGTTCATTTCTTCTATTTGCTTTAATAGTTTAGCGTGAACAAATGGTCCTTTTTTAGTTGATCTACTCATTATATATTGCCTCCCTTCAGAACTTTTACATTCTCAGCCATGAAGAGAATAAGTATTCTCTTCATATTACTTACTATTTCTTCTCTTAATAATAAATTTATCTGAGTATTTCTTAGTTTTTCTAGTTTTGTAACCAAGTGCTGGTTTACCCCATGGAGTAACTGGACTCTTTCTTCCGATTGGAGATCTTCCTTCTCCTCCTCCGTGTGGGTGATCACAAGGGTTCATAACAGATCCTCTTACTGTAGGTCTCCATCCCATGTGTCTTTTTCTACCTGCTTTACCAATCTTAACGATATCGTTAGTTGGATTTGATACAGTACCGATTGTAGCTCTACATTCGATTCTTACATATCTCATTTCTCCTGAAGGTAATCTTAATGTTGCATACTTACCTTCTTTAGCCATTAATTGTGCTGATCCACCAGCAGCTCTTACTAATTGAGCTCCTTTACCAGCTTGTAATTCAACATTGTGTATGAATGTACCAACTGGGATATTAGCTAATTGTAATGCATTTCCTGGTTTGATATCTGCATCAGCACCTGATACTATAACGTCACCAACGTTTAATCCGTTAGGAGCAATTATGTATCTCTTTTCTCCATCTGAATAAACTACAAGAGCAATATATGCTGATCTGTTTGGATCATATTCGATAGTAGCAACTTTTGCTGGAACACCATCTTTATTTCTCTTGAAATCTATTATTCTGTATTTTCTTTTTGCACCACCACCATGGTGTCTAACAGTTATTTTACCTTGTGCATTTCTACCACCTGTTTTCTTTAAAGAAACTAAAAGTGACTTTTCTGGTGAGTTTGTTGTAATCTCATCAAATGTAGCCATTGTCATGTTTCTTCTTGAAGGGGTAGTAGGTCTAAATGTTTTAACTGCCATTTAAATTCCCTCCTTAATTCAGCTTATCTGGCATCTTAATATGCCAATAAATCACCTAATGGGCCTATTGCATTCCTTCGAAGAATTCTATTGAGCTTCCTTCAGCTAATGTAACCATAGCTTTTTTGAAGTCTGCTCTCTTTCCTACGTGAACACCCATTCTCTTAGTTTTTCCCATAGTTCTTAATGTTTTAACATCAGCAACTTTTACGTTGAATACTTCTTCAACAGCTCTCTTTATTTGAGATTTGTTAGCATTGATGTGAACTATGAAAGTGTACTTATTTTCTGCCATTGCTGCCATACTTTTTTCAGTAATAACAGGTTTTCTTATGATATCATGGCTTGTTAATTTCATTATGCGTACACCTCCTCAATTTTTGATACGGCATCTTTAGTCATAACTACTTTTTCAAATTTAAGTAAGTCATAAACGTTGATGTTGTTTGCAGGTATAACCGCAACACCTTCAATGTTTCTAGCTGACTTATAAACTACTTCATTTGATTCAGCTGTAATAATTAAAGTTTTCTTAGCTTCTATAGCATTTAAGAAGTTTACAACATTTTTAGTTTTGATTGAATCAAAAGCTAAATCTTCAACTACTAACATTTGTCCTTCTTGAACTTTGCTAGATAAAGCTGAAAGCATTGCTACTCTCTTCATGCTCTTTGGTGTTGCCATTCTATAATCTCTTGGCTTTGGTGCGAATACTATACCACCTTTGATCCATTGTGGAGCTCTGATTGAACCTTGTCTTGCTCTACCAGTTCCTTTTTGTCTCCAAGGCTTAATTCCGCCTCCTCTAACTTCAGCTCTTGTTTTAGCTGATTGAGTTCCTTGTCTCTTGTTAGCTAATAAAGCAACAACTACTTGATGCATTGCGCTTTCATTTATTTCAACTCCGAAGATTCCATCATTTAATTGAATATCTTCCATTTTTTTACCTTCTTTATTAAATAATCCTACTGTAGGCATCCTGCTTCCTCCTTTCTTCTAGAAATTAAGCTCTTACTGTATTTCTTATTACTACTGTACCTTTGTTAGGTCCTGGGATACCACCCTTGATTAGTATTAAGTTTTTATCAGCTATTACTTTTACTACTTCTAAGTTTAAAACAGTTTTATTTTCAGCACCCATATGTCCTGGCATTTTCTTATTCTTGAATGTTCTTGAAGGATCTGAAGATGCTCCCATTGAACCTGGTGCTCTGTGGAATTTAGAACCGTGTGACATTGGTCCTCTTTGAGCATTCCATCTCTTAATTGTACCTTGGTATCCCTTACCTTTAGAAACACCTGATACATCTACTTTGTCTCCAGCTGCAAATACGTCAGCAGTAATTTCTTGACCTACTTCATATTCAGCAACGCTTTCTAATCTAAATTCTTTAAGAGTTCTTCTTAATGAAACTCCAGCTTTAGCAAATTGCCCTTTTCTTGGTTTGTTAACTAATTTTTCTCTTATGTCTCCAAAACCAACTTGTATTGCTTCATAACCATCTTTTTCAATAGTTTTCTTTTGAACAACAACACATGGACCAGCTTCAACTACAGTTACAGGAACAACTTTACCATTCTCATCGAATATTTGAGTCATACCTATTTTTTTACCTATTATAGCTTTTTTCATGTATTTACACCTCCCAAACTACTAGCGGATTGTTTCCAATCTTAATAGTTCAATGTCTTAATATTTTTAGCTAATTATTATAGCTTTATTTCGATATCTACACCAGCTGGTAGATTTAATCTCATTAATGCATCTACAGTTTTTGGTGATGGATTAACGATATCTATAAGTCTCTTGTGAGTTCTTATTTCGAATTGCTCTCTAGAGTCTTTATATTTGTGAACTGCTCTTAATATAGTAACAACATCTTTTTCAGTTGGTAATGGAACTGGTCCTACAACTTTAGCACCTGTTGACTTTGCAGTTTCAACGATTTTTTCAGCTGATTGATCTAATATAGTGTGATCAAAAGCTTTTAATCTGATTCTTATTTTTTGTTTTGACATCTCGGTTTCCCTCCTTTTCATGTACGCTTTACTTCTAACGTACAACAGCGGTTATTCTATAAACTGTTCCTGGTGTTTCATATTTTTTAGAAACAAATCAAATGTATAGAATCCCTGTCGTCGGATTCTAGATCCTGACATACTCATCAAGAATTCCCCGGAAGTCCGGCAACCTCTTGACTCATCGCCGCATGCTATACAACTCCTATATTATACTATTTTTATATGAGCATTTCAAGCCTTTTGAATAAATAAATTTTATTCTTTTCTCATTCGCTCTCTATATTCTATATGTATTTAGATAAAATATCAAGCTTTTTTTACATTTTATTTATTGGTATTTATTATCTGTATTTTACCAATAAAAAATTTTTTAAAATTATATGTTTTTAGCTTTTATACTCACACATAATTTTAAAAATTTTATTTTTCTTATACATCTATATTATTTTTTTATATAACTATTATATAATATTATTCATATTATATAATCATAAACTTTAAATATATAATTTACATATTTATTAATCATTATTTTATATTAAAAATTTCAAATTGGATATAATTGTTAATATATTTTAATGTATATTACTAATATCAAATTTGCATTCTAAATTTTTACATTTAATCAATCTCCCAATAATCTTTAATTTTTCTATTGATTACATATCAAAATTAAATTCTTATTTATAAAAAAATAGTTAGGGACGTCTCCCTAACTATTTATTATATTAAAAGCTATTTACTAATTATCCTAAAACTTTAGTAACAACTCCTGAACCTACTGTTCTTCCACCTTCTCTGATAGCGAATCTTAATCCTTCATCCATAGCGATAGGAGTAATTAATTCAACTTCCATATCAATGTGGTCTCCAGGCATAACCATTTCCATTCCTTCTGGTAATTTGATTGATCCTGTAACGTCAGTTGTTCTGAAGTAGAATTGTGGTCTGTATCCATCGAAGAATGGAGTGTGTCTTCCACCTTCTTCTTTTTTAAGTACGTATACTTGACCTACGAATTTTTTGTGTGGGTTAACTGATCCTGGTTTAGCTAAAACTTGCCCTCTTTCGATTTCAGTTCTTTGAACCCCTCTTAATAATGCTCCGATGTTATCTCCAGCTTGCGCTTCGTCTAATAATTTTCTGAACATTTCTATTCCTGTTATTACAGTTTTTCTTCTTTCTTCTTGTAATCCTACGATTTCAACTTCGTCTCCTACATGAAGTATTCCACTTTCAACTCTTCCTGTAGCAACAGTTCCTCTACCAGTTATTGTGAATACATCTTCTACTGGCATTAAGAATGCTTTATCTGTAGCTCTTTCTGGAGTTGGGATGTAGCTGTCTACAGCTGCCATTAATTCATCTATACATTTAGTAGCTTCTGGATCAGTTGGGTTTTCTAATGCTTTTAAAGCTGATCCTGTTATTACTGGAATATCATCTCCTGGGAGGTTGTATTCGATTAATAACTCTCTGATTTCCATTTCTACTAATTCTAATAATTCTTCGTCATCAACCATATCTGCTTTGTTTAAGAATACTACGATGTGGTCAACTCCAACTCTTGATGCAAGAAGGATGTGCTCTCTTGTTTGTGGCATTGGTCCATCTGCTGCTGAACAAACTAAGATAGCTCCGTCCATTTGTGCTGCTCCTGTAATCATGTTCTTAACGTAGTCAGCGTGTCCTGGACAGTCAACGTGTGCATAGTGTCTGTTTTCTGTTTCATACTCAACGTGTGCAGTGTTGATTGTGATTCCTCTTTCTTTTTCTTCTGGCGCTTTATCGATTTCGTCATATTTGAATGATTCAGCGAATCCTTTGTTAGCTAATACTGTAGTAATAGCTGCTGTTAATGTAGTTTTACCGTGGTCAACGTGACCGATAGTTCCGATATTTACGTGTGGTTTACTTCTTTCGAATTTTGCTTTTGACATTGTAAATTCCTCCCTTATGTCCTTTATTTAATAATATCTCAGTCATATTATAACTTATTAAGTCAATATTATGAATAACTTATTTGAAATTCTTAATATTTTTTATGAAGATGACGATTATACGTCATCTTCTATTTATATTTAATTAGGAAATTCTACTTTTCTCTTTTTCCTACTATATCTTCTTGAATACTCTTAGGTACTTCTTCATAATGATCAAATACCATTACATAAGTTCCTCTACCTTGAGTTCTTGATCTTAATGTAGTTGCATATCCAAACATTTCAGATAATGGAACAAATGCTCTTATAACCTGAGCACCATTTCTTGCTTCCATACCTTCAATTCTTCCTCTTCTTGAGTTGATATCACCCATAACATCTCCCATGTACTCTTCTGGTACAACTACTTCAACCTTCATTGATGGTTCAAGTAATACTGGGTTAGCTTTCTTCATAGCATTTTTAAATGCCATTGATCCAGCTATTTTAAATGCCATTTCTGATGAATCGACATCATGATATGAACCGTCATAACATTTAACTTTAAAGTTTATAGTTGGATAACCAGCTATAACTCCGCTTTCAGATGCTTCTCTTATTCCGTTATCTACTGCAGGAATATATTCTTTTGGAATAGCTCCTCCAACGATAGCATTTTCGAATTCGTATTCTCCATCATGTGGTATCATTTCAATCCAACAGTGACCATATTGTCCTTTACCACCTGATTGTCTTACAAATTTCCCTTCAGCTTTAACAGCTTCTCTGATAGTTTCTTTGTAAGCAACTTGAGGTGCACCAACATTACACTCAACCTTGAATTCTCTTTGAAGTCTATCAACAATGATATCTAAGTGTAATTCACCCATACCAGCGATGATTGTTTGGCCTGTTTCTTGATCAGTCCATGTTTTAAAAGTTGGATCTTCCTCTGCTAATTTAGCTAAAGCTAATCCCATCTTTTCTTGCCCAGCTTTAGTTTTTGGTTCAATAGCAATTGATATAACTGGTTCTGGGAATTCCATACTTTCTAGTATGATTGGAGCTGATTCAGTACATAAAGTATCTCCAGTAGTTGTGTTCTTTAATCCAACTATAGCTCCTAAGTCACCAGCTCTTAATTCACTGATTTCTTCTCTTGAGTTAGCGTGCATTTTAACAAGTCTACCGATTCTTTCTTTTTTACCTTTAGTTGAGTTAAGTACATATGTACCGCTCTCCATAACTCCTGAATAAACTCTTGTGAAAGCTAATCTTCCAACAAATGGGTCAGTAGCGATTTTGAATGCTAATGCTGACATTGGTGCATCATCGCTTGCTTCTCTTTCAAGAACTTTTTCTGGATCATCAACTTCTACTCCTTTAACTGGAGGTATATCTAAAGGTGATGGTAAGTAATCAACAACTAAGTCAATCATTTCTTGAACACCTTTGTTTTTATATGATGAACCACAGATTACAGGAACTATTTCATTAGCTATAGTTGCTTTTCTTAAAGCAGCTTTTAACTCTTCAACAGTTAACTCTTCACCATCTAAATATTTCATCATTAACTCTTCATCAGTTTCAGCTATAGCTTCTATCATTATGTTTCTGTATTCTTCAGCTTTATCTTTTAGTTCAGCTGGGATTTCTCCTCTTTCGATGTCTTTTCCTAAGTCATCTTTATGAATAAGTGCTATATTTTCAATTAAATCTATCATTCCTACGAATGTACTTTCAGCACCTATTGGAATTTGTATTGCAATTGCGTTTGATTTTAATCTATCTCTAACTGAATTTATACAGTTATAGAAGTCTGCTCCAGTAGCATCCATTTTATTTACATATATTGCTCTTGGAACTCCATAATTGTCTGCCTGTCTCCAAACTGTTTCAGTTTGAGGCTCAACTCCACTTTTAGCATCTAATACAGTTATAGCTGAGTCAAGACATCTTAATGATCTTTCAACCTCAACTGTAAAATCTACGTGACCTGGAGTATCAATTATATTGATAGCGTGACCTTTCCATTGGCAGAAAGTTGCAGCTGAAGTAATTGTTATACCTCTTTCTTGCTCTTGTGCCATCCAGTCCATTTGTGAAGCACCATCGTGTGTTTCACCAATTTTGTGTGTTCTACCAGTGTAGAATAATATACGCTCTGTAGTTGTTGTTTTACCAGCATCTATGTGAGCCATAATTCCTATATTACGAAACTTCTCTAAAGGAAATTCTCTTCCCACAATAATTCCTCCTCTCAATGAGTAATTTTATATTCGACAAAACTGTCCTGGCCAAAGCCAAAACAGTTTTGAAATTAGTATCTGTAGTGAGCGAATGCTTTGTTAGCTTCAGCCATTTTATGAGTGTCTTCTCTTTTCTTAACTGCAGCTCCTGTGTTATTAGCAGCATCCATTAATTCTCCTGCTAATCTTTCACACATTAACTTTTCGCCTCTTTTTCTAGCAGCTAATAATAGCCATCTGATACCTAAAGTCTGTCTTCTTTCAGCTCTAACTTCGATTGGAACTTGGTAAGTAGCTCCACCTATTCTTCTTGCCTTTACTTCTAATAATGGCATGATATTATTCATAGCTTCTTCAAACACCTCTAAGGCATCCTTACCAGTTTTTTCTGCTATAGCTTCAAAAGCTTGATAACAAATCTTTTGAGCTACTCCTCTTTTACCGTCTAACATGATTCCATTTATTAATTTAGTAACAACTTTTGAATTGTACACTGGATCAGGTAAAACGTCTCTTTTTGCGATATGTCCTTTTCTTGGCACTTTTCTTCCCTCCTTAACAATTTAAATTTAAGTTCATTGGTACTCGGTAATAAATTACCGTAAAGTGCTTCTCTCTACATCTATATAAACTAAATAATATACCATTTATAAAATCTATGTAAATGCCGAAGATAAGCACTACATTAGTTTAAGAATCCTATTTCTTAGGTCTCTTAGCACCGTACTTTGATCTTCCTTGCATTCTGTTAGCTACACCAGCACAGTCAAGTGCTCCTCTTACGATGTGGTATCTAACCCCAGGAAGGTCTTTTACTCTTCCACCTCTTATAAGAACAACACTATGTTCTTGTAAGTTGTGACCTACACCACCAATGTATGCAGTAACTTCATATCCGTTTGTTAATCTTACTCTGGCAACCTTTCTTAGGGCTGAGTTAGGTTTCTTTGGAGTTGAAGTTTTAACTACTGTACATACTCCTCTTCTTTGTGGACAGTTTTTAAGTGCTGGTGAGTTTGATTTACTTACAGCAACTTTTCTTCCTTTTCTTACTAATTGGCTTATAGTTGGCATTTTTTCACCTCCTGAATTTTATTTATCTATATATAAATATTAGATAAATCAAAGTTAATAGTCCTTATATTTGACTACCAATCCAACTTTCAAATACTATAAAAGTATTTTAGCGAACTAATGTAAATTATACAATAAATTTTCAGTAAAATCTACAAATTTTTATAACTTTTACTTGTTATTTCTTGCTTAATTTATAATTAATATATATGAGTTGTGTGCCTAAAACACACAACTCGTATTGTATCATTTTAGAAATAAGATGTCAATAAAATAAATTACTCAGTTATTCCGACAATTTCTTCCTCAACTGTCTCTTCTTCTATATCTAATCTTACACCTCTGTATTTCATTAAACCAGTTCCAGCAGGGATTAGTTTACCGATAATAACATTTTCTTTTAATCCAACTAATGGATCAATCTTACCTTTAATCGCTGCCTCTGTAAGAACTCTTGTAGTTTCTTGGAATGAAGCTGCTGATAAGAAACTATCAGTTGCTAGAGCAGCTTTAGTGATTCCAAGTAATACTTGCTCACCCTTAGCTTCTTCTCCACCAAACTCTCTAACTCTATCATTTTCTTCATCAAAATCATATATATCTATAGTTGTTCCTGGTAATAAGTTAGTATCTCCAGATTCAGTTACTTTTATCTTTCTAGTCATTTGTTTAACAACTACTTCTAAGTGTTTATCATTGATATCAACCCCTTGAAGTCTATAAACTTTTTGAACTTCTGATAAAAGATATCTTCTAGCTCCATCAACACCTTTTATTGCCATTATATCATGTGGATTAACTGAACCTTCAGTTATTTCGTCTCCAGCTTCTATAACATCATCATTTGAAACTTTTATTCTTGACCCAAATGGAATATCATAACTTACTTCTTCTCCATCTGCCCCAATTACATGAACAGTTCTCTTTTTCTTAGTTTCTTCTATTTTGATTGTTCCATCTATTTCACTTACTATTGCAAGCCCTTTAGGTTTTCTAGCTTCAAATAACTCTTCAACCCTTGGAAGACCTTGTGTAATATCTCCAGCAGAAGCAACTCCTCCTGTATGGAATGTTCTCATTGTAAGTTGTGTTCCTGGCTCTCCTATTGATTGAGCAGCTATTATACCAACAGCTTCACCAATATTAATTTTTTGAGCAGTTGCCATATTCATACCATAACATTTTGAACAAACTCCAATTTTACATTTACAAGTAAATGGTGATTTAATTTTAACTTTTTTAATACCAGCTTTAGTGATTTTTTCAGCTAATGGTTGATCCATATAAGTATCAAATGGAGCTAAAACTTCACCAGTAGTAGGATCTACTACATCTTCAGCTGTGTATCTTCCTGTTAATCTCTCTTCTAATCCTTCTATAACTTCGTTTCCTTCTTTAATTTCAGAAACTACTATACCATTTGTACTTCCACAATCTTCTGATCTTACAATTACATCCTGTGAAACATCAACTAGTCTTCTTGTTAGATATCCTGAGTCAGCAGTCTTAAGTGCTGTATCAGCGTTACCTTTTCTAGCTCCGTGAGTAGACATGAAGTATTCAAGTACATCAAGACCTTCTCTGAATGATGCTCTAATTGGTAACTCAAGAATTTTACCTGATGGACTCGCCATAAGTCCTCTCATACCAGCTAATTGCTTAATCTGAGATTTAGATCCTCTGGCTCCTGAATCTGCCATCATAAATATTGGGTTAAATTTATCCAAACTATCCATAAGTACATTGGCAACATCTTCGGTTGTTTTAGTCCATTTTTCTATAACTCTTTCATATCTTTCATCTTCTGATATAAATCCTCTTTTATACATTTTTTCTATTTTTTCCACTGTTTCATCAGCATCTTTTAATAAATCGTATTTTTCATGAGGTACTATCATATCTGAAGCAGCAACTGTTATTGCTCCTATTGATGAATAATGATATCCTAATGCTTTTATTTTATCTAGCATTATTGAAGTTTTAGTTGCTCCATGTTTCATATAGCATTTATTTATTAAAGTTCCTAAAGATTTTTTAGTTATTAAGAAATCTACTTCTAAGTTAAACATTTCTTCTGGATTTTCTCTATCAACAAATCCTAAATCTTGAGGAATTGATTCATTGAATATTAATTTACCTACAGTAGTTTTAATTATTCCTGATTTCATTTCCCCATTTACTTCTCTATACATTCTTACGAATATGTCAGCATGAATTTCAATTGCTTTTACTTGATAAGCCATTATAGCTTCATCTTTAGAAGTAAAGTATTTTCCGCTACCTTTAGCGCCTTCTTTATCCATAGTAATGTAATATGATCCAAGTACCATATCCTGTGTTGGTACTGATACTGGCTTACCATCAGATGGTTTCATAATGTTTCCTGCTGCAAGCATTAAGAATCTTGCTTCTGCTTGAGCCTCAACTGATAAAGGTACGTGAACAGCCATTTGGTCTCCATCAAAATCCGCATTATATGCTGTACATACTAGTGGATGTAACTTTATTGCTCTTCCTTCTACTAAAACAGGTTGGAATGCTTGAATTCCTAATCTGTGTAGAGTAGGGGCACGGTTAAGTAAAACTGGATGATCAGTAATTACTTCTTCTAGAATATCCCAAACTTGTGGACTTACTCTTTCAACCATTCTTTTAGCACTTTTAATATTGTGGGCAACACCATCAGCAACTAATTTTTTCATTACAAATGGCTTAAATAGTTCTAATGCCATTTCTTTTGGTAATCCACATTGATACATTTGTAATTCAGGTCCAACAACAATAACAGATCTTCCTGAATAGTCAACCCTCTTACCAAGCAAGTTTTGTCTAAATCTTCCTTGCTTACCTTTAAGCATATCTGAAAGAGATTTTAATGGTCTATTACCTGGTCCTGTTACTGGTCTTCCCCTTCTACCATTATCAATAAGAGCATCCACTGCTTCTTGAAGCATTCTTTTTTCGTTTCTAACAATTATATCTGGAGCTCCTAAATCTAATAGTTTTTTAAGTCTGTTATTTCTGTTAATAACTCTTCTATATAAATCATTTAAATCAGAAGTCGCAAATCTTCCCCCATCTAATTGAACCATTGGTCTTAAATCTGGTGGAATTACTGGTATAACATTTATAATCATCCATCTTGGATCATTACCTGAAGCTTTGAATGATTCGATTACTTCTAATCTTCTAATTATTCTTACTTTTTTCTGACCAGTACTTTGCTTTAATTCTTCTTTTAATTCTTTAGCTTGAGTTTCTAAGTCTATTTCTCCTAGTAACTCTTGAATTGCTTCAGCTCCCATTCCCGCAATGAAGCTTTCTTCTCCATATTTATCTACAGCTTCTCTATATTCTTTTTCATTAAGAAGTTGTTTCTTTAATAATGGAGTTTCTTTTGGATCAATAACAACATATGAAGCAAAATAAAGTATCTTTTCTAAAGATCTTGGTGACATATCTAAAATTAATCCCATTCTTGATGGAATTCCTTTAAAATACCAGATGTGAGAAACTGGAGCAGCAAGCTCAATGTGCCCCATTCTTTCTCTTCTCACTTTGGCTTTTGTAACTTCAACACCACATCTGTCACAAACTATACCTTTATATCTTACTCTCTTGTATTTTCCACAATGACATTCCCAGTCTTTTATTGGTCCGAAAATTCTTTCACAGAATAAACCATCTCTTTCTGGTTTTAAAGTTCTGTAGTTAATTGTTTCTGGCTTCTTTACTTCTCCCCTTGACCATGCTCTTATTTGCTCAGGAGATGCTAAACCTATTTGTATTGCATCAAAATTATTTAATTCAAACAAGGGTAATCCTCCCTTCAAAATTAGTGTTCATCATTAAAATCATCAAGCTCTAAATTATCTTCTAAATCTTCAAGTTGGAATCCGTCAAATTCTTCTTCCTCAACTTCATCTTCAGAAGTATAACTATCTTCTGTATCAATAACAGTTTCTCCAGGAACAAATTCTTCTGTTCCTTCAATATTAACTTCTAAATCAGCTGAATCCTCTTCACTTGATTCTTTTAGTCTAACTTCCTCATTTTCATCATTTAAAACTTTAACGTCTAAGCAAAGTGCTTGTAATTCTTTAATAAGAACTTTGAATGATTCTGGAACTCCTGGTTCTGGAATATTTTCACCTTTAACAATTGCTTCATAAGTTTTAACTCTTCCTACAACGTCATCAGACTTAACAGTTAATATTTCTTGTAATGTATGAGCAGCACCGTATGCTTCTAGTGCCCAAACTTCCATTTCCCCAAATCTTTGACCACCAAATTGAGCTTTACCTCCAAGTGGTTGTTGAGTTACTAATGAGTATGGACCAGTTGATCTTGCGTGTATCTTATCATCTACTAAGTGAGCAAGTTTTAAGATATACATTATACCAACTGTTACTTCATTGTCAAATGCTTCTCCAGTTCTTCCATCATAAAGAACTGTTTTACCATGTGCATTGTATCCTGCTTTAACTAAACATTCTTCTATATCACTTTCAGTTGCTCCATCAAATACAGGAGTAGCTATATGCCATCCTAATTGACTTGCAGCCCAACCTAAGTGAACTTCTAATACCTGCCCTATATTCATACGTGATGGAACCCCTAATGGGTTTAAGCATATTTGAAGTGGTCTTCCATCTGGTAAGAATGGCATATCTTCTTCTGGAAGTACTCTTGAAATAACCCCTTTATTACCGTGACGTCCAGCCATTTTATCCCCAACAGAAATTTTTCTCTTTTGAGCAATATAGCATCTAACTAATTCGTTAACTCCTGGATTTAATTCATCTCCATTTTCTCTTGTAAATACTTTAATATCTACAATTATACCAGCTTCTCCATGAGGTACTCTTAATGAAGTATCTCTAACTTCTCTAGCTTTTTCACCGAATATAGCCCTTAATAATCTTTCTTCTGCAGTCAATTCAGTTTCACCTTTTGGTGTTACTTTACCAACAAGTATATCTCCTGATCTAACCTCAGCACCGATTCTAATTATTCCTCTTTCATCTATATCTTTTAATGTATCTTCACTTACATTAGGTATGTCTCTAGTTATTTCTTCAGGTCCTAACTTAGTGTCTCTAGCCTCACATTCATACTCCTCTATATGAATAGATGTGAATACATCTTCTCTAACTAATTCTTCAGAAATAAGCATAGCATCTTCATAGTTATAACCTTCCCAAGTTATGAATCCCATTCTGATATTTTTACCTAACGCTATTTCTCCTAAATCTGTTGATGGCCCATCTGCAAGAACTTGATTCTTAAATACCATTTCTCCAAGATTAACTAAAGGTCTTTGATTTATACAAGTTCCTTGGTTACTTCTCTTGAATTTTAATAATTTATAAGTATCTGTTCCACCATCTACATCTCTCTTAACTCTTATCTCGCTAGCACTTACATAAGTTACTATCCCTGCATTTTTAGCTTTTGGTAAAACCCCTGAATCTGCAGCCGCTCTATATTCTATTCCCGTTCCTACTATAGGTGCTTGTGGCTTTAATAGTGGTACTGCTTGACGTTGCATGTTTGAACCCATAAGTGCTCTTGTAGCATCGTCATTTTCTAGGAATGGAATCATTGCTGTCGCAACTGATACGATTTGTCTAGGTGAAACGTCCATTAAATCAACTTCACTTGCAGGAACAACCATTACCTCTTCTAGATATCTAACAGTTACTTTATCATGTGTAAAGTATCCATTTTCATCCATAGGTTCATTTGCTTGTGCTACTAGATATTGATCTTCTTCATCAGCTGTAAAATATCTAATTTCATCTGTAGCTCTCTTATTTGCTTTATCTACAATTCTATATGGAGTTTCTATAAATCCATATTCGTTAACTCTAGCATAAGTAGCTAATGAGTTTATAAGTCCTATATTTGGTCCTTCTGGAGTTTCTATAGGACACATTCTACCATAATGTGAGTGGTGAACGTCTCTAACTTCGAAACCAGCTCTTTCTCTTGAAAGTCCTCCTGGTCCTAAAGCTGATAATCTTCTCTTATGAGTTAATTCTGATAAAGGATTTGTTTGATCCATGAATTGTGATAATTGTGAACTACCAAAGAATTCTTTGATAGCTGCAGCAACTGGTCTTATATTTATAAGCATTTGTGGAGTTATTGCTTCTTGGTCTTGAATAGTCATTCTTTCTTTAACTACTCTCTCCATTCTTGATAAACCAATTCTAAATTGATTTTGTAATAACTCTCCAACTGATCTAAGTCTTCTGTTCCCTAAGTGATCAATATCATCAACATATCCTATTCCATATGCTAATCCTAATTCATAACTAATAGTTGAGAATATATCATCTCTTATTATATGTTTAGGTATTAGTCTATTAATATTTTTCTTTATTTCTTCTTTAATACTTTCTTCATCACTAAAGTTATCAAGAATTTCTTTTAAAGTAGGATAGTGAACTAACTCTTTAATATTTAAATCACTTATATCAAATGAAATATGTTTTGTAATATCTACAAAGTTATTACCAATAACTCTAATAATTTTGTCTTCTACTAAAACATCTACAACATTGATACCAGCATTTTGGATATCTTGAGACATTTCTCTAGTTATTTTTTGACCTTGCTCTACCATTATTTCACCAGTTGATGGATTAATAATATCAGTAGCAGCAACTTGATTTGCTATTCTTAAGTTTATAGCAAGTTTTTTATTAAACTTGTATCTACCAACTCTTGATAGGTCATATCTCTTTGCATCAAAGAATAAAGAATCAATTAAAGAAACAGCACTATCAACTGTTGGTGGTTCACCTGGTCTTAATCTCTTATAGATTTCTAAAAGAGCTTCTTCTTTAGTCTTTGTATTATCTTTTTCTATACTTGCTTGGAATCTTTCTTCCTCACCAAAGTATTCTAGAAGTTCCTGATCACTTCCCATACCCATAGCTCTTGCTAAAATACTTATAGGAAGCTTTCTTGTTTTATCAATTCTAACATATATTATATCATTAGAATCTGTTTCATACTCTAACCAAGCCCCTCTGTTAGGAATAACAGTAGATGAGAATAACTTTTTACCATGCTTATCGCGGCTTTGGCTATAGTATACTCCTGGAGATCTAACTAATTGGCTTACTATAACTCTTTCAGCTCCATTAATTATAAAAGTTCCTTGTTCAGTCATTAATGGAAAATCTCCCATAAACACTTCTTGCTCTTTTATTTCTCCAGTTTCAGTATTAGTAAGTCTTACTGATACTTTTAGTGGCGCAGCATAAGTAGCGTCTCTTTCCTTACACTCTTCCACTGAATATTTGATATTATCCATATCAAGTTTGTAATCTACAAACTCAAGTACTAGATTTCCTGTAAAATTTCCAATAGGATTTATGTCATCAAACACTTCATGAAGACCTTCCTTTAGAAACCATTCATATGAATCTAATTGTACTTCTATAAGATTCGGCATATCCGCAGCGGCTTTAACTTTACCGAAACTCATTCTTGTTCTTTTTCCAGATTGGACAGGATGTACCATGAATTTTCACCCCTTGTATAAACTAAAATAACCAAAAGCGTAATTTCCCTAAGGACTTTCGCTTTCGGACAGCATCTTTTTTAGTATATCTATCTCATATTCTAGACATACTCATTTTCAACTAAATATACTTATCCATTATGAATAGTACATTAAATGATAGTATCATATTATACTTTCATTGTCAATAAAATAAGCTTATTTTTTATTTTATATAGTAATATTTTTAAATAATTATAAATAAAACTATATAAAATTATCCATATTTAGTTAGGGATATTTTATATAGTTTCTTTGTGAATATAAAAAGGTGCTTTAAAAGCACCTTTCCATATATAGTTATCAGTTAAAGTAAATTATTTTACTTCTACTTCAGCTCCAACTTCAGCTAATTTAGCTTTCATATCTTCAGCTTCTTCTTTTGATACTGCTTCTTTAAGAGTCTTAGGAGCTCCATCAACTATTTCTTTAGCTTCTTTTAATCCTAATCCAGTTATTTCTCTAACTGCTTTTATAACTTTGATTTTGTTTGCTCCAGCGTTAGCTAAGATTACATCAAATTCAGTTTTTTCTTCAGCAGCAGCTCCACCTGCAACTGCACCTGCAACTGCAACTGGTGCTGCAGCGCTTACTCCAAATTCCTCTTCACAAGCTGTTACTAATTCGTTTAATTCTAAAACGCTCATTTCTTTTATTGCTTGAATTATATCTTCTCTTGTCATTTTAATTGCACCTCCAAAAATTTTAAAACACTAACTATTCTCTTATAGTTATAAATTATTCAGCTGATTCAGCTTCTTTTTTATCTTTTATTGCACTTAATAAGTATGCAAGGTTTGATAATGGAGCCTTGATACTTCCAAGAAGTTTTGCAATAAGAACTTCTTTTGATGGTATTGTAGCGATTTTTGCGATCATATCCTTATCGTAAACCACTTTATCAACTATACCAGCTTTTAACTCAAGTTTTTTATGATCTTTAGCAAAATCATTTAATATTCTTGCTGGAGCAGTAGCGTCTTCATATCCGAATGCTATTGATACTGGTCCTTCAAGATATTTAGTAACATCTCCTAAACCTAACTCATCAGCAGCTCTTGCTACTAATTTGTTTTTGTATACCTTATATTCTACACCAGCTTCTCTTAAGCTCTTTCTTAGTTGAGTATCTTCTTCAACTGTAAGACCTTGGTAATCAGCTAAAACAACTCCTTGAGCTTTTTCTAACTTTTCTTTAATTTCAGCAACTTTTGCTTCTTTTAATTCTCTGTTCTTGTTCACTGTGTGTCCACCTCCTCACAGTATTAACTGCTTTATCGTATTAAAAAAGATCTTCCCGTAGACAGAGGAAGATCTTAAACATTCTAATCACCCTCGGTAGGTTGTATACGTTACGCTTATCAGCACCTACGGTCTACGGAATATTTTTAACTTTTCACAACATATTAGATTATATCACTTAATTTTATATAAGTCAATAACTAATCAATAACTTTTGCTGGATTTATTTTTGCTCCTGGTCCCATTGTGCTTGATACACTAATTGACTTAATATATTGACCTTTAGCTGCAGCTGGTTTAGCTTTAACTATAGCATCAACTAAAGTATTGTAGTTGTCTTTTAATTTATCAGCACCAAATGACTTTTTACCAATTGGGCAGTGGATTATAGCAGTTTTATCAACTCTATATTCAACTTTACCAGCTTTGATATCAGCAATTGCTTTAGCAACATCAAATGTTACAGTACCTGATTTAGGGTTTGGCATTAAACCTTTTGGTCCTAAAACCCTACCAATTCTACCAACTACACCCATCATATCTGGAGTAGCAACTACTACATCATAATCAAACCAGTTTTCTGATTGGATCTTTTGAACTAATTCTTCAGCTCCAACAAAATCTGCACCCGCTTCTTGAGCTTCTTTAGCTTTATCTCCTTTAGCGAAAACTAAAACTCTAACTGTTTTACCAGTTCCGTGTGGTAAAACTACTGCTCCTCTAACTTGTTGGTCTGCATGTCTTGGATCTACTCCAAGTCTTACATGTAATTCGATTGTTTCATCGAAGTTAGCTTTTGCAGTTTTAACAGCAAGCTCTAACGCTTCTGTTACATTATATAAAGCACTTTTATCTATTAATTTTGCACTTTCAACATATTTCTTTCCCATAATAAGCCTCCTTTGTGGTATTAGCGGTTTTTACCTCCCACTATTTTTGTGAATTACTCTTCAATAGTTACGCCCATGCTTCTAGCTGTTCCAGCGATCATTTTCATAGCGCTTTCAATGTTAGCTGCATTTAAATCTGGCATTTTCATTTCTGCGATCTTTCTTACTTGATCTTTAGTTAATTTACCAACTTTAGTTCTGTTTGGTACTCCTGATCCGCTTTCAAGTCCTAATTCTTTTTTAATTAGTACTGCAGCTGGAGGAGTTTTTAAGATAAAACTAAAAGATCTATCTTGGTATACTGTAATTACTACTGGTATTATTAATCCAGCTTTGTCAGCAGTTTTCGCATTGAACTCCTTACAGAATCCCATAATATTTACACCATGTTGTCCTAGTGCTGGTCCAACTGGTGGTGCTGGAGTTGCCTTTCCTGCAGCAAGTTGAAGTTTGATCATTCCAGTTACTTTCTTAGCCATTTTTTTATTCCTCCTATACTGTGGTAATACGGGCTTCTGCCCTCCCACTTAATTAAAACATTAGTCTTAGTTTAGACTAAAATTAAACTAATTTTTCTACTTGGTTAAAATCTAGTTCAGCAAGAGTCTCTCTGCCAAACATATCAACTGAAGCTTTAATTTTTAGCTTCTCAAGATTGATTTCTTGAATAGTTCCAACGAATTCTCTCAGTGGTCCTGAGGTAACTCTTATGCTTTCACCAACTTCAAGATCTATGTCTTTTGGAAGCTCTATCACTCCCATAGACTCAATCTCCATTTCAGTAAGAGGCACTGGTTTAGAACCAGGTCCTACGAATCCTGTTACACCTCTTGTGTTTCTAACAACATACCATGATTCGTCTGTCATTAGCATTTTTACTATTACGTATCCAGGAAACTTCTTTTTATAAGTAATTTTTGGATTACCATCTTTATCTTTTTTACCTTCTTCAATTACTTCTTCCATAGGTATTTGTATATCTTGAATTAAGTGGTGAAGGTTTCTATTTTCAATAGTTTTTTCGATGTTAACTTTTACCTTATTTTCATATCCAGAATACGTATGTACTACGTACCATCTTGCTATTTCACTCATATTAATCGGCGTTACCACCTAAACCTCCTTTATTTCAGTTTCAAAACTACTTCGAAGAGGTTTTGAAAAATATAATCAAATCCACCAACCATAACTACGTATATTATGGTGAATCCTAGAACAGCAATCAATGCTTTCTTTGTTTCTTCTTTAGATGGCCAAACAATTCTTTTGAATTCATTTTTAACCCCTTTTAAGAAACTTATTAACCCTCCTTTATTAGAAGGAGCATTTTTCACTTTATTACCAGTCATAATTTCACATCCTTAAGCTTATTTAAGTCTGTGTCTGTTTCAAATCGCTAATTACTTAGTTTCTCTATGAAGAGTGTGCTTTTTGCAGAATTTGCAGTATTTTTGCATTTCAATTCTATCTGGGTTGTTTTTCTTATTCTTCATTGAGTTATAGTTTCTTTGTTTACACTCTGTGCATGCTAAAGTTATTTTTACTCTCACGATGTGCACCTCCAGTTTTTGATATATATTCTAAGAGACGTATTGTCCTCTTACTGTCTTATTGTTTGTAATTGATGAATTACCTTCACACATTATCACAAATTTTTAAAACTGTCAATATTCCATTCTTTTTAAAGGACTAGGATTCAATATAAAACCTAGCCCTTTATTTAAATTTAGAAATTATTTACTAATTATCCTAAAACTTTAGTAACAACTCCTGAACCTACTGTTCTTCCACCTTCTCTGATAGCGAATCTTAATCCTTCATCCATAGCGATAGGAGTAATTAATTCAACTTCCATATCAATGTGGTCTCCAGGCATAACCATTTCCATTCCTTCTGGTAATTTGATTGATCCTGTAACGTCAGTTGTTCTGAAGTAGAATTGTGGTCTGTATCCATCGAAGAATGGAGTGTGTCTTCCACCTTCTTCTTTTTTAAGTACGTATACTTGACCTACGAATTTTTTGTGTGGGTTAACTGATCCTGGTTTAGCTAAAACTTGCCCTCTTTCGATTTCAGTTCTTTGAACCCCTCTTAATAATGCTCCGATGTTATCTCCAGCTTGCGCTTCGTCTAATAATTTTCTGAACATTTCTATTCCTGTTATTACAGTTTTTCTTCTTTCTTCTTGTAATCCTACGATTTCAACTTCGTCTCCTACATGAAGTATTCCACTTTCAACTCTTCCTGTAGCAACAGTTCCTCTACCAGTTATTGTGAATACATCTTCTACTGGCATTAAGAATGCTTTATCTGTAGCTCTTTCTGGAGTTGGGATGTAGCTGTCTACAGCTGCCATTAATTCATCTATACATTTAGTAGCTTCTGGATCAGTTGGGTTTTCTAATGCTTTTAAAGCTGATCCTGTTATTACTGGAATATCATCTCCTGGGAAGTTGTATTCGCTTAATAACTCTCTGATTTCCATTTCTACTAATTCTAATAATTCTTCGTCATCAACCATATCTGCTTTGTTTAAGAATACTACGATGTGGTCAACTCCAACTCTTGATGCAAGAAGGATGTGCTCTCTTGTTTGTGGCATTGGTCCATCTGCTGCTGAACAAACTAAGATAGCTCCGTCCATTTGTGCTGCTCCTGTAATCATGTTCTTAACGTAGTCAGCGTGTCCTGGACAGTCAACGTGTGCATAGTGTCTGTTTTCTGTTTCATACTCAACGTGTGCAGTGTTGATTGTGATTCCTCTTTCTTTTTCTTCTGGCGCTTTATCGATTTCGTCATATTTGAATGATTCAGCGAATCCTTTGTTAGCTAATACTGTAGTAATAGCTGCTGTTAATGTAGTTTTACCGTGGTCAACGTGACCGATAGTTCCGATATTTACGTGTGGTTTACTTCTTTCGAATTTTGCTTTTGACATTGTAAATTCCTCCTTTAATTCTAAATAAACCTTGCCTAGCGTTTTGTCTTTTTTGACAGTTGGAGCTCATGATCGGGATTGAACCGACGACCTCCGCCTTACCAAGGCGACGCTCTGCCTACTGAGCTACATGAGCAACTCTCTAGTATACTTATTTTTTCAATATACCAATTATAAAGTTTACTATTATTCTTTTTATTTGTCAATATAAATAGTTACTTTATATCCAAGCATTTTTCAAGCTTTCTTTTTACTCTCTGTAATGCATTATCTATTGATTTAGCTTGCCTATCTAAATCACATGCTATTTCCTGATAAGATTTACCATCTAAATAAGAATTAAGAACTTTAAGTTCTAAACTTGAAAGAGCCTCTTGAATTTTTCCTTCCATTCTTACCAATTCTTCTTGACTAACTACAAGTTCTTCAGGATCTGTAATTTTAAGCCCTGCTAAAACATCTAATAATGTTCTTTCAGATTCCTCTTCATATATAGGTTTATTTAATGATACATAAGTATTAAGTGGTATATGTTTTTGTCTAGTTGCTGTTTTTATTGCAGTTATTATTTGTCTTGTAACGCACAATTCTGCAAAAGCCCTAAAACTAGTAAGTTTTTCTGGATTAAAATCTCTTATAGCTTTATAAAGCCCAATCATTCCTTCTTGATATATATCTTCTTTGTCAGCTCCTATTAGAAAATACGATTTTGATTTTGACTTTACAAAATTCTCATACTTATTTATTAAATATTCTTGAGCATAAAAATTACCATTCTTTGCATATAAGACCACTTCTTCATCTGATTTCTTATCAAATAACATGTCTTTATTCATATATCCCCACCATTTTCTCCACTTTTTCTCCTCCGAACTAGACCTTACATTTAAATTTAATTATACATTAAATTACAATTTTTAGTCAACTTTTGGATTTTAATCTACTCACTTCTTCTAATTGCTTCTAATTTTGCTAGAGTATCATAATCTATGTTATCTGAAAGATTATTTTTATGACTAATTTTATTTTTTTCAGTTTCTATTTTTATCTTATGTTCAGCCATTAAAACTTCTTTATAGAATTCAGGTGAAGATTTTCTTGAAGCACCTCTTTGGAATATTGTTTGTTGCTCTAGATTATCCGATGTTACTACACACACTTCATATTTTCTACCTATAGCATCAACTTCTCTTTCTATAAATGCATCCGCAGTTTCTCCTGCTTTTGTAAATACAATAGTAAGAAGTTTTGTTATTTTCTCTTGCTTCTCTATGCTACCTTGAACCATATGTGCATCAAAAACAATTATTATTTTATCGTTTTTATATGTTCCATAGTTTTCCATTATTCTTATGAGTTTTTGTCTAGCTCCTTCAAATCCCTCTTCTTTATCTATTTTAAGATTAGGCCAACTATTTATAACATTATATCCATCTACAAAGATTATCTTCACCTTTCATCCCTCTTTTATTTATTATTTAGTCTTCCTTTTAAGACCTCATACATCATTATTCCACCTGCAACAGATGCATTTAATGAATTTATTCTACCTATCATTGGTATTCTAACTAACTTATCACACTTTTTAAGAGTTAATTTTGATATTCCTCTTCCTTCACTTCCAATAACAATTCCGCATGGTCCACTAAAGTTTACTTCATGACTATATTCTTTTCCTTCAATATCAGCTCCATAAATCCAAACTCCAGCTTCTTTTAATTCATCAATTGCTTTATTTATATTTGTTACTTTTGCAATTCTAACATGCTCTACAGCTCCAACTGAAGATTTATAAACTGTAGGAGTAACTCCAACATTTCTTCTCTTTGGTATTATTATACCATGAACTCCACAAGTTTCTGCAGTTCTTATTATTGAACCTAAATTATGAGGATCTTCTATTTCATCTAATATAATTATAAACGGATCTTGACCTTTTCTTTCTGCTCTCTTTAATATATCTGAAACCTCACAATAGTTATAAGGAGTTATTTTGGCAACTACCCCTTGGTGAACTATTCCATTCACCATAGAATCTAATGCTCTTTTTTCCACTTCTTTTATTACTATTTTTTTATCTTTAGCTAATCCAATTATAGCATTTATAGATCCTTCTCTTGAACCATTAGTTATGTAAAGAGCTTCTATAGTTTTATCACTTTTTAAAGCTTCCATAACCGCATTTCTTCCTATAACTAAATCTTCTCTTACTTCTATAAACTCTTCTCTTTCAATTCTCTCTACTTTAACATATTTTTCTTCTGCTCTTGCACTCTTTCTAGCCTTATTTCTTTCTCCTCTTATAATTCTAGTATTGTTATCACTTCTAGAATCTCTTTTTTTAATTCTATCTTCTCTTTCTTCTCTCATTTTTTTTAGTTCTCTATAACTTTTTTTAGGTTTTTTCATATTTTAATTCTCCTTAAATAAATAATTACATTTAATATATCATGTATTTTATTTTTTGCACACTTCTATAGATTTATTAAATATATATTCGAGTCTTTTCACATCATTTATTAAATATAAGTATCCTACTAACGCTTCAAATCCTGTTGCCATTCTATAGTCTCTAACATCTGCATTTTTGGGAACCGTAGCTGATTTTGTATTTCTTCCTCTTTTATAAATATGTAGCTCTTCTTCTGTAAGAGTGTCTTCTATTTCATACATTATATTTGCTTGACTTTTGGCTTTTACAAACTTTATTGCTTCTCTATGCATTTTATTTGCTAATAAACTTGTATTATTAGATAGTATATAATTTCTAATAAAAATTTCATATGCTCCATCCCCAATTAATGCCAATTGAAGAGGATTCAACTGTCTAGCTTCATCTTTAGAAAATTCTCTTACTCTTAAATTTTCTATCATTTTTATCTCCTTTAAATAAAGGGGCTGCCTCAAAACTTTAATAATCCTATTTTGAAGCATCCCCTAATGTTTTAATTAACTTTTTTCCATCTAACACCTTGTGGTGTATCTTCTAAAATTATTCCTCTAGCTTTTAAATCATCTCTAATTTTATCAGCTAAAGCAAAATCTCTATTTTTTCTAGCTTCTTGTCTTTGTTCTATTAATCCTTCAACTTCTTCTGCAAGTTCTGCATCTTTAGTTGATTTCTGTAATATTCCAAGTGGCGCTCCTAACTCTCTTATTAGAGCCAAAGCATTTTCAGCTAATTCTTTTGATGAATTTATTCCAATGTTTGTATTTGTATCCTTTATTAAATCAAATATAGCAGTTATTGCATCCGCAGTATTAAAATCATCATCCATTTTTTCTATATACTTTTCTCTATATTTGTTTAAACTTTCTAAATATGTTTTTTCCTCATCAGTCATTTTTTCTAATTTGACTTCTTCTATTAAATTTTCTAAATTACCTATCGCATTATATAGTCTTTCAACTGAAGCTTTCGCTGAATCCAGTAAATCTTTAGAATAATTTAATTGTACTCTATAATGACATGATAACATTAAAAATCTTATAACATCTGAATCATAATCTTTTAAAACTTCTCTTGCTGTAAAGAAATTATTTAATGATTTAGACATTTTTTTATTATCTACATTAACATAAGCAGAATGCATCCAATAATTTGCAAATGGTTTTCCTGTTAATGATTCACTTTGAGCTATTTCATTTTCATGATGTGGGAAAGATAAATCCATCCCTCCTGCATGTATATCTATTGTATCTCCTAATATGTTTTTTGCCATACAAGAACATTCAATATGCCATCCTGGTCTTCCTTCTCCCCATGGACATTTCCAAGCAGGTTCTCCTTCTTTTTTTGCTTTCCAAATTGCAAAATCCATTGGATCTTTTTTTCTTTCATCTACACTTACTCTGTTACCTAAATTTAACTCATCAAGGTTTTGTTTTGATAATTTACCATAATCATTAAATTTCTTTGTGCTAAAGTAAACATCTCCATCTACTTCATAAGCATATCCTTTTTCTATCAATTCTTTTACGAATTTTATTATTTGTCCAATATATTCAGTTGCTCTTGGATTCACAGTTGCTCTTTCTATATTTAAAGCATCTGCATCAGTATAATATTCTTTTATATACTTATCTCCTATTTCTTTAACAGTACTACCTTCTTCATTTGCTCTCTTTATCATTTTGTCATCAATATCTGTGAAGTTTTGTACAAACTTAACATTATATCCTCTATACTCAAAATATCTTCTTATTGTGTCAAAAACAATAAAAGTTCTCCCATTACCTATATGGAAAAAGTTATATACTGTAGGACCACAAACATACATTTTAATTTCACCAGGTTTAATTGGTTTAAATTCTTCTTTTTGTCTCGTTAACGTATTATATAGTCTCATAACTAGCCTCCTAAAATATTATCTTAATTTTAGTCCATTCTTTTCGAATTCAGTTCTTATTCTTCCTTCTACTTCATCAATTTTTATTATTTCATTATCTGAGCTAGTTCTTAATCTAAATTCCACTTCTCCATCAGTAATTTTCTTACCAACTACAACTCTCATTGGAATTCCCATTAATTCTGCGTCTTTAAATTTAACACCAGCTCTTTCTTTTCTATCATCAAATAATACATCTAATCCTAAACTTCTTAAATTATTGTATATTTCTTCTGCGATTTTCATTTGTTCTTCATCTTTTGAGTTTACAGCTATAACTGAAACTTTATATGGAGCTACTTCTAACGGCCAAATTATACCATTTTCATCATGATGCTGTTCTATTATTGATGCAACAGTTCTTGTTACACCTATACCATAACACCCCATTATAAATGGTTGCTCTTTTCCGTTTTCATCTATAAATTTAGCATTCATAGATTCTGAATACTTAGTTCCTAATTTAAAGATATGTCCTACTTCTGTTCCTTTTGCAATAGTTATTTTTCCACCACATTTTGGACATTTTTCTCCTTCTTCAACATTTCTAAAGTCTCCTACAACACCTTCGAAATCTCTTCCATAATTAACACCAGTTAAATGATATCCTGTTTCATTAGCACCCACTATAATGTTATACATATTTTTAACTTCTTCATCTACTAATAATAAGTCTGCTTTTATTCCTACTGGTCCTGCAAATCCTGTTTGTGCGTTTGTAGCTTCCATAACTTGTTCATGACTAGCTAATTCTATGTCTCCAGTTGCATTTGAAGCATTTGCTACTTTAACTTCATTTACTTCTCTATCTCCTCTAACTAAAACAGCTACTGTTTTTCCATCTACATTATATAATAATGTTTTTACTGTCTTTTTAGTGTCAACATTTAAAAATTCTGAAACTTCTTCTATAGTTCTGCTATTTGGAGTTTCTACTTTTTTCATTTCTTGTAATGCTTCTTCTTCGGCTTTTTCAGCTATAGCTTCTGCTTTTTCTATATTTGCAGCATAATCACAAGCTGTACAGAACACTATATCATCTTCTCCAACTTCTGATTTAACCATAAATTCAGCTGAATTTGATCCTCCAATAGCACCTGAATCTGCTTCAACACATTTTGCATCTAATCCACATCTATTAAATATATTAACATATGCATCATGCATTTTATTGAATGCTATATCTAATCCTTCTTGATCTTTATCAAAGCTATAAGCATCTTTCATTATGAATTCTCTTGATCTCATAACTCCAAATCTTGGTCTTCTTTCATCTCTATATTTTGTTTGTATTTGATAAAGGTTTATTGGTAATTGTTTGTATGATTTTATTTCATTTTTAACAGTGCTTGTGAACACCTCTTCATGAGTTGGTCCTAAGCAATAGTCTCTATTTCCTCTATCTTTAACTCTGAACATTTCAGCTCCATAAGCATCCCATCTGCCTGATTCTTGCCATAATTCTGCAGGAATAATCGCTGAGCAAAGTAATTCTTGAGCCCCTTTAGCTTCCATTTCTTCTCTTATTATTTCTT
The DNA here is from genome assembly GCF_002050515.1 of Clostridium thermobutyricum DSM 4928. Taxonomy (GTDB): domain Bacteria; phylum Bacillota; class Clostridia; order Clostridiales; family Clostridiaceae; genus Clostridium; species Clostridium thermobutyricum. Next base: position 28,493 of record NZ_LTAY01000070.1, on the reverse strand, counting down.
CTACATTTTTAAGTACTTTAACCCCTAATGGTAGATGATTATAAATACCTGAAGACATCTTTCTTATTAATCCTGCTCTAAGCATTAATTGATGACTTGCAATTTCTGCTTCAGCTGGAACTTCTCTTAATGTTGCTATTAACATATTTGACATTCTCATGTTAAAAATTCCTCCTAGAATATATGATTATTTTAATTTTATTATTTACTTGAATAAAAAAAAGCCCCCCTATGTTATATAGGGCGACTTAAATCGCGGTACCACCTAAATTTATTTCTTTAATAATGATAACGGTATTAAACCGATAGTTTTTCTATAAACTCCAAAGCTGGTTCAAAATCTATTTGAAAATCTTACAGCCTATGGATTTTCTCTCTGAAAAGACGATTTCTACTATTCTTCTTCAACGTAATAATATGAAGTTATGATTTTTAATTATATCTTTTTAAAAATTCAATGTCAATAAGTCTACAAATTAGTTTCAGCTAAATATCTAGCAAGAACTAAATCTTCAGGTGTAGTAATTTTTATATTAGTGTATTCACCTTCATATAAAAAGACTTTATTTCCATAAAGTTCTGCTACTGAAGTATCATCAGTAACTATTGCTTTATCTTCTTTTACTTTTTTATGACATTCAAAAATTAAGTTATAATCAAATATTTGTGGTGTTTGAACTGCTACAAGACTTGACCTATTTAAAGTTTCTTTTGAAAATGAATTTTCATCTTTTACTTTTATTGTATCCTTAGGCATAACTCCTGGTGCAACTGATTTATGAATTTTTACCAGTTCTATTCCTTTTTCAATTAGATCTTTGCTTAAAAAAGGTCTTGCACCATCATGAATTAAAACTATATCAGTATTTTTTATAGCTTTTAATCCGTTAAACACAGAATCTTGTCTTTCTGTACCTCCTGCAACAATTAAATCTACTTTTAAATCATATTTAATTACTATTTCTCTCTCAAAATATTCTATTTCGTCTTTTGGAATAACAACTACAATATTATCTATACTATCGCAATCCATAAATTTTTTTATAGTGTAATATAAAATTGGTTTACCATTTATATCAATATATTGTTTACTAACTTTAGAGTTCATTCTTTTACCTCTTCCGCCAGCTAATATAATTGCACTATTCATTTTTTATATTCTCCTATTCCTTAGGCTTTGCAAATATCATTCTACCAGCAGCTGTTTGAAGCACTGAAGTAACTATAACACCTATTGTTTTAGTCATATGTTTTTTACCATCTTCAACTACTATCATAGTTCCATCATCTAAATATGCAACTCCTTGAGTTTGCTCTTTACCTTCTTTAACAACTTCAACTACCATTTCTTCACCTGGTATTACAACTGCTTTTATTGCATTAGAAAGCTCATTTATATTTAATACAGGAACACCTTGTACCTCTGCTACTTTATTTAAGTTATAGTCATTTGTTATTACTTTTCCTTCTAAAGTTTGAGCTAATTTTAAAAGTTTAGCATCTACTTCTTGAATTTTAGGAAAATCACCTTCCCAAATTTGAGTTTCTATCTCAACTTCTTTTTGTATTTTGTTAAGTATATCTAGACCCCTTCTTCCTCTAACTCTTTTTAAAGAATCTGATGAATCAGAAATATGTCTTAATTCGTCTAATACAAAGCTTGGTATAACTAAAGGTCCTTCTATAAAACCTGTTTGACAAATATCATATATTCTCCCATCAATAATAACAGATGTATCTAAAACTTTTGGTATTTCTTTATATCCTTTTTGTCCTTTTTGAACCTTTTCTTTCTTTTCCTTTATTGGTTTTTCTCTATTTATTCCAGCTTTTTTTATTGACATAAATAAATTATTTAAGTCATCTTTTTTACTTATCATAATTTTCATACCAAGTACGGCACCAATTATATTTAATAAAACATACAATATTGGCCCTATAAGATAGATATTGCTTAAAGGTTTTCCTAAAAAGTACATTATTATAAGCACCACCAATGCTCCTATAGCTCCATATGTTATTTCTGCTATAGAAACACTTCTCATATTTCCCTCTGCATACTCCATAAGATTAAAAATTAAATTGTATATAATAGGTGAAACTGCAAATAAAATAACACCAAATAATAAAGAAATAAAAATAAGAAATAATACCGAACCTAAAGTTGTTGAAAGATAACTAATCTCTCTAACAGCCTCAATTTTTAGTACAGCTTCTCCAACTATATACCCTAAAAGTACTCCAATTAGAGTAAAGATTCCTCTCATTAATTTTTTTAACATCTTGTCACCTCCTCATTTTAATTATTGCCATAATAAATATATTAATACTTGTAATTTATTTGTTAATAAATTCATTATTAATTCAAGTATAACATATTAAATTATGTTCTTGAATTAAGTTTTTATTAAAAAAATATATAAATCTATTTTAATTTTATTAGACAATACCCCCTATTTTTTTTAATTGTCCTAGTATATTATACAACTAAGAGAAACAAACTTTCTCTTTAGCACTATTGCCTCTACCTTTTATATTAATTATTTATTTTCAATCAAAGGAGTTGATTTTATGAAAGATGTAATATTTGATGAATTTCAGGATATTGTGATGGACTCATTAATTAGACATAAAAGCATATTAGATATAACTAGTAAGTTTTCTGAATCAAGCGCAAGAGTAAATAGAGCTATTGTTAAAGCTGTAACTGATTGTGGATGCATAAAAATAAATGCTCATAAGCAATGTGTTCCAACTGAAGAACAAACTTTAACTGAGTTGGCTAATTGTTTTAAAAGTCACTTAGATGGTAAAATATGCGATAATTGCCGAGAAGTAATTGAACGAGAAATGGGGAATCATATTTTTTATTTAACTTCACTTTGTAATAGTTTAGACATTAACCTTTATGATGTTCTTTTAAAAGAACACCAAAAAGTTAATGCTTTGGGTAAATTTGATTTTAGATAATAAAAGTCGATATCTAGAATGCCATCTAGATATCGACTTTATTATTCTCACTTTTTATTTTTATAATTCAGCTTTTAAAGAAATTTGCTCATTTATTCTTCTTAATCCATTTCTTATTGCTCTTGCTCTTGCCTCACCTATTCCTTCTACCTTATCTAAATCTTCAATTTCAGCAGTTATTATTTTATTAAAGCTTCCAAAATGTTTTATTAGATTTTCTATTACTGTTGAAGGTATTCTTGGAATTTTACTTAATATTCTATATCCTTTTGGAGATATTAGTGTATCTGCAAGAACTGTATATCCATGTCCTAATGTTCTAGCTATTGCCTCTAGATCTATTAACTCTTCTGATGTTAGTTTTTGAATTGCATCATAAATATCATTAAACTCATTCTCATAATAACAATAATCTCTTATCAATAAGATACCATCTCTTTCTACATATCTTATAAGCTCATTTAATTGCATTGAAATAAGTCTACCTTCATTCCCTAATTCAAGTATATATACTCTAATTTCTTCAACTATTCTCATAACCATTTCTGTTCTTTGAATAGCTGTAACAACATCAAAAAGTGTTGTTAAATCCTGAAATTCTAATAGATTTAGATTATTTATAACTCTATCAAGAACTGATACATATTTCTCTAGTGTTTGAATAGCCTGATTTGATCTTGCTAAAATTACGCTACTTTCTCTAAGAACATATTTTATATCACCTTTATAAACAGTTATTATATTTCTTCTTTGAGATATTGCTATAACTATTTTGTTAGTTTGTCTAGCCACTCTTTGAGCTGTTCTATGTCTAGTACCTGTTTCTACTGTTGGAATATCAGCACTTGGTACTAATTGTGTATTCGCACATACTATTCTTTTTAAATCTTTACTTAAAACTATTGCTCCATCCATTTTGGCAAGTTCATAAACATATGCTGGTGAATAATCCGCATTTATTTTAAATCCACCATCTACTAGTTCCATAACATCTTCACTATCACCTAGAACTATAAGTCCTCCTGTTTTTGCTCTAAGTATATTTTCCAATCCCTCTCTTAAAGCTGTTCCTGGGCACATTATTTTAAGTATTTTTTTTATTTCTACATCTCTTTCTAACCTCATAATGCTTACTCACCTATTTTAAAATATCTTTTTTATTGCTTCTCTAATATTATTTACCCCTATTATATTTGCCTTTTTTCCCATTAGTTTATCTTTATTTCTCCATGGAATTATTATATTTTCAAATCCCATCTTTTCAGCTTCATTAACTAATCTTTCCGCTGATGTTATTGGTCTTATTTCTCCTGTAAGTCCTACTTCTCCTACTACTAATACTTTTGGTAAATTTATTCCTTGATTTTTCAAACTTGAAATAAGTGCTATTGATAATCCTAGATCAGCTATTGTTCCATCTATGTTTAAACCACCAACAACATTGACATAAACATCGCAATTATAAAAAGGTACTTTTAATTTTTTTTCTAAAACAGCTAGTATAAGACTCAACCTTTGATTATCTATTCCTACTGCCGTTCTTCTTGGTATAACTGCCTTAGTTTCCGTAACAAGCGCTTGAATTTCTACAAGTATTGGTCTCGAACCTTCCATTACACCAATAACTACAGAACCTTCTTGATTAAAATTTGTATCTTCTAAAAATATACTCGATGGATCATAAACTTCAGTTAACCCTTCTTGTCTCATTTCGAAAACTCCAATTTCACTTGTAGTTCCAAACCTATTTTTCATTGTTCTAAGAATTCTAAACTCTTCTGTTCTCTCTCCTGAGAAATGTAAAACCGTATCAACCATATGCTCTAATACTCTTGGCCCAGCAAGTTCTCCTTGCTTAGTTACATGAGCAACTATAAACAATGGAATATTTTTCTTTTTCCCTATTCTCATCAATTGATTTGAGCATTCTTTTACTTGAGATACACTTCCTGGAGCTGATGTAACAGTTTCTTTATATATTGTTTGTATAGAGTCAATTATAACAAACTTCGGCTCTATCTCATCTATATAAACTTCAATTTTATCTAAGTTAGTTTCAGATACTATATAAAGCTCATTACATTTAACCCCTAGTCTATCTCCCCTTATTTTTATTTGCTCTTCTGATTCTTCTCCAGAAACATAAAGAACTTTTCCATATTTATTTGAGATATTATTAGCAGTTTGCAGTAAAAGTGTTGACTTACCTATTCCAGGATCTCCTGATATAAGAGTTAAAGAACCTTTTACAAGACCGCCACCTAAAACTCTATTTAACTCATTTAAACCAGTGTCTAATCTTTCTCTTTCTCCAGATTTTATATCTTTTATGCTTTTTGGCATATTATCTATTGTTATAGATTTAGCTATTTGGTTTTTTGCTATTGCTTTTTCATCTTTAACTTCTTCTACAAATGTATTCCATTCATTACAGTCTGGACATTTCCCTAACCATTTTGGACTTTCATACCCACATTTTTGACAAGTGAATATAGATTTTATTTTCGCCATAAAAACACCCTTTACTATCTTATTTTTATGTACAAAATATAATTTTTCTTATATTGAATACCATACTTTTAATTATATCTTATTTATAGAATATAATAAATTTAATTTAGTAATATCTTTATTATTTTTTTCAGGAAATTTTAAACATCTTATATGTAAAAAAAGATATCCTAGATTTAGCTAGAATATCTTTTTATTATCTTAAGTTAATTATTTTAATAAACTTGCTGCTGCTTCATCTAAAATAACTGTTACATCTTTATGCATTTGAAGCATTGTTACAGGACAGCTTGTTGAAATTTTTCCACTAAATAATTCTTTCATAGCCTCTGCTTTATTTTCTCCACTAGCTATTAAAAGTATTTTCTTTGATTTCATTATTTGTCCAAGTCCCATAGTTACTGCTGTTTTTGGAACATCATCTTCTGAATCAAAATATCTTGAATTTGACTCAATAGTACTTTTAGTTAATCCTGTTAGGTGAGTTCCTGCTACTAATTCTCCATCTGGTTCATTAAATGCAATATGTCCATTAGTACCTACACCTAATAATTGTATATCTATTCCACCTAGATCATCAATCATTTGATCATATTTTCTACCTTCTTCATTAACATCTTCTGCTAATCCATTTGGTACAAAAGTTCTAGATTTATCTATGTTTATATGATCTAATAAATGATTATTCATGAAATATCTGTAACTTTGAGGATGATCTCCTCCTAGTCCTACATATTCATCTAAATTTACTGAAGTAACATCTTTAAAATCAATTTCCCCTGCTTTATTCATTCTTATTAATTCTTTGTACATTCCTTCTGGAGTTCCTCCAGTTGCTAACCCTAATATAGCTTTTGGATTTAAATTAACTACTGCCGCCATTTCCTTTGCAGCTGCTTTACTCATTTCATCATAGTCTTTAACAACAATTAATCTCATTTTAAAATCCCCTCTCGTCTTGAAATATTTACTTCTAAAATATATTTATCTGATCTATATATTGACTCTTCAATAAAGAGTATATTTTTTTTGTCATCTAATGTTTTTCCATATGTTCTTATAAGTGGTGCAACTTCTGATAAATTAAATATTTTTTTATAATAATCATCCATAATTAATGCTGTTATTTCTGATTCTGAATGATCTATGACATATCCATTTTCTTCTATTATTTTAAATAAAGATCCTTTTAATTTTTCTTTACTTAAATTTTTACAAGTTTTCTCTGGAATATGTACGATTTCATTTGCAATACATTCGTTATTTACTTTTCTCATACGATTAATTCTATAAACTTTTTTTGACTTTAAAACATCAATAAGTTCTTCTGGTGTATCTATTAAGTCAAACTCTAAAACTTCTGTTTCTAATTCTCCACCAGATTTTTTAATTATATCTGTAAAGCTCATAACATCTTTTTGTTTCACTTTAGGTTCACATACAAAAGTTCCTTTTCCTTTTTCTCTAACAAGAATTCCTTCTTGGACTAATTCTCCTAAAGCCTGTCTCACAGTCATTCTGCTTACTTCATATTGCTCTACAAGCTCTCTTTCACTTGCTATACATTCATTTACCTTCCATATTCCTTTTGATATTTTTTCTTTTATTTCTTCTTTTACTTGATAATAAACAGGTATTGGACTATTTTTATCTATCATAAGTTTTCCTCCTAATTAAATTATATATAAAATTTATATAGTTGTCTAGACCACTATACAATTTATTTTTATTATTTGAATAAATTATTTTTTTATACAAATAATAATTATACAACTATTTAGGAGGTGCTACTATGTTTAATAAATTAAACTTATTAAATCCCAAAAACTCTATTGTTGAAAATCCACTTAAATCACCAATTCAAACTAATATCAGTCAAAATTTTGATGTAAATCAAGATAAAGATGAAGCTGAAAATTTAATAATCAATTCTACTTTGAATAATGATCATACTATTGAATAAACATTTATTTCCTTGAACAAGCTTTTGTTTTGGAGTAAAATTTATAATTATAATTAACAATACATAGGAGGTAGACAAATGGTTAAAGTTTATACAACTGAATCTTGTCCTTGGTGTGTTAAAGCCAAAAATTACTTAAAGAGTAAAGGTGTAGAATTCACTGAGTTAAATGTACAAGAAGACATGGAAGCTAGAGAAGAAATGGTTAGAGGAACTAAGCAAATGGGTGTACCTGTTCTTGACATAAACGGGAAATTCATTGTAGGTTTCGATAAACCTAAAATAGATGAAGCTTTATCACAAGCTTAATAGAAAAGCACACAAAGATTTCTTTGTGTGCTTTTATTTATAAAAAAAACAGACTAAAGTTTTTCTTTAATCTGTAAATACTCTAATTCTAATTATATAACTTTAATAAGTATAATAGATGCCGGTATAAGTACTATTAATATAATTAAACTATAAAATGCAAATGTCTTTATATAATCAAAAGATTTTATTTCACCATTTGCTATAGCAAATTTATAAGATATTATACTTGCCATTGATCCTATTAAAGAGAATAATCCACCATTATTTACTCCATATATAAGTGCTTTATAATTATGTGTAAATGGTGCTAATAACAGCGTTGCTGGAACATTACTTATAAATTGACTAATCCCCAGTGCTATAAAATAGGTATGCAAGTCGCTTACTAAAAAACCTGATATTAATCTTTTTACTTCTGGAATTGCTGATATATTTCCTATAAATATAAAAAATGCAGTGAATGTTATTATTAAAGAATAATCTATGTGTAGAAATAGTTTTCTATCTATAATTAATGTCACTATTATTACTATTACAAACGCAATTTTATAGTTTACTAAATGGAAAACTGATCCTAGAACTATTAAGAATAATATTATATAAACCACTATCATACTTTTCTTTTCAACTTTAACCTCATGTATAGTAACACTTAGCTTTCTGTTTTTTTGCGTACATGTTAATATTAATAAAACTATAAATGCGATTATAGTTATTGGTATTGTAACCCCAAAAAACTGCTTATCAGTTAAATTGAAGTGCGTATAAATGTATAAGTTTTGAGAACTACCCATCGGAGTTAATGAACATCCTAATATTGCCGATATAGTTTGTAATATTATAAGCTTCATAGGATTAAAATTTGCTTTTTTAGCTAATATCAAACTAATTGGTACAAATGTTATTAATGCAACATCATCTGTAATTAACATAGAACTAAAGAATGTTAAACATATCATTATAAGATATATACTTCTTAAACTTTTATCCTTATGTAATAAACTTGTCCCAATATAATCTAAAAACTTAAAACTTTTTAATGCTGTAACCACCACCATTAAATTAAATAATAATATTAACACCTTAAAGTTAATGTAGCTTAATTTAGGATGAGATATAAAAGAAGTAATTATTGATAATACAACTGCTATTAGCAATATTATTTCTTTTTTACAAAAATCTTTCACCCTTTGTTTATCTAGCGTGTTTAAATTCATGACGTCTCCTTCTCAATGTAGAATTTAAAATAAGGTTAACAATTTTATTTTAACTTGCATAAAAATATATATCAATAAACAATAAATATATTTATTATTAACATTTTTAACGCAATTCATAGAGTGCCAAAAATTTTAACACTCTATAATTGAAACTATTCATTTAAATCTACATATTCACCTGTTTTACTAAAAATAATCCATTCACATATATTTGTTATATGATCTCCCATTCGCTCCAAATATTTACTTATGAATAATATTTGAGTACCTAAAGTTATTTTATTTTCATTGTTTTTTACATATTTCAATGTATTTTTAAACACTTCCTTATAGTATAAATCTATGTTATCATCAAGCTTACATATGTCATATGCTGATCTTGTATCTCTCTCTAGATAAGCTTCCATAGATAAGTGTAACATATTTTTTATTTCCTTTTCCATTTCCCATACACTGTTAGCCTCTTCTATAAACTCTTTGAAGTCATTGTTGCTAATTATCTTACATATATCAACTGTAAGGTCTGCCATTCGCTCTAAATCTGTTACTATCTTTGATGCTGTAAATACCCTTCTTAGATCTTTAGCTAAGGGTTGTTCAGTAGCAATAAACTTGATACATTCCTCCTCTATTTCTTTTTGAAGATCATCTATTTCATTATCTTTTTCCATAATTTCTTCTGCAAGATTTTGATTATTTTCACTTAAAGCAATCATAGCTGCTTCTAATTGATTACTTACTAATTCAGACATGTACTTTAATTTACTATTTATAGCATTTATCTTTATAGTATGAATCTCTCTTTTCATATTTTTACTCTCCTTTATCCAAATCTTCCTGTTATATAATCTTCAGTTCTTTTATCTCTAGGCTTATAGAAAATATCTTCTGTCTTTCCATATTCAATTACTTCTCCACTTAAAAAGAATGCTGTTTTATCTGCGATTCTTCCGGCTTGTTGCATATTATGTGTAACTATTATTACTGTATAATCTTTCTTTAAATTTTCTATAAGCTCTTCTACTTTGCCTGTAGATATAGGATCTAAAGCTGATGTTGGCTCATCCATAAGAATTATTTCTGGTGAAATAGCAAGAGTTCTTGCTATACAAAGTCTCTGTTGCTGTCCTCCTGAAAGTCCCATTGCACTTTTTTTAAGTCTATCTTTTGTTTCATCCCAAAGTGCTGCTCCTTTTAAACTTTTCTCTACTATTTCATCTAATTTCTTTTTATCTCTTATTCCATGTATCCTAGGACCATAAGCTACATTATCATATATACTCATAGGAAATGGATTTGGCTTTTGAAATACCATACCAATTCTTTTCCTTAATGTTATTTCATCATAATCTTCAAATATATTTTCCCCTTCAAATAAAACTTTACCTTCTATTCTAACTCCATCTATTAAGTCATTCATTCTATTTATAGTCCTTAAAAAAGTTGATTTACCACATCCTGAAGGTCCTATTAATGCAGTTACTTCATTTTTTTCAAAACTTATATTTATATTTTTTAACGCTTTATGTGTTCCATAATACAAATTTAAATTCTTAGTTTCTATCACTTTCATTAGTATCTCCTCCTATAACCCCGTTGATTTTTCTAATTTTCTACTCACTATCTTAGCTAAAATATTAAATAATAAAACCATTATTACCAGTACTGCTGCTGTCCCATTAGCTATCTGTGTTGCATCAGGAACTATTCCATCTGAGTTTAATTTCCATATATGCACTGCTAAAGTTTCTGCTGGTCTAAAAAGTGAGAAAGCTGATGTTTGCCCTACAAAACTCACATCTTTAAAATTTAATCCACTTGAACTTAATCCTGCTGTGTATAAAAGTGCTGCTGCTTCTCCAAATATTCTTCCAGCAGCTAATATTATTCCTGTTAAAATTTCTTTTCCAGCTGTAGGTAAAATTACATTTTCTACTGTTTGCCATTTTGTAGCTCCTAAACCTAAAGAGGCTTCTTTTACTTTTTTAGATGCATTTCTAATTGCTGTTTCTGATATTCTAGTCATTATTGGAATATTTAAAATACTTACTGATAATGCACCAGCTAAAATTGAATATCCAAACCCAGCCATATTAACAAATACTAATAATCCAAACATTCCTATTACTATTGAAGGAAGAGAAGCCATTGCTTCTAAGCAAAGTCTTATCATTTTTATTACAGGTCCCTCTTTTGCATATTCTGCTAAATATATTCCTGCTCCAACTCCAATTGGTACAGTTATTATTAAAGATATAATAAGCATATAAATTGAATTAAATATTTGAGGACCTATTCCCCCTCCTTCTCCAATAATGTTAGGTTTGCTAAATATAAAATGTGGTGTTAGCATTTTTCCACCTTTATAAAATATATAAATTATAAATGAAGCTAATATAAAAACTATAAAAATACTAATTAGATATAAAATACCTGTTGCTATCTTATCTGCTTTTCTAGGATTTATCATTTAAGTGTACCTCTTCTTTCTACTAATCTTACAATTAATATAAATATGAAAGATATTATAAGAAGTATAAAAGCCATACTCCATAACGCATTATTCCATGCACTTCCACTTACTGTATTAGTTATATCCATAGTAAGAATGCTTGTTAATGTAGAAGTGGAATCTATTATTCCATTTGGAATCTTCACTGTATTTCCTATAACCATTTGAACTGCTAATGCTTCTCCAAATGCTCTAGCAAGACCTAAAATCACTCCAGTTAAAATTCCAGTTTTAGCCTCCGGAACTAATACATTCTTTATAGTTTGCCATCTAGTTGCTCCAAGCCCATAAGATGCTTCTATATGCATTTTAGGAACTGCATTTATTGCATCTATAGATAAAGTGGCTATTGTTGGTAATATCATTAATGAAAGTACTAATATACCTGCTAATAATGAAAATCCAACTCCCCCAAAATGATTTTTTATAAATGGTACTAAAACCATTAATCCTACCCATCCATATACTACAGATGGTATTCCGACTAATATCTCTAATGATGGCTTTATTAACTTTTCACCAAACTTAGTAGAAATTATATTTGTAAAAACCGCTAAAGCTACTGCAATAGGTGCGCTAATTATTAATGCTCCTACTGAAACAAAAGTTGAACCTAAAACAAATGCTAATACTCCATATGTAGCTGGACTTCCAGCTGGATTCCAATTATCACTAAAAACAAATGTAAAAAAATTTAATCCACTTTTAGTAAAAGATTGAATTCCTTTTGAACCAATAAAAAATATTATAGATAAAGTTACAACTATTATTAATAAACCACATAATGTTGAAAATCCTTTCCCAACATATTCAGTAACAAGTTTTTCTTTCAAACTCCTCTTTTTCATATTTCCCTTCCTTTACATCTTTTGTTTTATAAAATTGGCTGTACTTTTATATTATGCACAGGTATAAAACCTAACTTTTCAACTTCTTTAGTATTTTCTTTACTCATTACATAATCAATAAATTCTTTTGCTAATCCTGTTGCTTTTCCTTTTGTGTACATATGCCCCCAAGACCAAAATTTATAATTACCATCTTCTATATTTTTTATAGTTGGACTCATTCCATCTATTTTTATTATTTGTAAATTTTCCTTTGCTTCTTTATTATTCATATATGTTAAAGCCATATAACTTATGGCACCTTTACTTCTTTTCATAGCTTGAAGCACTGCTCCATTACTATCTTGAACTGCACCAATCCCATCATTTTCTAAATCTTTATTTCCACCTAAAATAGTATTAGTAAATGTATCTCTTGTCCCTGATGATGCAGGTCTATGTATTACTAAAATTGGTTCATTATTTCCACCAAGCTCTTTCCAATTTTTTATCTTTCCCGAAAATATTTCTCTTATTTGTTTTGTAGTAAGATTTGTAATTCCGCATCCTTTGCTCGCTACTATACAAAATCCTTCCCCAACTACTTTATGATCTACTAATTCATCTGATTGTTCTTTTGTAAGTTTTTGATTTGCAAACATATCAGAATTTCCTATGTTAACTGTCCCATCCAAAACTTGAGTTAATCCTGTTCCTGATCCCCCTGCTTGAACATTTATAATGTCTCCATAATGTATTTTGTTAAAATTATTAACTGATACCTCCATAAGTGGTAGTAAAGCAGTTGAACCACTAATAGTAATAGATCTAGTATTTCCATCATCTTTAAATTTTTTTGCATTAAAACTAAGATATATGATCCCTATTATCGCTATAGATAAGAATCCAATTAAAAATTTCATTTTTCTATTACCCATATAAAAGCCATTCCTCCTTATAACTCTATATTTATACAATAATCTACTCAAATTAACCGTATATTAGCTTTAAGTTAAATAGTATTATACTTTTATTAAAATTTTTTAACATAACTTTAATTCAACTAAATTTTCAAAATAAAAAAAGTGTATTATGCCAAGATTCAAAACTTATTGTTTCCAATCTAAATGCGTAATACACCTTATAAAATAAAATTTTATTATATATACTTTTATTTAATTTATTTTTGGATTAATTCATCGATTCTTTTTTTATCAAAACCAACTACAATTTCTCCATTATAATCTAAAACTGGCACTGTTTTTTGACCTGAAACTTTAATTACTTCTAATCTTTCTTCTTGAGCATCTGCTACATTTACTGTTGCATATTCAATACCTTTCATATCTAAGTATTTTTTTAATTTTATACATCCTGGACACCAAGATGTTGAATAAACTTTTACCATAATTATTCTCCTTTTCTTTTTATTATTTTTCTAAATCTTTTACATATTTCTCCGAACCTAAAGCTGCTATTGTTCCATCTGATACAGCTGTTGTTATTTGTCTAAATTCTTTTACTCTAACGTCACCAGCAGCATAGACTCCTTTTACATTAGTTCTCATTTGTTCATCAGTTTTTATATAACCATAACTATCCATTTCTATATAATCTTTAAACAAATCTGTTTTTGGTTCTGTTCCTATATATCCAAATACAGCTTCTAATTCTAATTCTCTTTCAATACCAGTTTTTGTATTTTTAATTATTGCTTTCTCTACAAAATCTGAGCCTTCAACAGCTAAAATATCTTCATTATAAAGAATTTCTATTTTTTCATTGTTTATAGCTTCATCTATTACTGATTGCTCACCTTTAAAGTAATCATGCCTTCTTATTATATATACTTTCTTAGCAAATGTTGTTAGAAAAATTGCTTCTTCTAATGCGGCTTTTCCGCCTCCTACAACTCCTACAATTTTATCTTCATACATTGCACCATCACAAACTGCACAATAGTGAACTCCTTTTCCTAAAAACTCTTGTTCACCTCTTATTGGTAATTTTTTTGGTGATGCTCCAGTTGCTATTATTACAGCTTTTGGCTTATATATATAGCTCTCAGTTTCAATTATTTTTTCATTGTCCATAAATTTAACTTTTTCTATTATATCAAATTCATCAATGACAGCTCCACATTCCTCTGCTTGACTTTGTATGGCATCAGAAAGTTCAGCACCTGAAATTTTTTTAAATCCTGGATAATTTTCTACTAAATAGCTGTTTCTTATTTGTCCACCAACTATTTCATTTTCTAATAATAACATATTCATTTTTGCTCTTGATGCGTATATTCCAGCTGTTAATCCTGCTGGACCACCACCAATTATTATCAAATCAATATCTTTAATTTCTTTTTCCATATACCCAGCTCCTTTACCCCCTAGGGGTATCTTTTAAAATTATTATAACATTATTTTTTATCTTTTCAATAGTATTTTTATCAAAAAAGCTATCTCTTACCTTTGATTATTCTTTCCAATAATTCAAAAGTTATTTGAGATAGCTTAAAATTTAATTATACAAAAACTAAAGTATCTTCTTTTATTTTAGCTTCATATCCTTCTAATCTTTTTATTTTTCCATTTAAAAGTTCTTCACTTATTTTATCTTCAATTTCTTTTGTTATAACTCTTCTTAAAGGTCTTGCCCCAAATTCTTTAACATCACATTTATTTATTATATAATCTTTACTCTCGTCAGTAAATTCTATATAAATTTCATTTTCATCTAATCTTCTTTTTACTTCTTTAAGCATTATATTAGTTATCTTAAGCATATCCTCTTTTCTAAGCTTATGAAAAACTATGGTATCATCTATTCTATTTAAAAATTCTGGTTTAAAAGTTGCTCTAAGTTCTTCTAAAATAGATTCTTTCATACTATCATATTCTTTATTCCAATTATCATCTGTAAAAAACCCAACATTCTTTTGTTTTTTAATATTATGTGCACCTACATTAGATGTCATTATTATTATTGTATTTTTGAAATTTACAACTTTACCTTTTCCATCAGTAAGTCTTCCATCTTCTAATATTTGAAGTAATATATTAAATACATCAGGATGTGCTTTTTCAATTTCATCTAATAATACAACACTATATGGTTTTCTTCTAACCGCCTCAGTAAGCTGACCCCCTTCATCATATCCTACATATCCTGGAGGTGCACCTATAAGTTTTGATACTGAATGCTTTTCCATATATTCTGACATATCTATTCTTATCATATTGTTTTCATGAGAAAATATAGATTCTGCTAGTGCTTTACTAAGTTCTGTTTTCCCTACTCCAGTAGGTCCTAAGAATATAAAACTTCCTATAGGCCTATTAGGATTTTTAAGTCCAACTCTCGCTCTTCTAACTGCTTTAGCAACAAGTTCTATAGCTTCATTCTGACCAATTACTCTTTTATGAAGATTTTCTTCTAAATTCAAAAGTTTATTACTTTCTTCTTCAGTTAATTTTTCAACAGGAATATTAGTCCAACTTGAAACAACTTTTGCTATATTTTCTTTTTTAACTATAAGAATTTTTTCAGAATTATTTTTTGTCCATTCATTTGAAAATTCTTCTAATTCATTTTTCAATTTTCTTTCCTCATCTCTCAAAGATGCAGCTTTCTCGAATTCTTGAATCTGAATACAATTTTCTTTTTCTCTTTTAATTCTTGATATTTTATCATTTAATTCTTTTAAATCAGGCGGATCTACAAGTGTTTCAATCCTAATTTTTGAAGATGCTTCATCAATTAAATCTATTGCTTTATCTGGCATAAATCTATCACAAACATATCTGTCAGACATATTCACTGCTGCTTCTAATGCTTCATCAGTTATTTTAACTTTATGATGCTCTTCATATTTACCTCTAATTCCTCTTAGAATTTCTAAAGTTTCGTCATTAGTTGGCTCTTCAACTAATACAGGTTGGAATCTTCTTTCTAAAGCTGAATCTTTTTCTATATGTTTTCTATATTCTTCTATAGTTGTGGCCCCAATACATTGTATATCTCCTCTAGCTAGTGATGGTTTTAATATATTTGAGGCATCTATTGCCCCTTCTGCCCCACCAGCTCCTATTATAGAATGTATTTCATCTATAAAAATTATTATATTCTTATTATCTTTTATCTCTGCCATAACTTTTTTAAGCCTATCTTCAAATTCACCTCTATATTTAGCTCCAGCTATTAAACTCGTTAAATCCAAAGAATAAATTTGTTTTCCTTTTAATATTTCTGGTATATTACCATCAATTATTCTCTGTGCTAATCCTTCAATTACAGCAGTTTTTCCTACTCCTGGTTCTCCTATTAAGCAAGGATTATTTTTAATCCTTCTACACAAAATTTCTAATACTCTTTGATTTTCTTTACTTCTGCCTATTACAGGATCTAATTTTCCTTGTCTTGCAAGTCTAGTTAAATTCGAACTATACTTTGATAACATTGGCATTTTTTCATCTAAATCATCTTCCTCGATCTCTTGAGAATTATCTTTTGCCACATCACTTTCTAAAAAATCTTTTATATCATTTTTTAATTTATCTAAATTAATTTTTGTAAAAGTAAGCATAGTGTATGCTACTCCGTCATTTTCATTTAATATAGATAATAATAAATGCTCTGGATTTATTTTTTTATGAGATAATTTTTTTGCTTCTTTAAAAGCTTCATCAAATAGCACTTTAGTTCTTGGAGTAAATAATAATTCAGATTTTGGAATGACTATTTCTCCTTTACCAAGATATTTGTCTACAGTTTTATTTATTTTTGAATAATCAACACCATTTTTTTCTAATATTCCCTTTGCATATCCATCTTCTTTAAGTATACCTAGTAATATATGTTCTGTACCTATATACCCATGTCTAAAATTTAAGGATTCTTTTTTTGCTTCTAAAAGAACAGTTTCTGTCCTTTCTGAGAATCTATTTTCGCTCATATATTCTTTTTATCCTCCTATACATAATTTATATGGTTTTATTATTTATGTTCTCTAATAAACCTTTTGTTTCAAAATATCTCTTATAATATCTGCTCTTTTCAAATTTAGTTTTTCTAAATTATTTTCTCCTTGCAGTGCTTCTTTAACAAATGGATTTCTAGAAAATAAAACAGCTTTCTCTATCTCATCTATAGAGATATCTAGTATTTCTTCTTCTGCTCCAAATCTCAAATATGATAATAATTCTAAAGTTTCTATTGATTCTAAAATTATAGCTTCTTTAAGTACTCCATATGCCCTATGAATTTTATCTGAAATTTCATTTTTATATTTTTCGAAAGCTTTTTCTCTTTCCTTTTTTTCTTCATTTAAAACATATAATATAAGTTCGTTTAATTCTTCTATTAATTCTTTTTCAGATATTCCAGTAGTTGCTGTATTTCTTATTATATATATACTTCCATATGCCTTACCTTTTTCTCCATATTTACCTTCTAATTCAAACATAGATTTATCTTTATGAGAAAATAATTTGCTTATCTTATCATTTAGAGTTAACATAGGCAAATGCACCATTACCTCTAATATAAGTCCAGTTCCAATATGATTTGGATTAGAAGTTAAATATCCCATAGTTTCATCAAATAGATAATCTATTTTTCTTTCCAAATGCACATCGAATTCTTTAACATAATTGTATATTTCTTCTATATTATATCCACTTTTAGTACATTGTAATCTTATATGCTCTTCTTCATTTAAAATAATTTTAAAATTATTTTTTTCACTTTCTAAATAAGCTACCATTTCTTTGTTTTTAAGAGTTTTATTTCTTAAAACTCTAGTTTCTTTTAATTTCTCAAATTTTATTTCATCATTCCAAAGCCTGAAAACTTTCATATCATCTTTAATATCTAATATTTTCTCAATTATTTTTTCTGAAAACAACTTTCCTTCTTCCGCTTTCATAGTTATAGGGAAGTTTATGCCTTTTACATTTCTAAATAAAATCACACTACTACTTATCAAATTTTTATTATTTAATAGGCTTTCCAATTTATTTCTCCCCCTCAAAATTTCTCATTTCACCTTTTAACCTTTTTATTTCATCTCTAAGTTTAGCTGCTTTTTCATAAGCTTCTATAGCTATAGCTATTTCTAATTCTTTTTCTAACTCTCTAATTATTCTCTTATTCTTTATTTTTTCACCCAATCTATTAGGTATCTCACCTTTATGTTCATTATAAGTATTATTTTTTTCAACCATTTTTGTTATATCTTTTTCAAAAATTTTATAACATTCCTCACATCCTATAAGTCTTCTATTTTCAATATCTTTAAGCGTAGTTCCACATTTAATACATTGTATTTTAGCTTTTTCTTTTTTCTTTCCTATATCTTCAAAAATAATACTTAACAAATTATTGAAAGAAGCATAATTCTCTCTATCTCCATTAATATCGTTAAAAATAGTTTTTCCAAATTTTTTAACACATTTTTCGCACAACCAAATATCAGTAATTTCTCCATTAATCATTTGGCTTAAATTTAATATAGCCTCTCTTTCTTTGCACTTCTCACATATCATAAAAGTACCCCCTATTCCATTATTACCATAACCATTCCTTTCAAAATATCTGATCTTAATTTATTTTTATTATCAGAAACAGTAAGAGTATTATCATTTATAGCTATTTTTATGATTTCATATTCTCTTTTATTAATAAGTTCTATTTCTAATAAATTATCTAAAAGTGCTATTGCATTATGATATGTTATACT
This sequence comes from Clostridium thermobutyricum DSM 4928, assembly GCF_002050515.1. GTDB lineage: Bacteria > Bacillota > Clostridia > Clostridiales > Clostridiaceae > Clostridium > Clostridium thermobutyricum. The sequence goes on along the minus strand of NZ_LTAY01000070.1, from coordinate 9,442 downwards.
ATTGCCAATTGACTCTTTTATTAATCTTTTTATATCACTAGAGCATGAATGAGTTATTCTTTTTATTATTATATATCCCCCTCCACCTCTTCTACTTTCTACTACATATCCTTTTGCATAAGTAAATCTTGTTGTTAAAACATAGTTTATTTGAGATGGTGCACATCTAAATTGATCTGCTAATTCATTTCTTTGTATTAAAGCTTGATGATTATCATCATTAATAATCATATCTTTTATAAATTTTTCTATAACATCTGTTAGTCTTGCCATATATATCTTCTCCTTTGCTTTTGACTTACTTTGACCTTTAACCATATATTAATATTAAATTTAATTCTTATCAAGTTTATTTCTTTATTTTATTTTTTATTTTTAGAATTATTTTCATTTTTTTGGGAAACATATTAATGTTATCTATTGGAGGTGATTAATATTTTTATATCTTGGCTTGGTAATTCTAGTTTTTTAATTAAAACTTCTATAGGAAAAAGAATTTTAATAGACCCAATAAATAAATTTCACAGTTGCAAAATAGAAGATTTTAATCCAAATATAATTACTTTAAGCTCTAATGATTTTAAATGTGACTGCATTACTAATCTATCTCAAGATATTAAACTAATATCTGAAAAAGGAGAATTTAACACTGATTTAGGAATTATAAAAGGAATATCATCATTCAATGATAATTTAAATGGATTGAAAAGAGGTAAAAATACAATATTTATTTATAATATTGATGGTCTTAAAATATGTCATTTAGGATATTTAGGACACACATTAGGTTATGATACATTAGAATTATTAAAAAACTGCCATATCTTATTTCTTCCAATAGGAAGTAATATCACTTTAAATGGAAAAACCGCATTTAAATTAGCTAAAAAAATAAATCCTAAAATAATTATACCTATGAATTATAAATATAATTCATATTCCTTTATATTTAAGGGACCTGAAGAATTTTTACTTTTATCTCAAAATATAACTAGAATAAAAGATGATAGCTTTTTTATAAATAAAGATAAATTAGAAAAAGATTTCTCTGAATATATGAATACGGTGCTTATATCTCCAATTAAAGTAAATAATATTATATAAAAAAAAAAGATCGCAGACACGATCTTTTTTTAGTATACTATTCTTGAACTGGTGCTCCTACTGGACAAACATTAGCACAGTTTCCACAATCAATACAAGTATCAGCATCGATTACGAATATAGTATCTCCTTGGCTTATAGCGTTAACTGGACACTCAGCAGCACATGCTCCACAGCTTACGCATGAATCTTGAATTACAAATGCCATATAAAACACCTCCTAATTTTTATGGTAGTTATACCTTCTTAATTTTAACACGTTTTTTTTTAGTTTTAAAGTTATTTTGATAAATTTATAATTTTCTAATTATATTATGATATAACCTAAAGCTTCAATTGAATCAATAATATTATCTAATTTTACATAGCTTTCATTATAAATTATAGTAACTTCTTTCTTAGAAACACTGATTTCACTTGCAATTACTCCAGTATTACTTGATATAGCTTGTTGAGCTTTTCTCACATCAGTAGAATTATTTATTCCTACTATTTTTAATACCGCCTTCATTACACTTCCTCCTACTTTTCTTTTATAAGCTGTTTTATAAGCTTTTTATCTTCTGGTGAGTCTACTTCTAATCTTATGTCTGATTCATCAATTACATCCTCGTAATCACCTTTTATCATCTTTATATTATTTATATTAAATTGTTCTATAAATTCTTCTTCGCCATTTCTTAATTTAACTTTTACAGATTCTTTTACAATATTATTTTGTACTACTTCTCCAGTTCCAAGTTCAGTTTCAACAATTGATCCAACTCTTGGTAATCTCTTTCTTATATCTTCATAAGTACTTTGCTCATAATTAAGACAACACATAAGTCTTCCACAAATACCAGAAATTTTAGTTGGGTTAAGAGATAAATTTTGTTCTTTAGCCATTTTTATTGAAACAGAAGTAAAATCACCTAAAAATGAAGAACAACACATAGTTCTTCCGCAAGGACCAAGTCCACCTATCATTTTAGCTTCATCTCTAACTCCAATTTGTCTAAGTTCTATTCTTGTTTTAAAAATAGTTGCTAAATCTTTTACAAGTTCTCTAAAATCAACTCTTCCATCAGCTGTAAAATAAAAAATTACTTTATTATTATCAAAAGTATATTCAACATCTATAAGCTTCATATCAAGCTTATGATCCCATATCTTTTCTGTGCATATTCTTAGTGCTTCTTCTTCTTTTTCTTTATTTTCTTTATGCTTAGCTATATCATTTTCATCTGCAACTCTTATAACTGTTTTTAAAGGTGCAATTATCTCGCTTTCATCTATCATTTTTTCTCCAATTACGCATTGTCCAAACTCTATTCCTCTAGCAGTTTCGACTATAACATAACTGTCTTTTTCTACATTTAGGTCCTGAGGATCAAAATAATATATTTTTCCCGCTTTTTTAAACCTAACTCCTATAACTTTTAACATTAATTATCCCTCCAAAAAGCTCATAAGCATAATGTTTAGATTAATTGAAAAATTAGAATTTGATTCCAAATTTCTTCTTAATTCCTTAACTGCATCTATCATACTATTAAGTTTTTTATAAGACATTAAATTAACTAATTCCTCTATTTCTTTTTTCTTATCTGAATTTATTATAAACTTTTTATCACTAACCTCTTTATATACTATTATGTCTCTAATAAATCCTTCAATTATACCTAATAGCTCTTCTTTTTCATCTTTATATTTTAATAACTTCTTTTCATATTTTAAAATGCTCTCAACATTCTTATCATTTATTTCTCTTATAAGTTCTAAAACTACTTTCCTAGCTTCTTGTAAATCTTCATCATCAATAAATTTTTCTAGTCTTCCAGGTATTCCACCTGCATAAGAAAGTGCTGGTGAAAAATCAATAGTATTTATATTTCCATATTTCTTTAATATGTACGATTGAATCTCTTCATTTGATAATGGTGTTAATTTGTATATTTGGCATCTAGATTTTATTGTTTCTAATATAATTTCTATAGAAGTAGTTAGTATTATTATAAATACTCCTTTTGGTGGTTCCTCTATAGTTTTTAAAAGCGCATTTTGAGCTTGAATAGTTAATTTTTCACCAGAAAATATAGTAATAACTTTTTTATCTCCTTCATAAGGCTTCTTATTAACTTCTTCAATAATTTCTCTTACATCATCTACTCCAATACTTGCTTTTTTAGGTCTATATTCGATAGAATCTACATTAGCCTTAAACAATTCTTTATTTAATATCAATGATGAAAATATATCTGCAACCTTACTTTTTCCTATTCCATTAGCTCCCACTATTAAATGAGCATGTGATAAAGTATTAGATTCAGCTCTCTTTTTAAATCCATCAATTATTTTATTATGTCCAATGTATTCTTCCAATACGAGTCTCTCCTTATATTTTTATAAATTGCTCTACATCTATTATAAATACAGTAGCCCCTCCAACTTTAACTTCAATAGGATATTGAATATAAATTTCAGGACTTTCAGTAATGGGTATTGGAGATGGAATTATCTCATCTCTTTCCTTACAAATATCTTTTATTATACTTATAACTTCTTCAGTTTTAGTATCCTCTACTCCCATCATCAAAGTTGTATTTCCAGCTTTTAAAAAGCCTCCTGATGTAGCAAGTTTTGTAACTCTAAAGTCCTTTTTTGTTAATGTATCTATTAAATCATCCGAATCATCATCATTTACAATAGCAATTAATAACTTCATATAAATACCTCCATAAATTAACCCCTACCCTATTTTACCATAAACTTCTAAACTTAAATATAATTAATTTTTTTATTAAAGTAAGTCTAAAAATATTCTTTTTACTTCTTCAAAAACTTGGTCAATAGATTGCTCAGCATTAATTTTTATCATTCTATCTTTATTATTTTCATAAATTTTAGTATACCCTTCTCTTACTTTATTATGAAAATCGATTTTTTCTAAATCTAATCTATTAACTTCTCTTGAAGAATTTTTTCTTATTCTTTCAAGTCCAATCTCTGGATTTATATCAAATAATATTGAAATATTTGGCATACAATCATTAATAGCAAATTTATTTATTTCAAAAACCTCATCTATGCCAAGCCCTCTAGCATATCCTTGATAAGCTAACGATGAATCAACAAATCTATCACATAAAACTATTTTTCCAGAATTTATAGCTGGAATAACTTTTTCTACTAAATGTTGTCTTCTTGCAGCTGCATATAAAAGTGCTTCTGTTCTACCATCCATTTCAGTATTTTCTTTATCTAAAATAACTGCTCTTATTTTTTCAGATATTTTTATTCCACCCGGCTCTCTAGTTAAAATACATTCATGTCCACTTTCTCTAAGCCAAATATATATCTTTTCAATAATTGTTGATTTTCCTGATCCTTCTCCACCTTCAAATGCAACAAACAAACCTTTTTTCATGTATATTCCCCTTTATTTATATATGACTACCTTTATTTTATCTACATAATCATCATACTTATTTTCTTCTACACTGGTTTCTATAATCTCTTTTTCGCAATGTCTACAGATATATTCACCATTTACAATTATACCATCAATGTAGTTATCATATAAATAACTTTCATTTTCCATATTACAAATTACACAAACTCTTTTTTCTATTTCTTTATTAATCATACTTGTCCACCCTCCAAATCTTTTATTTTAATTATTGCCATCTATATTTTTCTTAATCTATAAAAAATAAATATTTTTGAGTTTTTAGGTAAAAATATTAATAAATATTTATTTTGGAGGAGAGCTTTATGAAACATGATGTTAAAAAATATCTTAGTGTTTGTGAAAATGATATAGAAAACATTTGTAAATTTCTTTATAGTCACCCTGAAGAAAGCTATAAAGAAGAAAAATCATCAGAGTTTATTTGTGAAGTTTTAAATAAACATGGTTTTAAAGTTGAGAAAAATATTTTAGATATAAAAAATTCTTTTTATGCTTATAAAGGTAACGGTCACCCTAAAATTTGTTTTCTTTGTGAATATGACTCAATTCCAAATGAAGGACATATAACGGGACATAATATGCTATCTGCAATTTCTACTCTTGCAGGACTGTGTTTAGGTAATGCTGTAGATAATCTAGATTATGGTTCATCTATAATAATAGGATGTCCAGGTGAGTACTTAGGAGGTACAAAAGAAGTAATGGCTAAGCAAGGAGTTTTTGATGATATTGACTCTGTCATGGTTATTCATCCTGATGTAGTCACTTGTGAAAGTGGTACTTCATCAGCAGTTATTCCACTTAGTATTAAGTTTACAGGAAAAAATGAATTAAGTTTCTTAAGTGAATCAAAATATACAGCATTAGATGCTATATTACTTACATTTAATATCCTAAATACATTATCAAAAGGATTTTGCAATGATTTAGAAATACATTCAATACTATCTGAAGGTGGAAAAACTCCTTTATTAGTCCCTGGAACTGTTGAGGGAAAATTCTATATTAGAGCAAAGGATATGTGCCTTGCTTCTAAAGGTGAAGAAAAAATAAAAATAATTGCTAAAACAGTAGGAGATTTAATGAATATGCCTCCTAAATTTTCTTTATACGAACCACCAAATGAAGAGTTATTATCAAATTCTACTTTAAACAGACTTTTAAATAATAATCTAAAAGAATCTGGAATAATAAATATTTGTGAATCTAGAAATATAAATGCTTCTCTTGGTATAGGTTGTATAAGTAAAAAAGTTCCTTGCATACATTCATATATAAAAATAATAGAAAGTGATACTATAAAATATGGTACTAAAGAATTTGCAAAAGCAACAGTTGAACCTTTTGCTTTAGAACAATGTAAGAAAGCTGGAATTTCATTAGCTTTAACAGGATTGGATTTAATAACTAATAAAGAACTTTTATCAGAAGCTAAACAAGAATTTTTTAAAAATATTTCTAAATAAAATTAAAGCCTATAGTATTAATTAAATATACTATAGGCTTTAAAATTTAAATTAATTTTTCATTTATTCTACAAATAAATTTACTACTAGGTTCAAATGAAAATCTGTAATATTGATTATCTCTTTTATATATGCAAGTGCAAGTGCTTTTTCCAAATAGATTACAAGCAAAAGAACCTACTGATTTACATTTAATGCCTTTAGGAGCATCTGATTTAGGTCCTATATATTGTATATCTGATATCTTTACACTAGCTAAATTTCTTTCATTAGATCTAAATATCTTGTTTACTATAAGCTTGTCTGCTATAACAGCATACTTATAAGAAATGCTACATGAAAGTATTTCTCTTAATAAAATTAAAATAGTAAAAGCTATTATAATAATATTACAAAGCTTTAAAGTATTAATACTTTCAAACTTTATAAATTTTAGTCCTTCATGAATATAAAGCATACAAGTTATAATTACTAAACTAATAGCTATAACAGGCGCCTTTTTCCTGACGACTATCTCCCTATGCATCATAATAAAAAATCCCCCGAAAATTACATGCAAATTTAAATGTTATATTGAGATTATACTAACATTTAAAACATTATTCCATAGTAAATATATTCTATTTTCTATATTTAAAGGCTATATAATAAGAAATTCTCATATTTTCTTATTATATCTTAATTTCTTTCTCTTTTTCTTAATAGAACGCTAAGTCATAATCCTAAAATTTAGTATTTTTTTAAAACTGTAATTTTATTAATTTATATTGTAAAATATATAATATAAAGATTTAGGAGGACGGCATGATACAGATATTTAAAACACTTGATGATAAGCCATTAAAATTAGTTCCTTTAGATAATATTGAACCTGGATGTTGGATTAATATAGTTGCCCCATCAGAAGAAGAACTTATTTTAATATCTAAGAAAGCTTCAGTTCCATTAGAGTTATTAAATGCTTCATTAGATGATGAAGAAACATCTCGTATAGATATTGAAGACGATATATTGTCTGTAATAGTGGATATACCATTCACAGAAATGGAAGATAATTCTTTAACTTATGATACATATCCTCTATCAATAATTCATTCTGAAAATATACTTATTACAGTTTGTCTTAAAAACAGTAAAATACTAACTGATTTTATAAATGGAAAAGTTAAAACTTTCTTTACTTATAAAAAATCTAGATTTACTCTCCAGATATTAAGCAGAGTTTCTACTTATTTTTTATTATATTTAAGGCAAATAGATAAGAAGAGTCTTATGATAGAAAAAAGGCTTCATAAATCAATGAAAAATAGAGAACTTATACAATTACATTCATTAGAAAAATCTCTTGTTTATTTCTCTACTTCTCTTAAAGCAAATGAAATTACTTTAGAAAAAATGCTTAAACTAGATATAATTCAAAAATATGAAGAAGATAAAGATGTTTTAGAGGATGTTATTATCGAAAATAAGCAAGCAATTGAAATGACAGAAATATATAGTAATATACTTGCAAGTACTATGGATTTCTTTGCATCTGTAATTTCAAATAATCTTAATATAGTTATGAAAGTACTTGCTTCTGTTACTATTCTAATGTCAATTCCAACTATGATTAGTGGAATTATGGGTATGAATATAGTATTTCCATTCAATACAGATAGCATTAATACCTTTTATGTAATAACTTTATTAACTCTATTAATTTGTGGAACAGTTGCATGGATTCTTCACAAAAAAGATATGTTCAGATAAAATTTTAATATTTATAAAAAAATTTAACTATTATGAAAAATTAAGCATATTATTATAATAAACAAAAGAGAGCTCATTTATGAAGCTCTTTTTTTAATAATTATAAGGAGATTTTTTTATGCGTGGCAAAAGGCTGACTTCAGATTCGACAATCGGTATATTAGCCCCTTCCGGATGTAGTGATATTAAAATAATTGATCAATTTATTGAAAATTTTAAAAATATTGGGTTTAAAGTTAAATATACAAACGCTATTTATGATAAGTATGGATATTTAGCAGGAAATGATTATTCAAGAGCTTATGATTTAATGAACATGTTTTTAGATAAAGATGTTGAAGGAATTATTTGCTTTAGGGGAGGATTTGGAGCAATTCGTATGCTTCCTTATCTTGATTTATCTATAATAAAAAAAAATGCAAAGTTTTTTTGTGGTTATAGCGATATAACAGTATTACTAAATTATTTTGCCCAAAACAAAATACCTACTTTTCATGGACCATTAATAAAATCTGATTTTATAAAAGATTCCTTAACATTATCTACTTTAAAACATTTTATGTTAAATCCTTCTAAAGGCTATATTTATGATTTTAAAAATAATTTAGTTATAAATAATAAAGATATGCAAGGAAATTTAATAGGAGGAAATCTATCTATTATTTGCTCTATGATGGGAACCCCTTATGAGATAAATTTTAAAAATTCTATTTTATTATTAGAAGAAATCAATGAAGAACCTTATGTGATTGATCGCTTATTATCTCAATTATTACTATCGAAAACTATTAATAATTGTAAAGGAATATTATTAGGTCATTTTACAAATTGTACTTCTAATTCAGAATTTAGCTTTGCTACTTCTGAATTATTACTGTCAAAATTAAATAAATTAGGAATACCAATAATATTTAATGTTCCTTTTGGTCACGATTATCCTAATTTAACTTTTCCTCTAGGAGTAAGTGCACATTACTCTAGCAAATCTAAAAAACTAATTATAACAGAAAATGCTCTTATTTAATTCATATAAAATATCCACAAATTAATATAATAATATCATTAGTTATGCACAATTTTATATTTTTTTGTTGATAACTATAAATTATATTTTAAATTTTGTGGATTCATTTTTAATTTATTTTCTATATATATTTTTTGAAAATAAAAAACCTGTAAACAGTGTTTACAGGTTCTAATGGAGGCGCCACCCAGATTCGAACTGGGGATCAAGGTTTTGCAGACCACTGCCTTACCACTTGGCTATAGCGCCATAATATGGTGGCTCGAGCTGGAATCGAACCAGCGACACGAGGATTTTCAGTCCTCTGCTCTACCGACTGAGCTATCGAGCCACACTTACCTAGCAACTTCCTACTCTTCCACACAGTCTCCCATGCAGTACCATCGGCGTTATAGAGCTTAACTTTCCTGTTCGGAATGGGAAGGAGTGTTTCCTCTATGCCATCATCACTAGATCTTAACTACTTTTTTAGAGTTTGTTCTCTGAAAATTGTATATGAAAATAGTTGATATTTTTATTGGTCAAGCCCTCGATCTATTAGTATTAGTCAGCTGAACATGTTACCATGCTTACACCCCTAACCTATCAACCTTGTGTTCTTCAAGGGATCTTACTAGCTTACGCTATGGGAAATCTAATCTT
>NZ_LTAY01000069.1 GCF_002050515.1 Clostridium thermobutyricum DSM 4928 | reverse complement strand
ATATATACTCTATAATAACTGTAAATTAGTTTTATTTAATGTATCATCTTAAATGTGTAAGATTTGAATGAACTAATAATTTACTACCGTTTACACTCATAACAATATTATTAACTTTTCAATCTTAACTTCCTTTAAATTATAACATAATAACCATTATTTTTTATTAAATGGTATTTTTTTTTACAATATATTAATCTAACTTTATATTTTATATAATTTTCTCTTTATTTCTAAATCATATTTAGCTATTTTTCTTCAAAATTTATTATAAAGTTATAATTTATAAATAGTTGATTGAAAATATTCTTTTAAAAGGGTAAAATTTAATTGGAACATTTTTGAATAGGAGGAATTTTATAATGTTAAGTAACCAATTATTAGATGCATTAAATGATCAAGTTAATTTTGAATTTTATTCATCATATACTTATTTAGCTATGGCTGCATATGCTGAATCTATTGATTTAAGTGGTGTGGCAAACTTCTTTAGAGTTCAAGCCCAAGAAGAAATGTCTCATGCTATGAAATTTTACGATTATATCTTCCAAAAAGGTGGAATGGTAAAATTAGAGGCTATAGAAAAACCTAAGGTTGAATATAATAACATAATAGAAGTTTTTGAAACTGGATTCAATCATGAACAAACTGTTACAAAAAGAATTTATGAATTAGCAGATATTGCAACTGCTGAAAGAGAACACGCAACAATGAGTCTTTTAAAATGGTTTGTTGATGAACAAGTTGAAGAAGAAAATAACTTCCAAACTATCTTAAAGAAAGTTAGAAGACTTGAAGGAAATCCAGCAGCTATGTATATGTTAGATGAAGAATTAGCTACTAGAGTATTTACTCCACCAACTTCACAAGGAAATTAATAAATAATAGCACACTCTTATAAAATATGAGTGTGCTATTTCACTATATAATCTTATTCTAATTTAATTTTACTAAATTATATTATTTGAATTTAGTATATTATATACTTTATCACCAATTCAAATTGATCTCCATCTATATTTATATATACTTTTCCATTTTGCAAATTAACCAAATTTTTTATAATATCTAATCCCAATCCATTTCCTTCTGTACTTCTTGAACTATCCCCTCTTTTAAACCTTTGAAATAGTTCTTCTGGATTTATATTTAATTTTTCTTTAGAATAATTTTTTATACTTATTTTTAAATAATCATGATAATCTTCTCTTATTTTTTTAGTTTCTAAAAATACTCTGGAATTATCTAAAGAATACTTTCCTATATTAGAAAATATATTTCTAAAAATAGTTTTATTAAATTCTGCATCTAAATTTAAAAATTCTTCTTCAAAATCTTTTTCTAAAACTTCTATATTTTTTTCTATAAATTCTGATTCATATTCCTTTAAAATATTAAATATTAACTCTTTAATATTTGTTCTTTCAAATTTAGCTGTTAATTGCCCTTCATAACATTCACTTACTATTTTTAAATTAGCTATTAAATGTTGTAAATCTAAAATTTTAGATTTTAATACATCTATATATTTATCTTTATCACAATCTTTTATATCATTATTTTCTAATATACATATATAATTTTTTATTGATGTCAAAGGTGTCTTTATATCATGGGATGCATTTGCTATAGTTTCTGTTCTGTTTAATAATGTCTTGCTTTCCTTATCTGATAGTTCTTCTAATTTATCAATCAATACAGATAACTCTTTAAATATAATAGAATAAGTGCTTCCTAAAATCATTTCAGATTCTGCTTCAATACTAATACTTTTCCTAACAGAATCTAACTTTCCTTTTTTTATAGCTTCTCCTAAATTATTAAACCCAGAAGATATAAAGCCTCCTATTATTAAATAGTAAATATTGTAGCATACTAAGAATATTATTAGTATTATATTTGCTATAAACAACAATTTACTTCCTTTTCCAAATCCATTTATAATATCAGAAAAACTATATCCTGTAATAATTTCTGCCCAAATAAAATTTAAACTATTTAAATATAAACATATAATTATTATTTTAAATAATTTCAAATAAAATTTATTAAATGAAAATTTGTACCCTTCTTTGTTTCTCATTATTTTTAGAGCTTTTTCTCTATTTACTATTGCTTGAATAAAAGATATTATACCTAAAATTATTATACTTATTAATATATATTTATTTGCTAATTCTCCAACTGTGTAAGGATGTATTCCTACTCTACTACTTATCTCTGGTCTTAGAAATATTAAAAATAAAACTAAATATAACGCTATTAAAAATTTATTTTCTATTATAAGCTTTTTATCTAATATGTTTGCCAATTTCTTTTCATCTTCTAAAAATAGTTCTATCTTTTCAAACATGTTCTTCTTTAAATCTATTTTTTCATAAAACTTATAAATATTTTTACTATTTAATATCATGAGAATTATCCTCCATAAAATTTATAATAACTTTAAAAAGATCTCCATCTATTTCTATATTAAATGTTCCCTTCATAGATTTTATTAAAGCCTTACTTTTCTCTAAAGGTAATCCTGTAACTGAAAAATCTCTTTTATTTTTCACTATGTTAAATATTTCATTAGATTTTATATCTAATTTTTCTTTAGAAATATTTTTTATTTCTATTCTTAATCCGTTATTATTAATTTTAGATTTTATATATATTCTACTTTTTTCTAATGAATGTTTTTCTGCATTTTCTAATACAATCTTTATTACTTCAAAAAATTTCTCACTATCAATTTTATACATAAATTTTTCTTTATCTATTTCTACGTCATATATTAAATTTGAATTTTCTATTGTTGAGGAAAACTCTCCTATAATTTGTCTTAATACATAATTTAAATCACATTCTATAAGCTCTAAAGGAATATTTAAATTCATTGATTTTGCTGTAGTAAAAATATCTAAAACCAAATTCTCCACTACTTCTTCTTTCCTTTTTAAAATTTCTATATCCTTTTCATCATAGTTTATTTGTAAATCCTCTATTTTCTCTTTTAATTCCATTACAGGATTGTCCAAATTTTTTATAACATTGCTCATAAGAATATTAACTTCATTTTCATTTCCTCGTATATTATTTTTTAATTCTTTTATACCTTTAGCTATTTTTATTACTCCATCACTAGTATTTTTTACTTTTAGAAAATTAGGATATTCTTTCATCTCTTTCTCTATTTCTGAAATTGTAATTTCATTATCATTTATTTTTGATATTATCTTATTTAAAGCAGTAACAACAAATAATAATCTAATTTCTTTAATAAAAATCTTTAAATATAAAATGCCTATAAATATGAAGCTAGAAACTAAATATACATATTGTAAATTTCTATTATTTCTATAATTTAAAAATACAAATACTAAATAAATAGCTATTAATCCACCATTAATTACATACTTAAAAGCATCTTTATTTTTCAATTTTATAACCACTACCCCATACCACCTTTAAATAAATTGGATTTTTTGGATTCACCTCAATTTTTTCTCTTATTCTTCTTATATGAACCATTACTGTATCTGAATTAATACAGCTTTCATTCCAAACTCTCTCATAAATTTCATCACTACTAAAAACTCTATTTAAATTACTCATTAAAAGCTTTAATATTTTAAATTCTATTGGTGTTATTTTTATATTTTCTCCATTTAACTTCAATTCTTTTGAAAATATATTTAATTCTAATCCTCTAACTTCTAAAACTTCTTTTTCAGTTTTTATTTCTTTTCCTAATAAAGTCTTATATCTTCTCATATTTGATTTAATTCTAGCAACTAACTCTAAAATACTAAATGGCTTTGTCATATAATCATCTGCCCCAATATTCAATCCAAGTATCTTGTCCATCTCTTCACTTTTAGCTGATAAAAAAATAATAGGAATATTACTGTTTTCTCTTATTTTTTTTACTGTTCTAATTCCGTCTAAATTAGGCATCATCACATCTATAATTACCATATCAATTTTTTCTTTATTAAATATATTTAAACATCCTATTCCATCATAAGCTTTTAATATATTCATGTTTTCACTTTCTAAATATATTTCAATAGACTGTACTATTTCTTTATCATCATCAACAACTAAAATTGTATCTTTTCCCATAAATTCTCACCTCATTTCAAATTATATCATCTATTAGAACATAGTTTTATTTTATAAGGTAAAATTTACAATTTACTATTTATAAAACTTACAAATTTCTAAAATTTTTATTTTAATTATAAAAAGAGCAATTCAAAATTCATAAAATGAATTTCAAATTACTCTCTTTAATAATTATTTTAAAATAATTAAGTCCACATTCCCATTAATATCATGAAACCTGGAATCCATGCTGTAAAAATACCTTCAAAAATACTTAACCAAGGTACAAAATGTCCTAAATCTTTTTTCCAAAGAATTTCTATTGGTCCTGTAACCCAAAGAACTCCCCATGCCCACCATATAAGTGCCATAAGTATATTATAAATTCCACCTTCATTCCATTGAAGAATACCTGCTGGTATTGTTGTTATAGCAACAAATAATGAATACCATGCAAATGTTCTACTATCAAGATTAAATATAGAATTAATTCCTACAAATAAATATGTAAATCCAAATAATAATCCTGTTCCAGCTGCATAAAATGCTGTTGAATTTGCTGGAGTTTGAGTTTGATCAATTAAAAGAGTTCCAATATTAACAATTACTGATAAACTCCCTGTAAATAAATTCATTATAGCTGTTGATTTAGGATTTATATCTGTAAGTCTACCTATCCCATTTATCATAAGTACAAAACCAACATATAAAAGAACTGCTCCTAACATTAATATGATCTCCTTTCCAAATTTTAATCTAAATCATATTTTTCTTTTAAAAAGACTTCATCTAATCCTCGTTCTTGTTCTTCTTTACTTACTCTTATAAAGTTTCCTCTATCTATTACTTTCATTATTATAAATGTAACAATAATTGAGTAAATTGCTACAAAAATTGCACCAAAACATTGAACTAAGAATTGATCCATTCCTGCACTAACTCCATTAATAAGCTTATTTGCAAAAACACCTATTAGTAATGTTCCAAGTAAACCACCCATTCCATGAACTCCCCATACATCTAAGGCATCATCCCATTTCATTCTTTTTGCAAATTTTACACATAAGAAACAAAATACTCCTGCTAATGCTCCTATTAATGTTGCAGATAATGGAGAAACATAGCCTGATGCTGGAGTAATTGTTGCAAGTCCAGCTACTGCACCTATTATAGCTTCTAAAAATGAAAATCTTCTTTCTTCTATATAGTACATTATTGTCCAAACTATCATTCCTGATGCTGCAGCTACTCCAGTGTTAGCAAATACAATTGCAGCTGTTTCTGCTGCTGTTAAAGTTCCTCCAGCATTAAATCCAAACCATCCAAATAAAAGAAGTGCAGCTCCTATAGAAACTAATCCTAAATTAAATGGACCTTTTTCATTTTTTATAGCTCTGCTTCCTAAAACAGCTATAGCAGCTAGCCCTGAAAATCCTGAACTTATGTGAATTACAGTTCCTCCTGCAAAATCTACAAATCCCATTTTAGCAAGGAAACCTCCTCCCCATATCCAATGAGCTACTGGGAAGTAAACTAATAGCATCCATAAAATTAATAATACTATCCATCCTCTTATTCTCATTCTATTTGCTATAGCACCTGTCATAAGAGGTAATGTTATAATTGCAAACATAAGTTGATACATAAAGAATAATAAAAATGGTATCGTTAAACCATAATGTTTATTAATTACAAAATCTAAATTATTAAATGCAAAATATTGTGATGGATCACCTATTACTCCACCTATATCATTTCCAAAAACAAAACTAAATCCTCCAAAAATCCACATCAATGTAACTATACCTATTGATAAAAATACTTGTAGCATTATAGTTAAAGAATTTTTTTTCTCTACAAGGCCTCCATAAAAAAATGCAAGTCCTGGTGTCATTATAAAAACTAAAACTGTTGATAAAATCATAAATGCTACATTACCATGTTCTATTCCATTAAGCATATTTTCACTTCCTATTTAATATTTTCTTATTAATATTTCAGCTGAATTTAAAATTTCTTTTCTAACATAGTTGTGACATATATTAACTACCTTCTCTATATCTTGTGTTAAATTTCCTATAACTCTAAGAATAAATCCATTTATTTCTAGAGAAGATACTCCAAAGCTAACATCTAATCTAACATCTTCTAATTTTTTTCTCATATTTTCTATAAATTTTTTATCTATATTTTTATTTATAACCAAGAGAGTTCCAAAATTTAAATATCCTTCTAAATACCCTATACTATTTACATCATATTTTTCTGGTTCCATAACTAAATTATCTATTAGCATAAGTTCACCATCATAATATAAATTTGTTTTTAATTTTGCACTACTATATTTAAACACTTCTCCAGTTGGTGACCATCCTGAAGTTATTCCATCTGAATAAATAAGAGTAGAGTCTTTATCTATATAAATATTATTTTCTTGTTTATATTTAGCATCTTTATATAAAATAACTGGGTCATTTATAAATTCTAAAATACTATTTTTTGATAAAATCACCTTAGTTTTTTGATATGTTTCCTTTTTATTTTCACATTTATATATCTTTGTAGAAGCTTGAGTTGTAACTATTGCTCTAGCATTTTCTTTAAGTTCAATATTATTTAAAAATCTTTCACCTTCTACATATCCTCCACCTATTTGAATTAAAAAATAAGTTGATATCTCTTCTCTATCTAAATGAAGAGTTGGAGAAACTCTCATAACTCCGTCAAAAGCTCTTTTAGTAGTTATAGTTTTTTCTCCACTTTTAGCTAAAACTAAATCAATATATCCATCAAAAGATTTTTTTTCATCTAATTCTTTTGTACTTTGATTCATGATTTAAATTCCTTCTAAAAGACAATGCTTTTGTATCCATTCAGTAACTGAATTTATACCTTCATCTGTTTTTAAATTTGTGAAAATAAAAGAATTTTCTTTTCTGAAATTTAAAGTGTCTTTTCTCATAACATCTAAATCAGCTCCAACATATGGTGCTAAATCTATTTTATTTATAATAAACAAATCACTTTTAATCATTCCTTGCCCAGCTTTTCTAGGAATTTTTTCACCTTGTGCAACATCTATTATATAAATTGAGAAATCTACTAAATCTGGACTAAATGTAGCAGCTAAATTATCTCCACCACTTTCTAAAAATATAATATCTAAATCATCAAATTTATTTTTTAATTCTTCAATTGCTGAAAAATTCATTGATGCATCTTCTCTAATAGCAGTATGAGGACAACCACCTGTTTCTACTCCTATTACTCTATCTTCTGGTAACACAGAATTTTTAACCATAAATTTTGCATCTTCTTTTGTATATATATCATTAGTTATTACTGCACATTTATAATTTTCATTCATCTTTCTTGTTAATCTCTCAATTAAAAGAGTTTTCCCACTTCCAACTGGTCCACCAACTCCAATAACAACTGGTCTCATAATTTTTCCACCTTTCAAAATTTTTATGACATGAATAATCTAAAGATTAATGTTTCATGTTGTATTTGTGCTAATTCTATTCCTGGTACATTTGCTCCAAACATATCTTCATCTAATGTTTGAATTATTTCACTAAGTTCTAAAAAACTTTCAGAAGATTCCTTTAATAAAATTTGCCCATCTTTTTGTCCTAATGGAATAGTTCGTACTGCATTTTGAATTAACGTAGAAGCTGTACTATACATGTAATATTGAATAGCATCTATTAAATTAACTTTTAATTCATACATAAGAATTCCAAAAACAATTGCTGGATGACCAAAAGCTTCTTTTTTATTTATTTTTTCTAAATAAATTTCAAGAATTTTTGAATCGTATAAATCTAAAAATAAATTTAACATTCTTTTGGCTACCATTTTATTACCATTTCTAGTTTCAAAAGCCATACTTTGAACTGTTATACTTCTATCTAATTCTAAAATTTTTTTCTCGCTTTTTTTATCTAAATATTCATATAAAAGTTTTATTGAAAACCCATCACTATATATAAATTGATTTCTAAAAAATGCTCTTATCCAACTTCTAAATGATTCTGTATCCTTTATCCTATTATCTCTAAGATAAGTTTCCATTCCATAAGAATGATTAAATGATCCTATTGGGAAGTTAGAATCACATATCTGCATTATCTTGAGAATATTTAAATTATTTTTAGTGTCTGTGCATGAAGTCAACATGTCTAAATGCCTCTTTTAACTCCATATTTTCTCTTGAATAATTTAAATTTTGTTTTTTCAAAGTTTCTTCAACAACAGAATCATATTGAATTATCATAGTTTCATCTATAAATTGTGCTGGCAAATGTTTATTACCAATTTCATGAGCTATTTTCCCCATTTGATTCATATCTTTTGGTTTTATTACTAAAACATCTTCTGAATTAAATTTTACAACTACTGCATTATGCCCATCATTAAATAAAATATCTCCATCTTTTAATTTATTTCCATCTGAAAGGGAAATACCATAATCCTTACCGTGGTCTGAAGTAACTCTTATTATTCTTTTTAGCATTTCTTCATTATTTAAATAAATTTTTTCTATATGTACACCTTCTAAATTAGTGTTTTCTATATTTCCTAAAACCTTATCTAAAATCATATCTTAATCGCCTCTCCTATATAAATTAGAATAAGAAATATCTTTGAGTTAATGGTAATGTTTCTGCTGGCTCACAAGTAGCTAATTCACCATTTATTTTTACATCATATGTTTGTGGATCAACCTCTAATTTAGGCATTTCTCCATTAAACTTCATATCTTTCTTAGTTAAGTTTCTTATTCCTTTAACAGGTAATACTTCTTTTTGTAAACCTAATTTTTCTTTAATTCCATGTTCATAAGCATATTGAGAAACGAATGTTATACAAGTGTTTGACATTGCTTTTCCATAAGCTCCAAACATTGCTCTTGGAATTTCTGGTTGACAAGTTGGAATTGAAGCATTTGCTTCCCCCATGATTGAATTACTAATCATTCCACCTTTAATAACAATTTTAGGTTTAACTCCAAAGAATGCTGGTTCATAAAGAACTAAGTCTGCTACTTTTCCTTCTTCTACTGAACCTACATACTCACTTATTCCTTGAGCTATAGCAGGGTTTATTGTATATTTAGCAACATATCTCTTAACTCTGTTGTTATCAGAATTTTCTTTGTCACCTTCCATAACCCCTCTTTGAACTTTCATTTTACTAGCTGTTTGCCAAGTTCTAGTTACAACTTCACCAATTCTTCCCATAGCCATTGTATCTGAACTCATCATACTGAATATTCCCATATCATGAAGAATATCTTCAGCAGCTATAGTTTGTTTTC
>NZ_LTAY01000068.1 GCF_002050515.1 Clostridium thermobutyricum DSM 4928 | reverse complement strand
TAATCATATAATTTTGATAAATGAAAATTTTCTATTTCTCCAAAGTAGCTTTTTAATAAAAATATTTTTTCATACTTATTTAAAAACCATGAAATAGTAGCTAAATCAAAATAAATATCACAAATACCTGAAAATTCAAAATCTATAAAATAAACTTTATTATCTTTATAAAGAATATTTGATATATTTAAGTCGTTATGGCAAAGTCCTAGATTTTTATTATCTAAATATTTTTTTTCTATTAAATCAACTTTCTTTAAAAAAATATCTATATCATAATCAAATTTAAAATCTAATTTTTTAAGACTATTTATATTACTTCGTATTTCTAAAAAAGGATTAAAAGTTTTTATATTATTATTTTTTATGTTATGAAATTTTTTTAGTTCTTTTGATAGAGCTTTTAAAAATTTTTTTGATTTAAAATCATTAAATGTTAAATTGCTAGAATTTAAATATGTACTTAATAAAATTCCACTTTCAGGATTATGATATATTTTTTTAGGAGAAAGATTTTCCTTATTTAATAATTCTAATATTAAATTTTCATTTGAAAAGTCATTTTTATTTTCTTTACATGGAATCCTTAAAACATATTTTTTCCCAAAATAGTTTATTAAATAGTTATTGTTATTTAATCCACCAAGCTTTTTATATTCATGATTTTTAAAAAATATATCTACCATAATAATCTCCTTAAATTTATGATAAGGGTATTATATCATATAGAATAAAAGTTTTTGTAATATAAATTTTTAGCTTGGGTAATATAGGTTTAGAAATAAATTTATATTTAAGGAGTTGGGTTACATGAAAGAGAAAAAACTAAAGAGATTTATTTTTCTTACTATAATTTTAGAAATTCTAATTAGTAATTCTTTTAGTGCTTTTTTCTCTACGACTATTATTGCTAAAGCAGATGAAATAAATAGCATTAATATAAAAAAAGAAAATATTTTAGATGATAAAAGTCCTGAAAAAGATGAGAGTTATACTGTTTTTAATGAAAATGAAAAGTTATTTAAAGATTCTGTTGTTCCAAAAGAGATTGCAAGAGTAGAAGGAGGAACAGAGTTATTAGTTGAAGTAAAACTCCATTATAAAGAAAAAGCAAATGTATTTTTTAATGGGAAAAAGTATCCTTTAATTCAAATAGATACAAAAGAATTTTTAACTGGTAGACAAACTAAATATTCTAAATTTAGAGCTTTTGTACATATAGATAAATCTAAATATACAAAAAGTCTTGGTAAATTTTATATAGAGCTTGAAGATAAAACACAAAGAGCAGATGGAGGAGAAATAATAGTAATAGGAGAGGAAGACAATATAAGTGAACATTTAGTTGTAGATAATTATTCTGCTAAATTATATGATGGTAAAAATACTTCATATGTGCCTTTAGAGTATATGGGATCTATTCCTAAAGATACAATAGTACGTGCTACTAATAAAGTAAAAATAGATAAGAAAGAGTACTATATTTTAGAATCAGGATATAGAGTAAGAATTGAAGACTTAAAGAGTATTGAGGAAAATGATTTATTTAATTCTATGAAAGAAAAAAACGAGATAAAATCTATAGAAATTTTAGAAAGTGAAAAGTATTCAACAATAAAAATAAAAGAAGATTATAAAGGAGAATATGATTTAATAACTAGTTGTAATATATATAAAGATGAAAGAAATAGTGATTTTAATGTTGAAGTTCCTATATTAAATTCTGTATATATAAGATTTGTAAGTGGAAAGATAAATACAAAAATAAGAGAAAACTTAAAAATAGATAAAGATTCGATTTTTAAAGATATGAAAAAAACAGGAGAAAATGAAATAAAGTTAGGGCTTAAAGAAAAATATTATGGACATTATGGATTTTATGATAAAGATGGATATTTAAATATAAGGTTCAGAAAAAAAATAATGGATATAAAAAATTCGACTATTGTTATAGATCCAGGACATGGAATGAATAAACTTGGGTTTTTAGATTCAGGAGCATTAGGATTTTCTAATATAAATGAACATGATTTAAATAGAATGATAGCAAAGAGTGTAAGTAAAAGTCTTAAAAAATTAGGAGCAAATGTTATATTATTAAATACAACTGAAAAGGCATATAGTCTTCAAGAGAGACCAAAAGAAGCATACATAAATGATGCAGATATGTTTATTTCAATACATAATAATTCAGGTGGTGGAGGAAAATTAAATGCTACAGAGGATTATTATTATACATCATTTTCAAAAAATTTAGCATTAGAAATAAATAAAGAGCTTACAAAAACTTATGAAAACTGTTTATTTAATGGAATTAAAGGTGATTATAACAGAGGTGCTAAATGGGATTATTACACAGTAATTTTAGAAAAACATTGTCCTTCTGTACTGATAGAAGTAGGATATGTTGATAATAAAAAATCTTTTGAAAAACTAACAAACGAATACTATAGAGAAAAGCTTTCAAAATCAATAGTTAGAGGTATAGAGAATTATGTAAAAAATATATATTAATTTTAAACTATAATGAATACAAAATTTATAAAAATAGATGATTATTATATTTATTAAGAAAAAAAGAAAACGATTTTTGATGAATATTAATTAATTAGCCTGAAAATGAATAATAAATTAATAAAATAAAAAATATATAAGAAATTAAAAAATAATTGTAAAGAGCATTCCTATAAATTACTATTTAAGTAATTAAAATGTTGGTAAAAAATGTTAAAAAATTATATTAAATGAAAGAAAATAGAAAAAAAAGTATAATTGATCAAATTTTAAAATATTTATAGTAAAAAAAGGAAAAAATGTGGAAAAAATAAAAACATAAAAATATAAGTAAATAGCTCACATTTAATATAAGATAATAGCTTTATACCGTAGAAATTTAAAAATAGATAAGAAAAGAAATTTTGGAAATTTTGATATAAAATGAACAAATGAGGTAAAAATTAACCAAAAATTAGAAAACTTAATTGAATAGTAAAAAACACATGTGAAAATTTAAACAATATGAATAAATATTAGCTTATAATATATATAAAGATATTTTATATACATTAGGAGGACTATTCAATGGAAACACCAAATATTTTTAGATTTGCAAGAGGATCA
Source organism: Clostridium thermobutyricum DSM 4928 (assembly GCF_002050515.1). Taxonomy (GTDB): domain Bacteria; phylum Bacillota; class Clostridia; order Clostridiales; family Clostridiaceae; genus Clostridium; species Clostridium thermobutyricum. Next base: position 6,808 of record NZ_LTAY01000068.1, on the reverse strand, counting down.
GCATTAAATACTGCAATTATTGGTTGGATATTAGATTTTGTAAGCTATGGGGGAGAATTAAAAGGGTTAGGAATAGAAATCATAAAAAAAATATCAAGAAACGAGATACAAAAAATAGATAATATACAAATATTAAGTATGTATAAAAATATCTCATTAGTAATAGAGATAAATGATGATTATTTGATAACTATAGATGATATCACATTTGCTAAAAATCAAAGTAATATCTTAAAAAAGCGTAGAGATATTATTTCAAAGGATACAAAATATTTAGATAGAAAAAAATTATTTGCATACGTTCATATTGGAAATAAACATGAATATGGAGTAGGATGCGATAATTGTTACGTTTTAAGCAGAGATGAACTTTTAGAGATGATTAAGCCTTATGAAGAAAAGAATAAGGAATTGTTAGGAGAATATGTAGATTACCTTAACTTTTTAAATGAATTTACATCAAAATATAAAACAGAACAAGACTTCTGTAATTGGCATAGACTTTCTTGGGAAGGGTATTTTAATGAAATGCAAGATAGCTTAAATGAAGCTGATTCTAAATGGGAAACATTCACAAGTAAAGAAGGAGATTCTATAAGCTTTGAATGGAATAGAAAATCAAAAAAATATAAATTATCTACAGGAGAAGAAATAGAGTATTTTGTATATCTTATGATAGAAACAAAATTACCATGTAGATATAAATATAATTATAATGAAAATAAACCTTACTTACTTTTTAAAGTAGAAGTATCAGAAACAAAATATAAATCAGAAATAAGGAATTATGTTTGGAATATAATAAATGATATAAAAGATAAATATGAAACAGATGAGTTATTTATAGAAAAGACAAGTCATGCTATAGGTACACATATGACTCTTGGAAGAATAGAAGAAATTAAAACAAAAGAAAAATTAGAAGCATGTGTAGACATTGCAGAAAAAATAATATCAGATTTAGATAAATTAATATAATAATATAAAAAAGTGAAACGAAAGGAATTTTTAGTTTCACTTTTTTGTAAATAAAGTATTAATTAATATAAATGACATAAAAGCTATAAAAATAATTAGATAATTGTATATGAATATGTAATTATTTTTAAAAAGTAGGTGGATTAATGATAAGTAAGAGGAAATTGGCAGGTGGAATTATTATTATAGTTTTATGTATTATTTTATCAATATTAATTATAAATCATAATATAAATAAACATAATAGAGAAATAGAAAATGCAAAAATATTAAGTAATGAATAGAAGTAAAAAGTTATAATAAAATATAGATAAAAAGTCATTACAGGTAGAAACTATAATGACTTTAATATAAATTATTTAGAAAGATTGTTTAAAATATTTTTAAGTTTTAAACTAATCTTTTTTTTAGTATATCGACATTTATGATAAGGAATATTATAAATTTTAGAATATCTTTTTAATGGACATTTTAAATCTGTAGAAATAAGAAATTTACAAAGTCTTTTTTCTTCAAAATCTAAATATTCAATTGCACTTAATATTGTATTCTCAGAAAATTCTTGTATAAATAAATCTTCAATTAAAATATTATCGTCAGGTATCAAATCTATAATCTCACAATCACAATCTTTTGCATAAGAATTTAAACTTGCAGGAGCATTATCAGAGGGATTTTTCTTACATAATAAAGCTAAATTATTAGAAAGAGTTCTTTTTATATAGAGAGGAAAACAACCATCAAGTCTAAATTTATAAATAGCATTTAAAATACTAAGATTGCAATGCTGCAATAAATCCTCATCTGTATGACTATAAATATTATGATATTTTCTTATGAGAGAAATACAAAGAGGATAATATGCATTAATAATTAGTTCTCTACAATATTTATCTCCTTCTTTAGCTTTCTTTATAATTTCCGTAGTAATTAAATTTTTGTTGTAAATAGAATTAGTTCTTTTAACCATAGTTAACCTCCTAAAAAAATAAATAAATTACATAAAATGTAAATATGTTAATAACATTTTATAATATAAAAAGTACGTAGTCAACGTATAAATTATTTTATTTAAAAGAAAATTTAAACTGAGGTTAAGTGAATTAAATAGAGAAAAATATATTAATTATTAATAGATTGGATAACAAATAAATATGTAATGATAATTTAATTTGAAAGTATATAAATTAAGTTTAGAAGTTTCTTATAACTTATAGAGACATAAAGAAATATAAAATGCTAAAATAAAAATGTATTTATATGAAAAGAGGGAGAATTTAGAATATTTATTTTGTAATTATAAAATAAATTATATTTTAGAAAATAAAATATCCTTTGAAATTTATATATAAGTCGGAAAAAAATAAAATTTTATTAAAGAAAAAATTAATATCTGATGGATATAATGTTAGGATAAAAGTAGGTTATTATAGTGGCAAAAAATAATACATATTATCCTAACATATAAAAAATATAGGAAATAATAAAGGAGAATAAAGAAGAGTGAAGAATCAATTAGTTCATTATGAAGGGTAAGTGATTAATATTGAGTGAAAAATTAAAAGAGAATACATTAAAAACAATAATTAAAGAGAAAGAAATTGTTTTTAATGAAAATTGTATTTTAGGTGGAGATAAAGATTTCTTTATAAACAGACTTAGTGAATGTTTTTTAAAAGCAAAAAAAATAGATATAATTGTAGCCTTTTTAAGGGAAACTGGAGTAAAATTACTAAAAAATGATTTAGAATTAGCAAAAAATAATGGAGTTAAAATAAGAATTCTAACTGGAAATTATTTAGGAATAACAGAACCTTCAGCTTTATATCTTATGAGGGATATTTTGAAAGATAAATGTGATATGAGATTTTATGCAGATTCAAAAAGGTCATTTCATCCTAAAGCATATATTTTTCATTATGAAGATGGAGGTGGAGAAATATTTATAGGTTCATCTAATATTTCATTATCTGCATTAACAAAAGGTATAGAGTGGAATTATAGATTGAAAAAAGAAGATAATATAGAGGATTTTGAATATTTTTGTTATGCTTTTGAAGATTTATTTTTAAATAATTCTATAGTTTTAAATGAAAATGAATTGAAAAATTATTCAAGACAATGGAAAAAACCAAAGGTTTATAGTGTTAAAGAAATTGAAGAAGAGATAGAAAAAGAAAAAGTAATTAATATATTTTCTCCTAGAGGAGCACAGATAGAAGCATTATCAGGGTTAAGTAAGCTTAGAGATGAAGGAATGGATAAGGGAATTGTTGTTGCATCAACAGGAATAGGAAAAACATATTTAGCAGCCTTTGACTCTTTAAAATATGAAAAAGTTTTATTTGTAGCCCATAGAGAGGAAATATTAAATCAAGCAGAAGTTAGTTTTAAAAGCGTGAGAGAAAATTTTAAAACAGGATTTTTTAGAGGAAATACAAGAGATTTAAATGTAGATGGACTTTTTGCGTCAGTACAAACTTTAGGAAAAAAAGAATATTTGAACGAAAAGTATTTTAGTAGAGATTATTTTGATTATATAGTAATTGATGAATTTCATCATGCAGTAAATAAAAATTATATTAATATAATAAATTACTTTAAACCAAAATTTTTATTAGGAATAACAGCTACTCCAGAAAGAATGGATAATAAAGATGTATTTCAAATTTGTGATTATAATATAGCATATGAAATAAGGCTTACTGAAGCTATAAATAAAGGCTATTTATGTCCATTTAGATATTATGGAATATATGATGACTCTGTAAATTATGATAATATAAATTTAAATAGAGGAAGATATAATGAAAAAGAATTAGAAAAATCTTTAATGATAGATAAAAGAGCTAATCTTATTTTAAAACATTATAAAAAATATAATTCAAAACAATGTATTGGATTTTGTTCATCTAAAAATCATGCAGAATATATGGCAAAATATTTTAATGAAAATGGTGTAAAAGCATGTGCTGTGTATAGTGGAGTAGGGGAAAATAGTATAAATAGAAATGAAGCCATAAAAAAATTAGTAAATGGAAATATACAAATAATCTTTTCAGTTGATATGTTCAATGAAGGAGTAGATATAAAAACTTTGGATATGGTAATGTTTTTACGTCCAACTGAATCTTCTACAATATTTTTACAGCAGTTAGGAAGAGGATTAAGATTAGATAAGAATAAAAAATATGTTAATGTGCTAGATTTTATAGGAAATTATAAAAAGGCAGATATGATACCAAATTTGATTGGTGGGAAAAGGAAAGGTAATGAAAAGGAAAACAATCCTAATGAATTTGAATATCCTGAAGACTGTATTGTAGATTTTGATTTTGAGTTAGTTGATATTTATAAAAAGTTATTATCAAAAGATATTAAGATAAAAGACTTAGTTAAAGAAGAATATTTTAGGATAAAAGAAGAGTTAGGACATAGACCAAGAAGAGTAGAATTTATAAAAGAAATAGATGGGGAAATTTACTCTAAGATAAGAACAAATAAAAAAAATAATCCTTTTAAAAATTATATTAGTTTTTTAAAAGAGTTAGATGAAGCAACAGAAGAAGAAAATATATTTTTAACTTCTGATGGTTATAAATTAATAAATTATATAGAAACAACATTAATGTCAAAAACATATAAAATGCCAATATTATTAGGAATATATAATAATGGGATAATGAAAGATAAAATTGATGAAAATGATATTTATGTTTCAATGAAAGAGTTTTATTCAAAAGCTTCAAATAAGATAGATATAATAGATTCAAAAAATAATAAAGAAATTGAATGGAATAGAGATAGGTATATAAAGAAAGCTAAAGAAATGCCTATAAAATATTTGATTAAAAGTGGGGAAGAATTTTTTGAATATGAAAAAGGAGTTTTTAAAATAAAAGAACCTTATAAAAACTTAATTAAAGATAATTTATTTAAAGATAATTTTATAGATTCAATAGAAATGAGAGTTTTAGAATATTATAAAAATAGAGGGCTAAAAAATATAGAATAATATATCAAGGATAAAAATATATACGAGGTGAAAAATGAAAAAATATAATAAATTAGTTAGAGATTTAATACCTGAAATAATACAAGCTGATAATAAAAAATGTAAAACAAAAATAGTAGAAGGAAAAGAAAAAGAAGGTTATTTAGAAAATAAATTACAAGAGGAAGTAAATGAATATTTTCAAGATAAGAATTTAGAGGAATTAGCAGATGTAATGGAAGTATTATTTGGATTAGCAGACTCCTTAGGATATACAGAAAAAGATTTAATAGAAAAAAGAAATGAAAAATTGAAATTAAGAGGAGGTTTCAAAAAAGGAATAATTTTAGAAGAAGTTAATTAGATATATTTATTAAAATATATGGAAATATATTGAATTGTAGAACTGAAATTTGATATAATTATGTTATATTATGGTAAAGGATGGGATATTATGAAGTGGTTTTATGATTCAAAAGAATGTAATTTTATTAATCTTGATAAGATTTTTAAAGTTGAATTTTATTGGAAAGGCGAGGAATTAGTTGCTAGTTTAGATGATAGTGTGGTGTCTATAAAACTAGAAGAAATTTCAAATTCAGATGAGAAAAAAGAAATAGTAGATCTTATAAAAAATAAATTTGAAAATTTCTTAAATGGAGATAAAAGTGTATTTGACATTAGACATTATTTATCAAGAAAAGATATATATAATATAAAAGAATTTCTTAGACAATAGAAGTTAAATAATTTTAAAAATACCTGCTTTTAAAGTAGGTATTTTTTATAAATATAAAACTTGATGTTAATTTAGAAAATTAAAGTATTATAAAAAGACATTTATATTTAATAAAAAGTAATAATTTAGTTTTTTTACGGTTTTTATTAAAAAATAATGTATTTTTATAGAATAAAATAAAGTTAATACTAAAAATGTTAAACTATTAAAAAGCTATATTAAGGGGGCTATTAATTTGATAGAGCTTATTTCAGTTAGTAAAGAGATTAATGATAAGTATTTACTTAAAGATATAAATTTAAAAATTAGAAAAGGAGATAAAATTGGAATAGTAGGACCAATAGGTTCAGGAAAAACTACTTTACTAAGGGTTATTCTTGATATATATAATGTAACGAAAGGAGAAGTAAATATAAAAAATATAGAATCTAAAGATATTGGATTTATGCCTTCTAATAAAGGATTATATGGAGAGCTTACAGTACTAGAAAACATTGAATTATGCACTTCTTTAAATTTATTTAATACTAAAGAGTTTTTAGAGCTTTCAAAAAAAATTGAGATAATAGAATATCTCAATAAAAAAGTAAAATATACTTCAAGAGGAATACAACAAAAAGTAGCACTTCTAATAGCATTAAGCAATAATCCTAAATTAGTTGTTTTAGATGAACCTATTTCAAATTTAGACATGGAAGCTAGAATAAGTATAATTAATTTCCTAACTGAATATGTAAAAGATAGAACACTTATAATAACATCTGATAATTTAAATGATATTCAAGAGCTCTGCGATAAAGTAGTTTTTATTAAGGAAGGAAAAATTAATATAGATGATTTTATATATAATATTATAGATGAATTTTCAAATGGAGAAATAGAAATTTATTTTTTAAGACCATTAAACAATAGTATAAAAGAAATTTTAAAAAAGGAATTTATTAATATTGAAATTAGCTTTAATAGCATAAAATTTAATAAAAGAGATATAGAGCTTAATTTTATACTAAAAAGAATATTAGAATTAAACCTAGATATACTTGAAATTAGAAGAGATAGTATTAAAGAAAGTAAAATTAATAACTAAAGAATTAATA
>NZ_LTAY01000067.1 GCF_002050515.1 Clostridium thermobutyricum DSM 4928 | reverse complement strand
AAGATAAATAGTAATATCATTACAAATATTCTAAATAATTTAATTTATGTATATTTACTTACTTTTCTATTTTAATTATTTATTAGTTTAAATTTTGTTATTGTAAAATTTAAACTAATATTATGACTAAAAATAACTAAATCTAAATCAATATTGCCTAAAAAATGCTTATTATACCATAAAAATCCTATTTTATTTTTTTAATATGTAGATAATTTACTTAAATATACTTACTATAATTCATTTAATATATGTCTATTTAAATTTTCATAAGCAAATATTTTAAGATTTAATACTTTAAATATAAAAAAAAACAGATTAGAAAGTGCTAATTTCTAATCTGTTTAAGTTAATATTAAACTGCTTTTTATAAAATTTTATCTAACTATTTTACCAACTTAAAATATATATTTTTATACTAAAAATAAAACTAAAAAGTTATTAGACAGACTCTAAAAATATATATTCAAGATTTGTGATTATTCCATTTATAATTAAAAATAGAAGTATGTATTTTCTTAAATAACTTATATATCTACACTTATATTCTTATAAAAAATTGCTATGGCTATTGCTATGAGAATAACCCCCATAAAAGCAGGAGATGAATGACCAAGTGATACATATATTTGTCCCCCAATTATAGGTCCAATTATTCTTGCTAAAGATTGAATAGCTTGACTACCTCCTTGAATCCTTCCTTGCTCACTAGAGTCTACAGACTTAGAAAGTATTCCATTGAAAGAAGGCCCGAAAATTGAATCACCAAAACCAAATATAAACATTCCTATGATAAAAAAAGGATAGAATGAGAATATAGATGATGCTGCAATAAAAATGTATCCTAAAGCTTCTGAAATCATTCCGAGAATTGCTATCTGGGTATCGCTAAGTTTTAGAAGAAGCTTTGGCATTATAAGTCCTTGTGAAATAATATCTTGGATTCCTAAAATTGAAAACATAAGTCCTATTACCTCAGGTGCCCAATTAAATGTATTCATTGTAAATTGTGAAAAAAGTGCTTGAAAAGCTCCATTTGGTATCCAAAGCAAGAACCCTGAAATAAGTAACCTTTTTAAGCTTTTCATAGAAATCACATTTATAAGTTGCGTAAATGGGTTCACTCTTACAAAAGTAATCTTTTTTAATCTATTATTCTTGTCAAGGCTCTCAGGCATATAAAAAATTCCATAAACAAAATTAAATAAAGTTATTATTGCTCCAAAATAAAATGGGACAGAATAGCCAAACTTAGCAAGTATTCCGCCTATAGTAGGTCCAAGTACTGTTCCTACTCCTGCCACTGCACTAATCCCCCCAAAATATTTTGTTCTTTGCTCTCTAGGAGTTATATCAGCAAAATATGCAAATATGGTACTTATATTCCCACCTGTTATACCATCTATTATTCTTCCAGCAAATAGTACCCATAAAGCTCCTCCTATTCCAAAAACTAAGTATCCTATTGCAGAACCCAAAAGGCATACTAAAAGTATTGGACGGCGACCATATCTATCACTTAAAGCTCCAAGTCCTGGTGCTGAAAAAAATACACAAACTGCATAAACAGAAGTAAGCAATGTAACAAATATGGATTGTTCACTCGGATTGCTTATATAAGGTTTCACTAAGAATGGAATAACAGGTGATATTATACTAAAACCCATTCCACAAAGAAATACAGACATAAGACCAAATATTAAAGCCTTTTTATCTATAGTTTGTTTATCTATTTTATGTTCATTATATGATTTAGATTTAAACACTTAAATTCTCCTCTCAAAATTATTTTTGTTTCCTTGTCAACAAAAATAATATCTCAGTTTTGTTTCCTTGTCAACAAAAAATAAAAAAAATAAAAATGCAGCCTACTCTCAATAGAGTTTGCTGCATATTATTTTATTTATCTTTCAGATTTATTTGATATAGCAAAACATTTAGCATATATTCCTAATAATTTCATATTCTATACAATTATATAAATTGATTTTGATAAACTATAATTTATCATACCCTTCTGTTTTCATATCTACACCTAATTTATTTATTTCTTTATCTAAATGATTATTATATTTTTCCGCAAATCTAATCATAATATCTAATTGTTCTTCAGTTATATCTTCAAATACAAATTTATCTCTCTCTTGAAACTCATTATGTAGTTTTTCATGAATTTTGTTAATTGATTTACCTTTGTTTGTAAGCCTAAAATATATTTCCTTTTTGTTACCATTCTTTTGGTAGCTTTCTATAAGATCTTTTTCTATTAATTTTTTAGTTATTTTACTTATAGCACTTCTAGTCATATAAAAAGTCTCTGCAAGTTTTGTTACATTAGAATCTACATTTCTTCCAATATATTCGATACAATGTATTTCAGAAGGCTTATAATCCTTAAGACTAGTTTTCATCTTAACCGCATCAAGCCAAATCTTTTTATTAAATAAGTTCCAAAATCCAGCCATGACTTGCTCTTCTTTGTTCATAGCTTATCCTCCCAACCGTTAATGAATTACCCATATTATATTAAATTATTGTTTCTATTTCAACAATATCTAATAATCAATATAAAAAAGCTGCTCTCTATTTAATATAGAAAACAGCTTTTAGCATATAATTATTTTTTAATATTCTTAAAATAAAACTTATTTATATTCAACCTCAAAAATTATATTATTTAATCTCAATTAAATATTTTTCATTGTTTTATTTTCACCACATAATTTTTCAAAATCTTTAGTAAAAACATCTACCGCACAAGTAACAGTATCATTTTTTATTAATCCTTCAATAACAGCAGGACCTACTGTTGAAGCTCCTACTCCATATTTAGCTAGTTCTAGTACTTGTTTAGAGTTTTTAAAACTAGCTCCTAATACTTCACATTTTAATCCATTCTTTTTAAATATGTCATGAATTTCTTTTGCAACTTCAATACCATCAAATCCTAAATTATCAATTCTATTAATATATGGTGCTGCATAATCTGCTCCTGCTTTTCCTGCTAAATATGCTTGCATAGAAGTATATATCGCAGTTGCTGTAATATTAACACCTTTTGATTTTAATATTTTAATTGCTTTTAATCCTTCTCTTGTAACAGGAATTTTAATAAATGTATTATAACCTAATTCTTTTAAAATACATTCTGCCTCTTCTAACATATCTTCTGCTTTTTTAGATATAACTTGAACATGAAGCTCTGCATCTTTTCCAATAAATTCTCTTATCTCTTTTAATACTTCAAATGGATTTCTTCCAGCCTTTGCTAATATAGTTGGATTAGAAGTTACTCCATCTACTGGAAAATACTCGTATATATTTTTAATTGATTCTATATTTGCGTCATCAATAATAAATTTCATATCATTATCTCCTTACAAAGTTTGTTCTGTTCTTTCAATAATATCGTCTTGTGTTTGCTTTGATAACACATTAAAAAATGCAGAATATCCAGCTACACGAACTATTAAATCTCGGTGCTTTTCAGGATTCGCTTGAGCATCTAATAAAGTATCTCTAGAAACTACATTATATTGCACATGAAATCCTTCTAATCTATTAAAGAATGTTCTAATTAACATAGCTAATTTAATTTTATTTTCCTCAGTAGATAACATAGTAGGAGTAACTTTTTGATTTAATAATACTCCTCCTGTAATTTCATGAGTTGGTAATTTAGAAACTGTCTTAAACACAGCAGTTGGTCCATTTTGATCCATTGCATGTGATGGAGAACATCCTTCAGCAAGAGGAGTTCCTGCATTACGTCCATCTGGAGTAGCTAAAGTACCTTTTCCTTGACCTACATTTGCTGAAATTGATGAAGTTCCTGCATATCTAACTCCTCCAATTGGTCCTCTTCCATATCTTGTATTTGGATACTTTTTAACCTCATCTATATAAGTGTTATAAGCATCAACAACTAAATTATCTACATAATCATCATCATTACCATATTTAGGAGCATCCTCAATTAATGCTTTTTGAATTATTTTACCTTTATCACTTGCAAAGTCCTCCATTAAAGCATTCCATAATTCTGTTGTAGAAATTTTCTTTTCTTCAAATACTAATTTTTTAATTGCAGCAAGAGAATCAGCTAAATTTGCAATACCTACTTGTAATCCTGAAATAAAATCATATATAGCTCCACCTTCTTTTAAAGGTTTACCTCTACCAATACAATCTTCAGTTAAAGCACTACATAAAACATCTGGTACATCATCTTCTAAAACTAAATCACAACAATTTTCAATAATAACGCTATGCTTAGTGAATTCACGAATAGTACTATCCCAAGCTTCTTTTAAATCTTCATAACTTTCCATATTATTAAAATGTGTTAATCCTTCAACTAATTTAGTTTTGCTAGCAGGATCAACTCCTTCATTCATTGCAATTAATAATGTTTTAGGGAAATTTATAAAACTCATTCCTGTACAACGATATCCCCATTTGCCAGGAACAGCAACTTCTACACATCCAATTGCGCTATAGTTATAAGCATCTTCTTCTGTAACACCTTTCTCAATAAATGAAGGAATAATAACTTCATCTGAATTAAAAGCAGGCATCCCAGTTCCTAATTTAAGAACTTCAATTGCTTCATTCATAAATTTACCATCTAAACCTCTATGATATCTAACAGTTAAATTAGGCTGAGGTAATCTTGTTTGAGCAACAGATTTTAAAATTAAATAAGATAATTTATTAACTGCATCTTTTTTATCTATAGTTTGTCCACCAACAGTAACATTTTGATATAAAGGTGATCCAGCACTAAATTGTGTATGAGACCAACTTCTTACTTTATTAATTGTAAATGTTTTAAGCCATAAATTTGTTAATAATTCAACAGCCTTATCTTCAGTTATATTTCCACTTTCTAAATCTTTTTCTAAATATGGATATAGATATTGGTCCATTCTACCATATGATAATGAATGTCCATTAGATTCAATTTGAAGAATTAAATGAACAAACCACATTGATTGAACTGCTTCATAGAAATTATCTGAAGGTTCATATGGAACTTTTTCTGCTATTCTAGCAATTTCTATTAACTCAGCTTTTCTAGTTGGATCACTTTCTTCTTCTGCCATATTTTTTGCTAATTCAGAATATCTTTTAGCAAATGTTTTAACTGCATCAAGTACAATTAGGATTGCTTCATAAAAATGATATTTTTTTATATTATTAAAGTCTGTAAGGTCTAAGGCATCTCTAGCAGCAATAGTTCTTTCTTCATATTCCTTCAAACCTTTTTTCATAATTCGCCCATAATCAACTGCAATATGTGCATCACCACTAGTAATATTTCCTTCTGCTTTAATAATACCTAAGTCATATAATATTCTGCTATTTGGAGGAATATTGGCTAATCCTTTATCAAGAGTTGTATTATGTTCCCAATATGGAGCTATATTTCTAAGTTCTTCTTTAGTTTCTTCATCAATATAAAAAACATCTCCATCTCTTTTTTCAAATTCATCTAACTCTCTTATTACCCAATCCATAGCATATTCTGGAAAAATTGGTGCAGCTCTATTAGCTTTTGCTTGATTACCAACAATTAATGTTTGCTTTTCAATAAATATAGGCATCTTTTCTAAAATATTTTTTAACATATAAGCTCTTTTTACAATTATTGGTTTATCTGCATGTTGCTTATAAGCTTCAGTAGTAATAACAGCTCTTGTTGCATCAATAGATGCTTTAGTTTCTAATAACTCTTCACGAAAATCATTCATTCTTTCAGTCAAATTGCCAAAATAATTTTTCATTCCTATTCCCCCTAAAACAATTTTAAGTTTCATTCGAAACTAATTATAGTTTCATTTATAATATTATGGTATCATATTAGATATAAATGTCAATAAAATATTAAAATAATATAAATTTAGGAGGAATTTATATGTCAAATAAAGGTATAATATTTAACATTCAAAAATTTAGTATTCATGATGGACCAGGAATAAGAACTACAGTATTTTTTAAAGGGTGTCCTTTAAAATGTAAATGGTGTTCTAATCCTGAATCACAATTAAGTAATATAGAAATAAATTTTGATGAATCTAAATGTTCAAAATGTAAAACATGCATTGTTAACTGTAATCAAAATGCCCTTAGTTTAAGTGATAATAAAATAACTATAGATAATAAAAAATGTATTGGCTGTTTAAAATGTGTTTCAATTTGCCCTAATAAAGCTATTGAAAATGAAGGAAATTATAAAGAAATTAAAGAAGTTATATATGAATGTCTTAAAGATAAAGATTTTTATGAAGAATCAAATGGAGGCGTAACTATTTCTGGTGGAGAAGGAATGTGCCAACCAGATTTTTTAAAAGAATTAGCTTTATCTTTAAAAAAGGAAAATATTCATATAGCTATTGAAACAACAGGATATATTGAACATGATTTATTTAAAGAATTAGCCTTATTATTCGATTTATTATTATTTGATGTTAAACATTATGACCGCAATAAACATTTTGAGGGAACTGGAGTTTATAATGACTTAATTATTAAAAATTTAAAATGGGCTATTGAACATAAAATAAATATTTTAATAAGAATTCCAGTTATCCCTGAATTTAATAGTTCATTAGAAGATGCTTATCAATTATCAGACTTATTAAAGTCTATTGGAGTAAAAAATGTGCAACTTCTGCCATTTCATCAGTTTGGAGAAAAAAAGTATGATATGCTTAACAAAACATATGAACTAAAAGATATAAAACCTTTAAAACCTGAAGCATTAGAAAATTATAAAAATATATTCATTGATAAAGGCTTAAATTGTTTTTTCTAACAATGCTAATATTATTAATTAAATCCTTAATTTTTTAACTTATATAAATATTTTAATTAAATACAAAAAGCTCACTCTGAAACCTCTGTTTCAGAGTGAGCTTTAATATTCTACTTTTTTTAGTTCTACATCTTTACTAGATAAATAATCTTCATATTCTTTTGGTATATTTTCGTCAGTTATAACTGAACTAATTAAATCAGTAGTAATTAAATTAACCACTCCTTTTTGAGAAAATTTAGTTGATTCAGTAAGGATGATTACATTATTAGCTTGATTTGCCATATCTCGTACAGTTTCACTTCTCATATAATCTTTTCCTGTAAATCCTGAATTTTTTGAAAATCCATCAGTACCTATAAACAATTTATCTACAAAGAAATTTTGAACACAGATTTTTGTAATAGGCCCAACCATTACTTGAGACTCTTTTTGATATTCTCCACCTAATAAGATAATCTTTATATTAGGATATTTTCTTATATATTCAGAGATGAAAGCTGAATTTGTAATTATTGTTATATCTTTTTTTGTTTTTGCTATTTCTAAAGCAAGAAGTGAACAACAAGACCCTGATTCTATCATAATAGTTTCACCATCATCAACTAACTCTGAAGCTATTTGAGCGATTCTCCTTTTAATTTCATAGTTATGTGCTAATCTATTATTAATATCATCACTTGAATTTAGTGTTGCAAAACCATGCTCTCTAATTATTAGCCCTTTATTTTCTAAATTTATTAAATCCTTACGAATAGTTACTTGAGATACATCTAGTAATTCAGATAATTTAGTAACTTCTATTTTTTTATTTTCAGTTAATAACTTTAAAATTTTACTATGCCTATCCAACATTTTAGTCATATATTATTTCATCACTCTTTTCCTTAATACAATATTACTTAACTAATCTAATTTAAATTAATATTATACAGTATCTAATATAAAATTATAATTTATATGTTAAATATAGATTTCTTATAATGATAACATAAATAATTTATATTTTTCAAACGTTTTACAAATATACAAATTACTTTTGTAAATATTCCTCTCTTAATATTTTGTATTAATTCTTGAACTTTATATTCTTCATGACTTTTCATACATTATAATATCTCTAAAGTATCAATTCTATTTTTAATAAATAATATAAAATAAAGAAAAAGCAGATAATATTTTATCTGCTTTTTCTATTTAAGATATTGAATAAATTAATATATGAATTTATAAGTGTATCTCTAATTTGCATCTTTATGTTTTGTCTTTGATCCTTCTAATAACTCATCTTGAATTTGTTCAAGTGATTTACCATGAGTTTCTGGAACAAAACGCATAACAAATGGAATAGCAAGGAAAGAGAAGATTGCGAAAATTCCAAAAGGTCCACCAACGTTATTATGGAAAAGAGCAAGAATAATTAGGAAGAATTGTGTTACTATAAAATTTCCTAACCAGTTTGCTGCAGATCCAAATGAAGATCCTACTCCACGAACACTTAGTGGGAATATTTCACCAATAAGTACCCAAGCGATAGGTCCCCATGAAACAGCAAATCCAAAAATATAAATTGCAATAAGAATTATAGTATATGTAGCAGCTGTCTCAATATTGATTGTATAGTTAATAACACTAAGTATAGCTAGTGAAACTCCCATTACAAAAGCACCCCATATTAGCAGTTTCTTACGTGGAAATTTGTCCATAATTATAGTAGCTACAATTGTTGATAAGAAGTTTACTACACCTATACCTACTGAAATCCAAATTGCTGAACTAGCTGAAAAATGGAATCCTTCTATAAAAACTTGTGGTAAATAATAAATAACAGAATTAATACCAACTAATTGTTGAAATAACATAATACCGATAGCAGCCACAAGTGCTGGTCTAGCTATAGTAAATAACTCTTTCACACCACCTTTATGTACTTCAGAGTCAGCATTTTGTATATCACGAAGTTCACCTTCTATTTGTTCAGAAGTATACTCTGGTCTTAATTGTGTTAATACTTTATGTGATTCTTCAACTCTACCTACACGAATAAGAAAACGAGGTGATTCAGGAAGAATTATACTACCAATAAATAAAGCTAAAGCTGGAATAAATGCTGTTGCAAGCATCCATCTCCAATCTGCCCAACCTGCAATATTGTGATGAAGGAAGCCAATGTTTGCCATATATGCAAGTAAAATTCCTGCAGTAATCATAAGTTGGAAAAGCGTTTCTAAAGAACCACGTCTTTCCTTAGGAGCAAGCTCTGCTAAATAAGCTGGTGTTAGTGCAGATGCAGAACCAACAGCTAAACCTAATATAATTCTAGCTATTACGATAACTACAAAATTAGGAGCAAAAGCTGACATTAACGCCCCAATTATAAAAAGTATTGAAGAGATAAATAAAAGCAATTTACGCCCATACTTATCAGATAATCCACCAATAGTTAAAGCTCCTACACAAGAACCAATAAGTACTGCTGATGTTACAAAACTAATTTCTGAAATTGTTAAATGTAATGCTTTTTCAATAAGTGGTGATGCACCAGAAATAATACCAGTATCAAATCCAAATAATAATCCACCAAGTGCACCAATAACAAAAATAACATTACTGTTCAATGAGTGAGTATTTTTATTTTGTTGTTTAGACATAATAATCTTATCCTTTCGTTTTTTAATTTGAATAGAAACTTTAAAAGTAAACATTTTCACTTTGAATAGAAACTTTTCAAAGTAAACATTTTCATTTTCATCTCCTATTATATACACGCCTATAGAGAAATCAAGTGATTACTAAAGGCAGAATAAACCAATTTTTTTAAATTTTTTTGTTATACTATATATTTGTTCATTATTTTTAATACTAAAAAAGCCTTTTTAGTATAATTATCAATATATTTTTTTAAATAAATCTCAATTAATATCCTTTTTTACTAACAAATTAATAATTAAATTTTCTTGTGAAAACTTTTTCACAAATGTTCTAGTTAGTGTCATAGTTTTAAATTTAGTTTAATTATTGGTTTAATTTTAAAAATTTTAATAATATATTAGTATTGTTTTTGAATAATTTAATAATCTATAAATTCTAAAGAAAATAATTCTCTTAAAGGCTTATAATTAAGGCCTTAACC
>NZ_LTAY01000066.1 GCF_002050515.1 Clostridium thermobutyricum DSM 4928 | reverse complement strand
CTATAAAGGTTATATATTTTTTAGTAAATATTATAAAAATATTTGTTTATATAATCTCTATAAATTAAGTTAAATATCTTAAATTTAATATATAATTTTAAACGTATATTTTAGATTAAGAAGATTAATTTAAAGAATACTGCTATTCTTGACAAAATTCGCCATTTAACATACTATATGTCTTGATAACTTAGAAAATATTAAATTCAATAATTATATTAATATAATATGATTTTTAAATTTAATGAAGAATTTAATAAAGGGGAGAAAATGAATTATGGATAGTAAAAAAATGATTAGAGCATTAGTTATAATAGGAATAATTGCTGCTATTTTAGGTGTTATAACAGGATTACTTATAGTAAAATATAAGAAGCCAGTAGTGGCATCTATACAAAATACGCAAATTCAACATAAATTAAAATAAAATTTTTCAGGGGGACATATGTATGGTTAAAGGGTTAAATCTTACAGAAGGACCTATTATAAAGAAGCTATTAATGTTAGCTTTACCTATAATGGGAACTTCTTTTATACAAATGGCATATAGCATGATAGATATGATTTGGGTTGGACGAATAGGAAGTTCTGCTGTTGCTGCCGTAGGAACAGCAGGATTTTTTACTTGGTTTGCAATGGCATTTGTTATAGTATCAAAAATGGGAGCTGAGATAAAGGTTTCTCAAAATTTCGGAAAAAAAGATTTTAAAAAAGTTAAGAAATATGTTAGAGCTTCAATTCAGATAAATTTAATTTTATCAATAATATATTCTATAACAATGATTATATTTAATAATCCACTTATAGGATTTTTTAATTTAGGGGATGAAATAGTTATAAATTTAGCTAAGACATATTTAATTGCTATTTCTTTTGGATTACCATTTTATTTTATAAATCCAGTTTTCACATCTATATTCAATGCAGTTGGAGAAAGTAAAATTCCATTTTTTATAAATACATCAGGATTAGTTGTTAATATAATATTAGATCCTATTTTTATATTTGGATTTGGTAATTTTAATGGAATTGGGGTTTTAGGAGCTGCATTAGCTACTGTAATATCTCAAATTTTTGTTTCTATATTATTTATATTTTTAATACTTAAATCTAATAATACATTATTTAAGGTAAATATATTTGAAGAGTTTAATACTAAGTATATAAGAAATATTTGTAAGATAGGTACACCAGTTGCACTTCAAAGTGGATTGTTCACAGTGTTTGCAATGATACTTGGAAGAATAATAGCTCATTTTGGACCAGTTCCAATAGCTGTTCAAAAAGTAGGATCACAAATAGAATCTATATCATGGATGACAACAGAAGGATTAGCAATAGCTTTAGGAACTTTTGTTGGACAAAACTTTGGAGCAAAAAAGTTTGAAAGAATAATGAAAGGATATAAATCTATTTTAGCAATAGCTTTAGGTGTTGGAATATTTTCTTCAATACTTTTAATATTTTTTGGAGATATAGTATTTTCGATATTTATTCCTGAAAAAGAAGCTATAATAACTGGAACATCATATCTTAAAATTTTAGGATATTCTCAAATTTTTATGTGCATAGAAATAACTACTTCAGGAGTTTTTAATGGAGTATCTAAAACACATATACCTTCAATAATAAGTATTATACTAACAGGACTTAGAGTGCCATTAGCATATTTTTTATCAAAACCAAATATGCTTGGAATAGATGGTATTTGGTGGGCTGTTAGCTTAACAAGCATATTAAAAGGTATAATAATAATAATTGTACTTAGAAGATTTTATAAAAAAGAAAAATTATTTATATAAAATAAATGGAGAAAAAACTCCATTTATTTTTTTATCTATTATTCATTTTTTCAAATATAGAGTCTATATCTTTTTTTGTTGAGTTATTTATATTTTCTAAATTATCTTTATAACAAATTTCCACCAATTCTTTTTTAAGCTTTTCAAAAACATCTTCTACATATTCAGGTGTTTTTAAATCAAATTTGAAATTACCTTTTTTTCTGCCTTCAGAATTAAGATTAGTGTCTACTGCAGGTGGTATGATTTCAATTACTTCAACAGTATCTTTTAATTGATGACGTAAGCTTTTAGTAAATGAGTGCATTGCAGCTTTTGTTGCTGAATATATAGGCATTTTAGCCATTGGGAAAAAACCAAGTTGAGAACTAACATTTATAATACAAGGGTTATTATTTTCTCTTATTAAAGGTAATAGTTCTTTTATAAGGAAAATAGGGGCTTCAAAATTTATAGATATTTCATCTAGATTATGTAAATCATCACAATTAGAATTAAAATTTACATCTCTTTGGATACCAGCATTATTAACTAATACATTAAGAGAAGGAAACTCTTTTTTTATAGTTTCTACAAGTTCTTTTCTATCATTGGAATTACTTATATCACATTTTATAGTATAAACATCTTTAAGTTCATTTTTGGCAGATTTTAATGATGATTCATTTCTACCACATATAATAACTTTATTATTAAGTTGAAGAAATTTTTTTGCCATTTCAAAACCAATTCCTTTAGAACCTCCTGTAATTAAAATAGTATTATTATTTAATTTCATAAAAAACACTCCTTTATTTAATTTATAAGGATATAGTAGTATATATTTTTTTATAGAAAATCATAATTTTTATTAATTAACATTATGTTTATATAAAATATATTATAATTAACCTGTATAATTAAATTTTTAATTAAGAGGGGGAGTATTATGAAAATTAATGATTATATTTATGGAGAATATGAGATAGAAGATATATTAGAAGAAATAATTTTAACTGACGAATTTATTAGACTTAAAAATATATATCAAGGTGGAGGAAGTCATTTAGTTAATCCGAAATGGAATGTGACAAGATATGAACACTCTATAGGAACAATGATTCTTATAAGAATGTTAGGTGGAACTATAGAAGAACAGATAGCAGGATTATTACATGATATATCTCATACTGCATTTTCACATGTTATTGATTTTGTTTTAGAAAATGAAAATGAAGATTACCATGAAAAAATTTTTAAAGATGTTATAGAAAATTCTAAAATACCTAAAATATTAGAAAAGTATGGTTTTAATTATGAATACATACTTTTTAACGAAGAAAAATGGAAAATTTTAGAGAGAAAGGCACCAAAACTTTGTGCAGATAGAGTGGACTACACTCTTAGGGATTTATATAAAGCAGAATTAATTTCTAAACATGAAATAGATAAATTTTTAGAAAAATTAGATGTTAAAAATGGAGAAATAGTAATAAAATCAATAGAAATAGGTGAATGGTTTGTTGAAACTTATTATAAAGAAGTCATAGATTATTTTATGAATCCTATTAATATATTTGGCAATGATATGTTAAGTAAAGCTATAAAAGAAAGTATGAAATTAGGTGAAATAAAAGAAGAGGATTTTTTAAGAGATGATTTATATTTATTAGAAAAATTAAATAATTCAAAGTTTGAAACTGTGGCTAACTTAATGAATATATTAAAAAAAATTCCTAAGTTAGAAGAGAATAAAAATGAATTTGATTTACATATAAAAAATAAAGTTAGAATAATAGATCCTACAATATATTTAGAAAATAGTATTTTTAGTTTATCAGAAAAATCCGAAATTTCTAAAGTCAAAACAGAAAATGCAATAAAAAAACTAAGAGAGGGAATTTTTATAAAAATTATAAAATAAATTTTGTAGTTAAATAAATATTTTAAAAAATAAGATTACTTAAAAGTAATCTTATTTTTTTTATTATTTTTTTCTTTACTATTTATTTTAAAGCTTATACTTGACTGTTTATTCTCTAAATCCTTATTATGTTTTAAACTCACTTTATTTTCTTTATCACTACTAACAACAATTTTAGTTATAACAATTAATGAAATCATTATAATTGCTGTTATTAGTACAGCTGTTATATCCACTTTACATCATCTCCTATTTGTTATTACCCTTGATGTTCATTTGTCCTTACTCATATTGGGAATAATTTATTTAACAAATTATAAGGAGATGATTAAAAATTTATTTCATTATAGTATCATTAGCATTTATTTCCCATTCATAAGAATGTTTTTCTAATTTTACTGTTCCTCTTTTAAACCAATAATAAAATCCGCATTATCAAAATTTATTATTTTATAAGCGAATATGTATTAAATGGGTTATATATAATTTTTTATTATAAAAAGTTAAATTTCTGCTTTTATTAACTTATAATATCATAAAAAAGCTATCGCTAAATTATTTTAAGCGATAGCTTCTTTTATTACTTCTTATCGTATATTTGCTAATTACTTCTTGCTATTTAAAATTTTTCCTTTGTTTATTAGTATTAATGTTGCTACAGCAAAACCTAATAATATTATTATTGGTAATTCACTTGCATCTCCAGTCTTAGGACTCTCAGTATTACTTTGGCTATTATTATTTTCTATATTAGTTTTACTACTATTTTTTGCAGCAACATTTTCAATTTTATTATTTTTGTTATTATAATTAGTTATTTCATTTTTAATGTTATTTAATTTATTAATATTATTTTCTTTAAAATTAGATTTATTATTTTTATTATCATAACTAGTTATAATATTTTTAGAGTTTAATTTATCTTTTATAGATAAGAATTGATAGGCATCTTTAGAATTTATAGTTATATTAAATACTTTATTATTTAAACTATAATTTTGAGGAGCTTTGATTTCCTTTATTGAATAAGTTCCCCATTGTAAATTATCTAAACTTGCAATTCCATCTATATTTGTAGTTACAATTTTATTAAATCCATTTGGACCAGTTACTTTAAATTTAGCACCTTCAAGTTTAACTCCATCTTTACCTATCTTAGTTATAGTTAACTTACCTAAAATTTGAGTATCATTGAAAGTTAAACTTTGAATTGTACCAACATTTTCACTTGTAACTTGAATAGTTTGGACTTTATCATTTAAATTATATCCTTGTGGAGCTTTAATTTCTTTTACTGAATAAGTTCCCCATTGTAAATTATCTAAAATTGCAATTCCGTTTTTGTTTGTAGTTACAATTTTATTAAATCCATTTGGTCCTGTGATATTGAATTTAGCTCCTTCAAGTCTAATCCCATCTTTACCTGTTTTAATTATACTTAATTCCCCTAAAATTTGAGTATCATTAAATGTTAAACTTTGAACTTGTGAAACATCACTTGAATTTATAGTTATAGTTTGAATTTTATCATTTAATTTATACCCCTGTGGTGCTTTAGTTTCTTTTATTTTATAAGTACCCCAAGGAAGATTGCTTAAACTTGCAACTCCTTCTTTATTTGTAGTTACAGTTTCATTGAATCCATTTGAACTACTTATGGTAAACTTAGCACCTTCAAGCTTAGCTCCGTTTTTACCTAATTTAGTTATATTTAGATTACCTAAAATTTGAGTATCATTGAAAGTTAAGCTTTGTATTTGTCCAACACTTTCATTTGTAACTTGGACAGTTTTAACTGTCTTATTTAAATTATATCCTTCTGGAGCTTTAATTTCTTTTACTGAATAAGTACCCCAAGGAAGATTACTTAAACTTGCGACTCCTTCTTTATTTGTAGTTACAGTTTCATTGAATCCATTTGGTCCTGTTACAGTAAATTCAGCTCCTTGAAGTTTAACCCCATCTTTACCTGTTTTAATTATACTTAATTTCCCCAAAATTTGAGTATCATTAAATGTTACTCCTTGAATTTGAGAAACATCATTTGAATTAATATTTACAGTTTGAGTTTTATCACTTAATTTATATCCTATTGGGGCTTTAGTTTCTTTAATTGAATAAGTTCCCCATGGCAAGTTATTTAAAGTAGCTACTCCATTTATATCTGTTGTTATAACTTTTTTAAAGTTATTTGCACCAGTTATAGTAAATTCAGCTCCTGAAAGTTTAACTCCGTCTTTGCCTAGTTTAGTTACTTTTATGCTTCCGTTTAATCTTATATCTGTAAAAGTTAATCCTTGTGTTAAATTAACGGTTTTAGCATTAATATTTACAGTTTGTGGTTTATAGTTTAATTCATATCCTTGTGGTGCTTTAATTTCCTTAATTGTATAAGTACCCCAAGCTAAACCATTTAAACTAACGCTTCCATTATCTCCTGTTGTAACTTCTCTATTAAATCCATTTGGTCCTGTTATTTCAAAAATAGCTCCTGCTAATTTTTCTTTATTTAGACCTTCTTTTGTAATAGTTATATTTCCTGTTTCTTGTCCATCTACTACTGTAATGCTTTGAACATTTGAAACATCATTTGAATTTATAACTATAGTTTGAACTTCACTATTTAATTTATATCCTAGAGGTGCTTTAGTTTCTTTAATTCTATAAGTACCCCATTGAAGGTTACTTAAACTTGCAACTCCTTCTTTATTTGTAGTTACAGTTTTATTAAATCCATTTGGTCCACTTATAGTAAATTGAGCACCTGAAAGTTTAACTCCATCTTTACCTATTTTAGTTATATTTAATTTACCTAGAATTTGAGTATCATTAAAAGTTAAACTTTGTACTTGCCCAACACTTGCACTTGTAATTTGAACAGTTTTAATTTCATTATTTAAATTATATCCTAAAGGAGCTTTAACTTCTTTAATTGTGTAAGTACCCCATGGTAAGTTACTTAAAGCAGCTAATCCTTCTTTGTTTGTAGTTACAATTTCATTAAATCCATTTTGTCCTGTTACTTTGAATTTCGCACCCGCAAGTTTAACTCCATCCTTGCCTGTTTTAATTATATTTAACTGACCTAAAATTTGAGAGTCGTTAAATGTTACACCTTGTACTTGTAAAACATCATTTGAATTAATAGTTATAATTTGAGCTTTATCACTTAATTTATAACCTAATGGGGCTTTAGTTTCCTTAATTGTATAAGTACCCCATTGTAAATTATCTAAACTTGCAACTCCTTCATTATTTGTGGTTACAACCTTAGAAAATCCATTTGGACCTGTTACTGTAAATTCAGCTCCTTGAAGTTTAAAACTATTTTTTCCTGTTTTAGTTATATTTAACTTACCTAAGATTTGAGTATCATTAAATGTTATACTTTGTATTTGTGAAACATCATTAGAATTAATAGTTACAGTTTGAGTTTTATTACTCAATTTATACCCTTGTGGTGCTTTAGTTTCTTTAATTGTATAATTTCCCCATGGCAAGTTATTTAAAGTAGCTACGCCATTTATATCTGTTGTTATAACTTTTCTAAAGTTATTTGCACCAGTTATAGTAAATTCAGCTCCTGAAAGTTTAACTCCGTCTTTGCCTAGCTTAGTTACTTTTATACTTCCATTTAATCTTACATCTGCAAATTTTAAATTTTGTGTTGAGATAACATTATTTGAATCAATACTTATAGTTTGAGTTTTATTATTTAACTCATATCCTTGTGGTGCTTTAATTTCTTTAATTGTATAAGTACCCCATTGTAAATTATTTAAACTTGCAACTCCTTCTGTATTTGTAGTTACAACTCTATTAAATCCATTTGGACCACTTATGTTAAATTCTGCACCTGCAAGTTTTTCTTTTCCATTTTCATTAGTTTTAGTTATTTGTAAACTTCCTAATATTTTAGAATCTTTAAAAACTATCTCATTTAAGTTAGAAGTATTATTTGAATTAATTGTTATAGTTTGAGTTTTATTATTTAACTCATATCCTTGTGGTGCTTTAGTTTCTTTAATTGTATAAGTACCCCATTGTAAATTATTTAAACTTGCAACTCCTTCTGTATTTGTAGTTACAACTCTATTGAATCCATTTGGACCACTTATGTTAAATTCTGCACCTGCAAGTTTATATCCGCTTTCATTTAACTTCTCTATAGTTAAGTTTCCTAATACTTCACTATCAACAAAAGTTAGATTATTAGCTTTTGAAACATCATTTGAATTTATAACTACGGTTTGAGGTTTGTTATTTAAATTATATCCTTTTGGAGCTTTGATTTCCTGTACTGTATAAGTACCCCATTGTAGATTATTTAAAGTAGCTATACCTTCTCTATTTGTAGTTACAACTTTATTAAATCCATTTTGTCCTATAACTTTAAATTCTGCTCCAGGTAATCTATACCCGTTTGCTCCAGTTTTCAATATACTTAATTGACCTAAAATTTGAGAATCATTAAATGTTAGGTCTTGTACTTGTGAAGCATCCTCAGAATTAATAGTTATAGTTTGAGCTTTATTATTTAACTCATATCCTTGTGGTGCTTTAGTTTCTTTAATTGTATAAGTACCCCATTGTAAATTATTTAAACTTGCAACTCCTTCTGTATTTGTAGTTACAACTTTATTAAATCCATTTGAGCCTGTTACTGTAAATTCAGCACCTTGAAGTTTAACACCATCTTTTCCTGTCTTAGTTATATTTAATTTACCCAAAGTTTGAGTATCTTTAAATGTTAAACTTTGTATTTGTCCAACACTTGCACTTGTAACTTGGACAGTTTGAGATTCATTATTCAAATTATACCCTAAAGGAGCTTTTATCTCTTTTACTGTATAAGTGCCCCAAGGAAGATTATTTAAATTAGCAACTCCATCTGTATTTGTAGTTGCAATTTTATTAAATCCATTTGGTCCACTTACATCGAATTCTGCTCCTTGTAAATTTTTGCTTCCTGTTGAGTTAGTTTTAATTATTTGTAAATCACCTAATATTTGAGTATCTTTAAATGTTACTTCATTTTCTTTAGTAGCATTTTCGGCATTAATAGTAAATGATTGTATATTAGGATTTAAACTATAGCCTAATGGTGCTTTAGTCTCTTTAATTGTATAAGTTCCTAATGGAATATCTGTTAATTTTACAATTCCATCTGTATTTGTAGTTACAACTCTTTTAAATCCATCTGGTCCTGTTACTGTAAATTCAGCACCTTCAAGCTTAGCTCCATTAGAACTTAACTTTTGGATTGTAAAACCACCATTTGTAGGTATTTTAGAGTCATAAATATAACCTAAATTAAGAGTTGTTCCTATATTAGATTTTTCAATGCTGAAAGGAATTGGAGTATTATTAACTAAATATCCTTTAGGTGCTTGTAATTCTTGTAAATAATAATTTCCTGTTGAATTTATATTTCCATGAATTTCTCCATTTTCCCCTGATGTAACCTTATATAAAAGTTTACCATCAGAATTATAAACTCCATAAACAGCTCCCTGTAAAGTTATTTTATTTGAAGTTTGAGAATTCTTTGCTGCTTTTATTGCACTAAAAGCATAACCTTTTTTAGTTTGAACAGTAGAAACTACATTGTTATTATATTTAAGAGAATTATATGTTGTAGTTCCATCTGGTACATCTTTTAAAGAACATTCTATTTTTATTACTTTTGTTTCAGATGATATTTTTGAATTTATTATAGTGTCATTTTGCACATAAATTTTATTTCCATCAATCTTATAAGAAAATCCTTTAGGAACTTCTATACTTTTTAAAATTACACCAACAGGTAAATCATCTTCTAAATTTAGATAATTTGCTGGGTAAATTCCATAAGCTTGAACATGAAGTTCATATAAAACATCATTGCTTTGTCCTGGATAAATATAAGATATATTTCCTTGGTCATTATCATTTGCACCTACAGTTTTCCATACCTGAATTAATCCAGAATTAGATGAAAAGTTTATAGTGCGTGAGCTTTTAGTAGTAAGATTATCAACACTCATTTCTGCTGTATTAGTTATTTTATTTAAAAGTTTATCTACTTTAGCTGTATAACTTAATGCAAAGCATTCTGTAGTATCTTTATTAAATTGTATTGTTAATTCATTTGTCTGATAATTTAATGTAATTACTCCATCAACACTTCCACTTTGTGATTCGGACATAGGATTATATGAAGGATTTAAAACCTTATATGTACCATCCTTAGTTATTTCACATATCTTAAAATTATACGGAATAAATTGATTAGTAGAATTTGCCATATTTGCACCAACAAAAGAATTTAACTCTAATCCTTCTGGCATTTTATCTTTAATAATAGCACCAGATTTTATAAGATAGTTTTGAGGATTAACATTTAAAGTATATGTTTTTATATCTCCAACATTACTATAAAACTGATTATTTACAGTTTTACTAAAAAAGCCTTTTATAGTATTAGATGTAACCTCGGATATTTTGTCTACTCTAAATGTACCAAAAACACTAGAAGAATATTGATTTAATGTTGCATTATTTTGGGCAAATCCATATCTATTAGTAAAGTTATTAGCATATTTTAATGGAATAGTTCCTTTATAATAAATAATATAATTTTCATTTTGAGGAATATTTTTTATCTCAATTGATGTATTATTTATAGTAGAGTATTTCAAAAATTTATTTGTTACATTTACATTTCCATTTGGGGTAACCTTATATATAGATAAGCTTCCTTTAACCAATTGAAATGCTGCTAACATATTATCTTTAAAAGTACTTTCTCCGTTTATTCCATGAGTATTTATTTCAACTTTAAAATTGAATGTATTATTACTACTATTTAAATTGTTAATATTAAAACCATGCTGACCATTTACAGTTTTATTTATATGAACTATATTTCCTTGTCCTGTACCAGATCCTGAATCTGTTTTTCCAGAATCAGTATCTCCTGGATTTGGAGTTGCATTAGGAACATTTATATGAATAATTTGTGCTTTTCCATTTATGTTTATAGGAGTATCTACTTTTGATTTATTGCTAGTATCATTAAAAGTAGCTTCAGCACTGAAATATCCATTTACTACATGTGTTATGTTCCCATTAGCCACAAGAGTTAAAGTATTACCTTTAATGATAGGTTTTCCGAAACAATAATCAGGGTATTTAAGAACTTTTAAATCTTTAAATACTTTTGGCAAAGTGAAAACAAGCTTGTCTCCAGCTGTTAAAGTACCATTTCTTTCGAAATCAATTTTAAAAGTAACTTTACTATTATTGTTAATATTAATACAGTCTCCATTTTTAA
>NZ_LTAY01000065.1 GCF_002050515.1 Clostridium thermobutyricum DSM 4928 | reverse complement strand
ATAGAATATAATATAGATTTTAATGATATAACTAAAACTAATTTAGTTAATATTCTAACTAATAAATTTCCTACTGGAAGTAATAAAGATACCTATAATAAATGTATTTTTATAGAAAGTCTTAATAATGATTATAAATGTTCTACTAATTTTGAAAATCATTTAAAAGATTCAAATTTTAAAAATTTAGTTAAAGAACTTATAGACTTTGGTCTTAATAGATATAAAAAAATTTATAAAAACCGTTATAAAAATACTAACTTTTCATTATACGAAAAATATACTTATGAAGATGTTTGTAGATTGTTAGAATGGGAAAAAAGTGAAGTTGCTTTAAATATAGGTGGATATAAATTTGATAAAAAAACTAATACTTATCCAGTCTTTATAAATTATCATAAGTCTGAAGGTATAGCAGATACAATTAATTATGAGGACAGATTTATCTCTCCTTCAAATATAATAGCAATATCAAAATCAGGAAGAACAAGTTCTTCAGAAGATATTGTAACTGCCTACAATGCAAAAGACCTCGGTATAAATATGTATCTTTTTGTTAGAAAAAACAAAGATGATAAAGATTCAAAGGAATTTTATTTTCTAGGAAAAATAAATACAATTGGCAAACCTAAGGATATTAAAATGAAATCTTCAAATACAAAAGCTGTAGAAATAACTTACCAACTAGAAACACCAGTAAGAGATGATATTTATGATTATATAACTACTTAAAAATTAAAGCTTGTTAATCTTGATTATAAAATAGAAGTTTAATTTATTCTTCTATATTAGCTCCATCTGATTAACAAGCTTTTTTATTTTTAATTTAAAACTTTAAATTTCAATTACCTATTAAATTATTAGTTAAAAATATTTTCTTAATTCATCAACAACTAACACATCAGCAGGAACCCACTTTTGATTATCTAAGTCATCATATAATACCCATTTTGCATCATTATGAGCATTTAATTTTAGTTCTCCTCCTATAACTTCACATAAAAAACAATGCATAGTAAGATGGAAATTAGGATAGTCATATTCTATAGTTGTTACTAAATCTTTTACTTCTATTTTAAGCTCTAATTCTTCATCTATTTCACGTATAAGAGCCTCTTCTCTAAGTTCACCTTTTTCAATTTTCCCACCTGGGAATTCCCACATATCTATAAACTCTCCATACCCTCTACGAGTAATAAAAATTTTATCATCTTTCTTAATAATTGCTGCTACAACTTCTATGTTTTTCATAAGCTATCTCCAATCTGAATAGAATATATATTTAATTATAGCTTATATAAAAAAAAAGAGTAGGTTTGACTTAATATTTATTTTTCTTATCTTTCCTACTCTAGTGTTATAATTACTTATGAGGTGATACAAATGAATAAATCCAAAGTAGAAAAAGTTAATTTTTATAGCAATTCACTTCAAAAAGAAATGTCAATGTTAGTATATTTACCTGAATGCTATAATAGTTTAACTCCTCTACCTGTATTATATTTTTTACACGGAAGAAGTGGTGATGGAAACATATTATTTGAAGCTGATATAAATGTAAAAGCTGATTTAATGATTAAAAATAAAGAAATAAATCCTATGATAATTGTATGTCCAAGCTTTGAAAACAGCCGTGGATTAAATTCCTCTTTAACCTGTAAAGAAGTGTGCAATCCTGAAGATAATAGAATTATAAATTTAGGAATGTATGAAGATTATTTTATTAAAGAAATAATTCCTTTAATAGATAAAAAATTTAATACTATAAAAGATAGAAAAGGAAGATATATAGGTGGTGCATCTGCTGGTGGTTATATAGCTCTTCACAACATTTTCAGACATCAAAATATGTTTTCCAAAGTAGGTGGTCATATGCCTGCATTAGAACTTAATCTTGAAGATGATGATAAATTATATTTTGAAAACCTAGCTTCCTGGAACGAATATGACCCATTATATATTGCAAAAAACAATGATATTCTTTCTGATATTAAAGTTTTCCTTGATGCTGGAAACAAAGATGAAGGAAAATTTTATGAAGGTTGTTTAGTTTTATATAAAATTTTAAAACAAAGAGGAATAGATTGTAAAAATAATATTTTTAAAGGTCATCATAATATAGAATATATAAAATCAAACATTGAAAAATATCTGAAATTTTATGGATGTTAATATATAAATCTAAATTATTATACTTAAATAATTTATTTTTAATTTAATATAGTTAACATAAATTATATAATTATATTAAAGAGGATTTAATCTTATATTAGACTAAATCCTCTTTAAATTTTATCCTATATTTTTAATTCTATAAATATATCTAATTTATTTTTCTAACTATTAATCAGTTTATATTTTATGCACCAGTTGCATAACCAGTGTACATATCTACATATATAGGTGTACTTTTTTTATTATATGGCTCAGTATAAACTTTATACCATGGATTTGAATAAACTATTTTTGCTATTTTATCTTTTCCATATTCTTGTTCCATTAAATTAGCTAATACTTCTTTAATTTGAGATTTTGTAAAAGGAATTGGCTGACTTTCAACAATATTATCCAATCTCATTACTGCATTATTAAATTCATTTGCTGTTATATCTTTTTTTAGAGCTTCTTCACCATTAGCTTGAATAAAAGCTGTTATAAGATCTGAAGATGAAACTTCATTTATCCATGCTTTTCCCCAAAGAGTATTCTCATAAGAATAAACTCCTAAACAATTTAATTGTCCTACTGACATCCAATATCTCATATAATTACTTAATTCATTATCTGAAATTTTTCTTCCAGTAGTATTTTTTACAATGACAGTCCTTAAATTTTTTTCATTTTGATTCTCATTAACTAATTCAATAACTCCACCTGTACTTTCTGTTTGCTTATCTGTATAATTATTATTTACATTATTTGAAGTCTCACTGTTTCCTTTATTTAAATTACTCGTATTTGCATTATTTATATTAGATATGTTATTTCCATTAGTACTTGTATTTAAATTAATATTATCAACTTTATTGCTAGCTACAATCTTATAGTTAGTATTTAATATATATAAATATCTTATATAAAGACCACCTATACATAATATTAATACAGCTATAATTCCTATTATAATTTTCTTCATATCCCTACCTTCCTTTCTAAGTGTTTTAATTATTATACAAAACAAATACTTCCAAAAAATTAATATAATAAAAACAAATATAAGTTTAAGAAATTTATAACAATTATAACTGTTTTTATATCTTTTTGATATAATCTAATCCTAATACATACTTTATTAACCTTTATTCCATTGACTTTTAAACGTGCTTAAACTAGTATAAGTTTAAATTAAACTATGAAAAGGAGACTTACTATGAATAATCATAAATTTGATGTTAAAAAGCTAGAAAAATTAAATAATCCAAAAAGATTAGAATCTTTAAATTTAGACCTTTTAATAAAAGAATTAAACCTACCTTCTAACAGTACTTTAGTTGATATTGGTACAGGCACTGGATTCTTTGCTGAAGCTATTTTAAGAAAAATACCAGATGCAACTTGTTTTGGATTTGATATTTCCAAGGAAATGATAAACTGGACTACTGAAAACAGAGTACCAAAACTTGATTCTAGATTTTCAGTTAAATTAATGACTGAAAATGAAATTCCAGTAGAAGAAAACTTTGCTGACCTTGTATTTATTATTGCAGTTTATCATGAACTAGATAATCCTATGCTTTTACTAAAAGAAGTAAAGAGAATTTTAAAACCAAATGGAAAACTTTTAATTTGTGATTGGAAAGAAGGAGCTCATCACCACTTTGTAAAAAAAGAAGACATATTAAATCACTTAACTAAGAGTAACTTTAAAAACATAAAAGAAATAGATGCATCAGAACCTTTCTTATGCCTAATTTCTTCACTTTAAAATTAAAAGACTAAGAACATATAGTTCTTAGTCTTTTTTAATATAAAATTTATAATTTATAGAGGTAGCTATTCAACTATTCCTTTAACTTCATCTTTTCTTATTGTTTTTATTTTAAATATGAAGTAATAGAATTTTACAATTATAAGGAATATTAAAAATATCCTTAAATGAAGGCTATTTACAAGTATTAATGGAAAAGCTATCATAAAATCTGCAAAAGCTAATATAACTATTTTTTGCTTTAATGTCATAGCTTTTTCATTAACAAAGCTTTCTAAATGCTTTTTATAAATTTTTGTATTTAAAAACCAATTATTAAATCTTTTTGAGCCTTTAGCAAAACAATATGCTGATAACAATAAAAATGGTGTTGTAGGAAGCACAGGAAGTATTACTCCTATTGCTCCTAAAACAAATGATATAAGCCCAATTCCTACATATATACAATTCTTAATCTTATTCATATATCTCTACTCCTATTTATTCAAGGCATGTCTTATTAATTCTACTGGATTATAAATTAATAATCTCATTCCTGAAAATTTCATTACTTTTTTTATTTTTACTTTCATATCTTTTTTGTAGCAATGTATAGGACATCTAGAGCAAGTTGATTTATTATCTCCAAATTTACATAAACTAAGTCTTTTGTGAGCATAATCTAATAATTCACTACACTCTTCGCATAAATCACCTTTTTCTCTATTGTGATTTTTCATACAATATATTTCTATCATTAATTTAATAGTCTTTTTTTCTATTTCTATTCTTCCCATACATTGCCTCCTTTTATATATATCAATAATCATTATCATTAATTATTTAAAAAAATTTATCTTTAAAGTAATGCTATTAAGTTTTAAACTAATTTTTTGTTTTCTAATCTTAAAACTTTATCACAAACAGTAGTTGTTGATTTTCTATGTGATATAAGAATAATTGTTTTATCCTTACAGTTTTCTTTAATTGATTTTAAAATTTCACCTTCATTTAATGTATCTAAATTACTTGTTGGCTCATCTAAAATTAAAATTTCTCCATCTCTTAAAAATGCTCTTGCAAGACCTATTCTTTGCTTTTCTCCTGATGATAATCTTCCTCCAAGCTCTCCTACTTTTGTTTCATATCCATTAGGTAATGTTTCTATAAAGTTATGAATTGAAGCTTTTTTAGCTGCCTTTATAACTTCTTCTTTTGAAGCATTAAGATTACCAACCTTTATATTTTCTAAAATAGATTCATTAAATAAATAAGTCTCTTGTGAAACTAATGTTTGACTTTTTCTAATAGAATCAGTCTTTATATTTTTAATATTTTTATTGTCTATAGTAATTTTTCCTTTATCTACATCCCAAAATCTCATAATAAGCTTTATAAATGTACTTTTACCAATTCCACTTTCACCTATTAAAGCTATTTTTTCACCTTTATTAATTGTAATAGATGTATCTTCAAATATTTTTTCCTTTCTACCAGGATATGCGAAAGAAACATTTTCATATTCCACAACTTCTTTATTTATTTCTTCTCCAGAATTAACTTCTAAAACCTTTGGCTCTTCATCTAATAAAGCGAATAATCTTTCTGCACATGCAAATGTTTGAAGAAGAGTGTTTGATAAATTGCTTAAAGCAACTACAGGTCCAAATGAAGATGAAATAATAAGTATTCCTAAAATCATTCCAGTAAAAGATAAGTTTCCAACTGAAACTTCATAAAAGCCTACTAAAACAAAAGTTAAAATAGCAAGCATAATTACAAGGTCTGTTGTGGCTTTTATTATTCCTTCATGCTTTTTTATACCATCTAGATGTTTATTAATTCTTTCTGATTTTGAGTTTATTTCATTTAATCTTTCTTCACCATTATTAAAAAGAAGCACCTCTTTTAATCCTCTTAAAGAATCTAAAATATAGTTATTGCATTCTGAAAACATATTTCTATATTCCATTCCTGCTTCTTTCCCTAATGAAGAAGATAAATAAGGAATTATAAATCCTACTATAACGAAAAATACTAAGCCTAATAAACCAAATAAAGGATTTATTAAATATAAAACTATTGTAATTATAGAATTTGTAATTATTGCAATTGAAATAGGTGCTATAGTATGAGCATAAAAAACTTCTAAAAGCTCTATGTCTGAAGTGATTAAAGAAATTAGATTTCCTTTTTCAGCTCCTTCAAGCTTTGCTGGTGCTAATTCTCTTAGTTTACTAAACACTTTATCTCTTAAAATATATAAAATTTTAAAAGCAATATAATGTCCTGATAATTGCTCACCATATCTTAAAAATCCTCTTAAAACTGCACTTAATATCATAACTAGTATTGCACCTTTAAAAGTTATAGAAGTTATCTCTCCAATTAATACTCCTATTGCTACTCCAGCAAAAGAAACTATAGAAATTGAAGCTAAAAATCCAATTACACCAAGAGTTATAGTTATTCCCATAATTGGAGCTAATGGTTTTAGTTCAACAATTAACCTTTTCATTATTTGGAAGCCTGACCTTCTTTCCATAATTAACAAACCTCCCTTATTTTCTCTAATTCATTTTGACTGTTTACCATGTTATAATAAATTCCCTTTTTATTTATTAAATCCTGATGTTTTCCGCTTTCTTCTAACTTTCCTTTATTTAAAACATAAATTTTTTCTGCATCTTTTACATTTAAAAGTCTATGAGAAATAACTAAAATTGTTTTAGATTTTGAAAGCTCATAAATAGCCTCCCAAATGCTTTCTTCACTTTCAACATCTATATTAGAAGTAGCCTCATCAAATATAATCATTTGTCTATCTGCTAAAATAGCTCTAGCTAAAGCTAATCTTTGCTTTTGTCCTCCTGAAAGTGAACTACCAGCTTGTCCAACATCCGTTAATAAACCATCTTTTAATCCAGATACAAAATCATATAATCTTCCAAGCTTTAACGCATTTTCAATTTCTTTATCTGTTGCATCTTTTTTACCAATTAATAAATTATCTAAAATTGTTCCATTAAAAATATGACTATTAGTAGAAACTAAAGCTAAATTTTTATAAATAGAATCTCTATTTACCGTTTCTATATTTGTATCATTTATAAGAATTTCTCCACTAGAAACTTTATGTTCATTTAATATAAGAGAAGCTATTGTACTTTTTCCAGAACCACTTTCTCCAACTATCGCAACTACTCCACCTTTAGAAATATCCATGTTTATATTATTCAATACATTTCTTTTTCCATCATAACTAAAACTAACATCTTTTAATTTGATATTTATATCTTTAAATGTTTTATCTTCTTTTTTAGAATTATTACTGCTCTTTCCTCTAAATTTAATTCTATTTTCTTTTACTTCAGAGTAAACTTCATTTTCTTTTAATTCAGAAATATCTTCTGTGTTAGCATCTAAAATTTTAAACATTCTATCACTTGCTGCCATTCCATTCATAGCAATGTGGAAGTATGAACCAAGTAGTCTTAATGGAATAAAGAATTCTGAAGAAAGAATTGCTATTATAATTAAACTTCCAATTTGTATTTCTCCATTTCTAAATTGAAAAAGAGCTACGATTATTCCTAAGGCTGCTCCACAAAAAGCAACTAAGTCCATAATAGTTATAGAATTTAACTGCATACTTAAAACTTTCATAGTTATTTTTCTAAAGTTTTCAGCTTCCTTATTCATTTTTTCATGTCTTTCTTCATCAATATTAAAAACCTTTAAAGTAGTTAATCCTTGAAGATTTTCTAAGAATGTTCCACCTAAATCAGAATAAGACTTCCAATAATCTTTTAAAATTCTCTTTGCAATTTTCATAATTGCTATAATTGAAATTGGAATAAGTGGAACTGAAAGTATAAATACTATTGAAGCTTTAATAGATATAAAGCTCATAAAGAAAAATAAAGTTATTGGAACTAAAAGTGAATAGAAAAATTGAGGTAAATATCTTCCAAAATAAATTTCTAATTGCTCCACACCTTCAACTGATACTTGTACTACTGAAGAAGTGCTTTCTACAGAAGTATAAGAAGTTCCAAGCTCTAAAAGCTTTTTATAAATTAACTCTCTTAAAGTAACTCTAGCCTTTGAAGAAGCCATACAAGAGAATTTAGTATATAGAATATTAGAAATATATCTTAGAACTAAAAGACCTGCTACTATGATTATAGAAGTGAGTAAAGAAATATTTTTAAACACCTCAAACTTAGATAAAAAATCTATAACATTTTCATTTTTTAAATTTAGATTTTTATATAAAAATAATTTATTTATAAACTGCCCTATAAAAATTACAGTTATTATATTGCATAAAGTAGCAATCCAATTAGTTAAAACAGTAAGAGCTATATATTTTTTAGACTCATTACAGATATTTATTAACCTTTTATTTATCATCATAATTTCTTCCCCCTATTTCGTTGTAATATTTCCCACTTAGCTTATTATAAATTAGATGATAATGATTTTCAATATATTTTAAAAATAAATTTTTATATTTTGAAACAATATTTCTAAATTAGAAATAATTAAATTTAGAATATAACAAAATTAAATTTCATATTTATTTATATTACTATTTACCTTTGGGAGATTAAAATGAAAAAAATAAATATAAGCTATATAAATTTAAGTTTAATTATACTTTTCACAACAATATTACTTAGGAAATTTATTCAACTACCTGATTTTATTTATGGTTTAGGCATTGGAATTAGTATTGCACTTTCAGCAGTTTCACTTTATGAATTTAAGAAAAAACAAATTAAAACTAACAAATAAATTCGTAAATTTTATAAAAAATAAATGTATAAAAAGCTACGCCCTCTATTAATCCATAATTTACAAAAATAATCCTCTTCTCCTTAGCAAATACTATATCTAGAATTATTTTTAAGATTAAAATTCATATTTACAAATAAATAAAAGTTATAGGAGGATTATTTTATGACTAATACACATAACTTTCCAACTGGATTTCCAGACCAACATCAAAATAAACAACCTGGGTTTGAAAGTGAAATGAATCCACAACCTGTCTATGAATTACCTGAATATATTAATGATGGAAAAAGATTAAAAGATAAGGTTGCAATAATAACAGGTGGTGACAGTGGAATTGGTAGAGCTGTATCTTTAGCTTATTCTAGAGAAGGAGCAAAGGTTGTTATTGTTTATCTTAATGAACATGATGATGCTAATAAAACTAAAGAACTTATAGAAAAAAACAATGGAGAATGTTTACTTTTATCTGGTAATGTAAGTGACCCAACTTTTTGTGATACAGTTATCCAAAAGACAATAGAAAAATTCTCTAAAATAGATATTCTTATTAACAATGCTGCAATGCAATTTGTTAATACTAATTTAGAAGATATTACAGACGAGCAATTTGAAAATACATTCAAAAACAATATGTTTAGTGCATTTTACTTAACTAAAAGAGCTCTTAAACATATGGAATGTGGTTCTTCAATAATAAATACAACTTCTATAGTTGCTTATCATGGAGATGAAAAATTAATAGACTACTCTTGCACAAAAGGTGCCTTAGTAACATTTACAAGATCTCTTGCTAAATCTTTAGCTGGACGCGGAATTAGAGTAAATGCAGTTGCTCCAGGACCTATTTGGACTCCACTTATTACAGCTTCCTTTAGTGGAACAGATGTAACTACCTTTGGTCAAAATACTCCACTTAAAAGAGCAGGTCAACCAGTAGAACTTGCAGAAGCATATGTTTTCCTAGCTTCAACAGGAGCATCTTACATAACAGGAGAAACAATTCATGTTAATGGTGGGAAATTTATAAATTGTTAAATTATAATATATTTCTCATACATTAAGTAATTTAAGCTTTAAAATAATAATATTCATATATATGTTATTATTTTTGTAAATTCCTTATATTTAATAATTAAAAATAAAAAGATATAGGATAAATCCTATATCTTTTTATAATTACATTAAAAACATTTCTATTTTAAACTAATCTCAATATATGAGCATTATAAAATATATAAATTAATTCAATTGTTCACCCTAATTTTTATTCTTACAATCCTAAACTTACTCATCTCATTTCTTATTTTTACGGCTTACTATACCAATAACAAGTGCTGTTCCAATACAAAAAACTAAGGTGAAAACTTGCCATGAAGACCATCCTCCAAAATTCATAAATCCTCTCCTAAAATACCATTTTTATTATTCAATATAACTCTCACCTTTTATTATTAAATCTTATTACTATATGGTTATATTAATTAGTTTTATCTAATTTATTAACCATATCAAATTATAATTCTTTTTTAATATACTCATGAACCTCTTCCCAACTAGGAATTGACTCTAAAGCTCCTACTTTAGTTGTTGTTATTCCTCCAACTAAATTTGCCATCTTAACTACTTCTTCCATATCTTTTTCTTTATCGTCTAAGACTTGTACAAGAACTGCTCCAATAAAAGCATCTCCTGCACCTGTAGCATCTTTCATTTTAAGTTCTTTAGTTTTAACTAATACTTGCTTTTCTTTTGTAGTTAATAAAGCTCCTTTTTTCCCTAAAGTTATTATAAGACACTTACACCCTAATCCTATAATATATTTAGCTGCTTTTTCTACATCTTCTTCCCCACTTATTAAAAAAGCCTCTTCATCACTTAATTTAACTATATGACTATCTTTTATAAAGTCTTTAGAGCAATTTATAAATAACTCTTTTTTATCTCCAAAAAGACTATCTCTATAATTTGCATCAAAAGAAATTAATTTATTGTTTTTTAAAGCATATTCTTTTGCTTTATAATATGTTTCCTTTAATTCTCCACCTAAAAATGCTGTAGCACTACCAAAATGGAATAAATCAAACATCTCTAAATTATCTTCTATCATATCAAAAGATAAACATTCATCTGCACTTCTTGAAAACTCAAAATCTCTTTCTCCATTTTCCATTAAAGATACAAAAGCAAAAGTTGTATTTTTATCTTTTAACTTAAACATATATTCAGTATTTATATTATTATTTTTAAAAGTATTTTCTAAAAATAATCCAAAAGCATCATCTCCAACAGTTCCACAAAAATAAGCTTCAGCACCTAATTTTGAAATTGCAGCTGCAACATTAGCTGGTGCTCCACCTGCTTTTTTCATAAATCCAGAAGTTTCAATTAAGGATTTTCCTTTATCTATTGATATAAAATCTATTAAAGCTTCCCCTATACAAATTACCTTTTTCATATACAACTTCCTTTCCTAATAAATAATATTTTATATTAACCTTACTTTTAATTATAAATAAATTTACTATTATATGCATCTCTGATAAAAATAAAAAAAGGTTGTCTAACAAGACCCCCTTTTTAACTATTCTAAATATTTTCCTAATATCCAGAATCATCAACTTTCCAATCTTTTTCTTTTCCATCTCTTATTAATATCCACTTATAATTTGTATAACTAGAATTTGGATTTAAAACAGTATTTTCACCAGAGTCACCAACATCAAAGTTAGATAATAAAACAATTACATTTTTATCATCTACTCCATTTACAGACCCATTTCCAGCTTCTAAATATCCATCAATAAAAGAATTTGATTTATTTTCATCATACCATAAATCTGTTAAAGTAGAGTCTGGAAATTTAAAATTCTCTTTAACACAATCTACAGCTTTATTTATTTCCTCTTTAGTAAATTTAGTAGATTCACCAACACTAACATTAATACCACTAGATATATTTTCTTTATTACAAGCGACTAATGAAAACATTGATAAAATTACACAAAAAGATAAAATAAATTTTCTCATATATAATTCTCTCTTTTTAAACTATTATTTAACAACAAATATTATAATTATTTTATATTTATTGTTACACATATTATATCCATATTTGTTATTTTTTTCAATCAATTCTGATATTTTAGATTTATTTTATCTATATAATTTAGCTTTTATATAAGTAAGTTACTCTATAATATTAGCAATTATCTTCATAAGCTTTTCAACATTCT
>NZ_LTAY01000064.1 GCF_002050515.1 Clostridium thermobutyricum DSM 4928 | reverse complement strand
GAAATAATAGATAAAATTGTTTGGAATAGTGATTCTAAAGAAATAACTATAACTTATAAATAGAATTTATATTTACTTATAAGTTATAGTTTTAGTAATTTAGATAATCATACTTCTGTATGTCCAACGAAAAGTCCTGATTTTTCTCCTCCACAGAAAAGATTTTCAACACCTTCTACTTGCATCTCATTAGTTCTTGGTGCTACAGAAAGATATCTTATAGAATTTCCTTTACTTCCTGCATAAGGATCTACAAATTTAGCTCTTTCTAAACCTTTTATTTTTCTTAATTTTTCTAAATTATAAAAACTAGACATTAGTTTTGCATGACCAGTATCAAGCAATATCACATTTTCAGCAAACTCTTTTAAAGCATATTGCTGACAAACTTTTTTTCCTAATTTCTCATAATTTATTTGATCATTAGGAACTTTTAATACAACTACTCCTTCTTTATCTAAAGTTTCTCTTACCTCTTTAGATAAACTTTCTTTTGCTAATTTACATGATCCTGAAAATGCACCTAATTCATCTCCTTTTCTTTCTCCTTTTATATCCTCAATATTACATCTTTCGCTTATACTTAATCTTGGACCGAAAGCTGGACATCTTAATACACACATAGAACATCCATTTCCATATCTTAAGCAATTACCCATAGGTCCTGTTGACCCTGTTGTTTCTACAAATACATCTCCTTCAATATAACTATCATCCTGAAGATAAATTCCATTTATTTTCTTTCCATCAAAATCAACATCTACAACTCTCTTTTCTGTATAAATATTTATACCTAACTTTTCCAAGTGAGTTCTGACTTCACTTTCTATTATATTTACATTATAAAGTGTTGCGTGAGTATGCCCAGGAAAATCTATATTTTTATGCAGTGCACATCTATCACAAATTTCTACTAAATCACCTGCACCCATTGCTATAAGTTCTTCTGCAGCTGTAAATCTTCCATTATTTCTCATAATTCCGCCTACATTTCCAAGTCCAAGTAAAAGATCAGTTTTTTCATATAAATGAACTTCTGCTCCTGCTTTTTTAGCTGAAATTGCTGCTGCACATCCAGACCATCCTCCACCAATTACTACAACTTTTATCATATTAGCCACCTTCCTTTAAAAACTGTTCTTGGATCAGTTTGATATTTACAATATCTTCTCACTTTATCTCCATCATATCTTATTGTACAAGCACCACAGACTCCTTCTCCACAGGCCATTTTAAAATTATTACAACAAGAAAGAGTTATATCATTTCTGTTTATATCATTTAAATATTCTATTACTAGATAAGTAATTATATCTGCTCCTCCTATGTGTATATGACTTACTCCTTTGTTTATATAATAATTTATTCTTTCTTTTATCCAATCTGTTAGCTTACCATTAGAGATAATTTCATTTTCTTCTATTATTGGATTATAATTATCTAATTCTTCTTTTAAGAAATCCTTATTAATTCCCGCTAAATCTTTTAATAAATAAATTTTATTGTTTTCTCTAGTTAATCTTTTTATAACTGGTACTACAGGTGCCAGTCCAACATTTCTTCCAATAATTAAAACTTGTTCCTCTTTTAACTTATAAATTTCTTTTCTTCCAAATACTCCATTAAAATATGGTCCTCTTACTTTAACAATGTCATTTAAATTTAATTCTTCTAATTGTTTTGTCTTCACCCCTGCTATTTTAACTATAAACTCTATCCACTCTTCTTCTGGATTTGTTTCTACAATTGATATTGGAGTATCAAAATATCCTTCTTCAGCTTTTCTAACAAATACATAACTTCCTGGATTAGAAAGGTCAAATGCAAACTGTCTAGTAACTTGGATTTTTATAGATAATATATCTTCTGCATATTTTTTTATTTCTATTACTTTACAGTCATATGTTTTTCTTCCCTCTTTAGCTTTCTTCTTGTTATTACAAAACTCACTATAAACACATACTCCATTCCAATCCTTACAATCACAGAAGCATTTTCCTCTAAGTTGTGAACAAAGAATACAATCTCCACTTTCAGCTAGATGACAAGGACAATAACTTGTCCCTAAATCTATGCAAGTAAATCTCTCTCTCATATCTTTCTCCTATAATTTAATTCTCTTATATAAAGTATTATTCATATATAATTTTGGTTCTAAATTTCATAAAAAGGGAAAATACAAAAAGTATTTTCCCTTTTTTCTAGTATAAAAATTTTATTATATCTTCTTCATCTAAAATTGCTTCTTTCTCAGAATTACAATCATTTAAACTTCTATTACTATTAATCACTTTATAAGCTAATAAAGTCTCTCCTCCATCTAATTCTAGATTTTTATTAGAAACTTCTATTTTTTCACTTCTATTTCCTGGATTATATGCAAATGCTACTTCTTCACCTAATAATTTACTTGTAGTCTCTTTTTCTTTTTTTACTGGACATTTATCTTTTACATTTTCATAAATTTTTTGAGTTTCTTTCCATCTACCAGGACAATTTAATACAACTATTATTATATCTCTTCCATTTCTATTTACAGATGTTACAAGACATTTTCCTGCTTTACCTGTATATCCTGTCTTAACTCCATTAGCTCCTTCTATTTGCCAAAGAATTTTATTTATATTATTGTAGTCTCTTGTAAATCCTGACTTATCCTTTGTTATTGATTTTGTTCCAACAACTTCTCTAAACATTGGATAATCCATAGCCTTAGAAGCTAAAATTGCTAAATCATAGGCAGATGAATAATGGTCTTCTTTATCTAACCCATGAGGTGTTTGGAAATGTGAATCTATAAGCCCAAGACTAGAACTATAATGATTCATTATTCTTGCAAATTCTTCAACAGATCCTCCAATTCCTTCCGCTAAAGTTATAGCAGCATCATTTCCTGATTTATACATAAGTCCATATAATAATTCTTTAACAGTTATTTCTTCACCAGCTTTATAACCTACTTTTGAACCTCTACAAGATGATGCATTTTTACTAACTACAAATTTTTGATCTAATTCAGCATTTTCTATAGATACTAAAGCAGTTAAAATTTTTGTTGTACTTGCCATTTCAACTATCTCATATCCATTTTGCTCAAATAATACTTGACCAGTTTCTTTATCTATAGCTATTGCACATCTTCCATTTATTCTTAGGTCTTTTCCAAATCCAAAGGCTTCTCTTTCAAATATAACTCCTATTGATAAAGTACATAAGAAAATAATTATAAGTTTTTTTAAACTCTTCATATTAAAATCACCTCTATAATATTTTGAGATAAAATCTATTTTATATACCTATATTTTATTTTTTGTCCATAGTATATTTTTCCTAATCATAGTTAATAATAAAACTATTGACTAATGGAGGCTTTATATATGAAACTATTACTTATAATTTTTTTAATATCACTTTTTATTCTTCTAATTCCAATAAAATTAACCTTAAGTTTTTCATATATAGATTCTACATTTAGTTTTAAAATTTATAATTTCAAAATACTACCGAAAGATAAAGGCATAAAGTCAAAAAAACAAAAGACAAAAATTAATTTTTCAAAGAAAAATAAATTTAAAAAATTAAATAATTTCATAAAGGATAATATATCACCATCTTTTATAAAGTTATTATTTTATAAATTAAAGCATCGGTCTTATAAACCAAAATTAATTTTTGATACTACTTTTAATTATTCTTTATCAGATCCTAAGAATACAGCTATTGCATACGGAGCTATATCTGCTTTATTCCCAATATTATATAACATTATTTTAGTAGTATTTAAAATTAAAGATTCTAAATTTAAAGTCAATCCTGTTTTTAAAGATAAATTACTAATTAATTTTAAAAGTAAATGTATAATTAAAATTTCAATTGGGCAGATTATTTATACGATACTTATTATTATTAAAGAGTTTTATACTATAAGGAGGTGCTCCCATTAGGGAAATTATTATGAATAGAGATAAAGAACATCC
This sequence comes from Clostridium thermobutyricum DSM 4928, assembly GCF_002050515.1. Classification (GTDB taxonomy): domain Bacteria; phylum Bacillota; class Clostridia; order Clostridiales; family Clostridiaceae; genus Clostridium; species Clostridium thermobutyricum. The sequence goes on along the minus strand of NZ_LTAY01000064.1, from coordinate 8,306 downwards.
AATAGAAAATTTAATGAAAAGTACTATGGAAAACTTAAAGGACATGATAGATGTTAATACAATTATAGGTTCTCCAGTTGAAACTAAAGATGGAGCTTGTATAATTCCTATATCACGTGTTTCATTTGGATTTGCTTCAGGAGGATCTGAATTTGATTCTAAAAATAAATTATCTTCTGATTTCCAAGTTGATTATCCATTTGCTGGTGGTTCAGGAGCTGGAGTTTCAGTAAAACCAGTTTCATTTTTAGTAGTTAAAAAAGATTGTGTAAGACTTTTACCTGTAGAACAAGACAGCACTTATGACAGAATAATTGATACTGTTCCTCAAGTTTTAGAAATGTTTAAAGATGTTTGCAAAGATTTTGGTGATAAAAAAGGTTCTAAAAATAAAACATCACAAAACAATGACAAAGTAGAAGTTGTTGAAGAATCATATGGTATTAATCGTCAATATGATTCAAATGATTCTACTTCATCTGTTAATGGATACGATGTAAAATAAATAAAAAAGACTTCACTTTGGTGAAGTCTTTTTTATTTTATTCATCATCTTCTAATATATCATCTTCTAATATATCATCTTCAAAAATATTTTCTTCTTCTATTTTCTCATCTTCAACTGAAAATAAATCTAATGACGGAAGTTCATCTAATCCTGAAAGTCCAAATTGTCTTAAAAATTCATCTGTAGTTCCATATAGTATAGGTCGTCCTATTACTTCTAATCTTCCAACTTCTGCTACTAATTCTCTTTCTATAAGTCTTTGAATTGCACTATCTGACTTAACACCTCTTATTTCATCTATATCAACTCTAGTTATTGGTTGTTTATAAGCTATTATTGATAAACTCTCTAAAGAAGCTTGACTTAATGATTGTCTTCTATTTTTATTAAGTAATCTTTCTATGTATTCACTATATTCTCCTTTAGTAACAAGTTGATACATTCCATTTATAAGTATAAGCTTTATTCCTCTGTTATTTATCTCATAATCTAACATAACTTCGCCTAATAACTCTTCAGCAAATTTTGGTGTAACTTCTAAATTTACTGCTATATCTCTAAGACTTAAAGGTTCTCCACTTACAAAAAGCATAGCTTCTATTGCAGCTTTATATATATTTTTTTTTGAAACTTCATCAAATTCAAATTGATTTATATTTAGTTTATTCATCTTCCTTACATCCCTCTATTATTATTTCTCCAAAATTCTCAATTTGATATGCTTTTACTTTTTTTTGTTTTATAAGCTCCAATAATGCTAAAAACGTTACGACACATTCTAATTTACATGAACAATTGTATATTACATCAGTAAAATTTATTTTTTCATGCATTGACAATACATTTAATATATATTCATATTTATCTTCTATTTTATAATCATCTCTTTTTATATTTCTGTTTATTATTCCTATATTATTATTTTGTTTTTTAGAATAATTTTCTAATAACTCATTGTATATGTTATATAAGTCAACTAATGTTATATTATTAAAAAGATCATCATTATTAAATTTCTCTTTTTTCACTTCTATTACTTCTGCTTTTTTGCTATATGTACATCCAACATTTAACGCCTTCTTCTTAAAGAACTCTGTTGAAGCTTTTATTTTCTTATAAATTATTAATTTTTCTAAAAGAGCTTTTTCAATATCCTCTTCATCTACTTCATCATCTTCTTTCTTTATTTTAGGAAGTAGACTTTTAGATTTTATTTCTATTAAAGTTGCTGCTATAACAATAAATTCAGAAGTTATTTCTAAGTCCATTTTTTTCATATCTTCTAAATATCCTAAATATTGATTTGTAATTTTGAATATTTCAACATTATAGATATCCATCTTATTTTTTTTTATTAAATGTAATAGCAAATCAAATGGCCCTTCAAAATCTGCAACTTTTACTTTAATTTTAGGTTTATCCATTTATGCCCTCCATAATATATTTCTTTACTAATTATACACTATGTTTACATGTTTTAAAACAGTATAAAACAAAAGACGATTTATACTATTATAAAGTAGTATAAATCGTCTTTTTTCTTTTAGCTAGCCTTCTTTAAGTTTTTATCTTCTTCGTTAACTTTATTGTCTTTTTTATTTGTTTCTGTATTTTCTTTTTCATCTTTAGATTTAAATATATTTTTTATTTTATATTTAATCTTTGTAAACACTCCTGGTTTAGATATATCTCTATCAGTATATATTTCTACTTCACCAACTAATTCTTTTCCATTGTATAATTCACATTTACCTACAATTTCACCAGCTTTGAATTTATCTTTAGTCTTATCAAGTATAATTTTCTTTTCTATCTTACCTTTTTGTCCTTTTTCTAATACAGCAATTAAATCATTTTTTGCTTTTGCTTCAAATAATTCATCTGTTTCATCTGATAAATTAGCATCTCCAATTACTTGATCTTTAGATACTATCTTTTTACCTTCAAATTTAGAGAAACCATAATTTAAAAGCATACCTGCATCTCTATTTCTTATTTTGTATGTAGGAGCTCCCATTATTACAGCTAACATTCTTACACCATCTCTTGTAGCTGTAGCTGAAATACAATATTTAGCTTCTGATGTGTATCCAGTTTTTAAACCATCACATCCTTTAAAAAATCTAACTAATTTATTATGATTTACTAATTCTATAGGGCTTTTTCTTCCTTCTGATATAGTTTCCATATAAATACTTGAATATTTTAATATGTCTCTATGTTTTAATAATTCCATTGACATTAAACTTATGTCTTTAGCTGTTGAAACATGGCCTTCTGATGGTAATCCAGTACAGTTGTTAAAATGTGTATTTTTCATACCAAGCTCTTTTGCTTTATCATTCATCATCTTAACAAAATTTTCTTCTGAACCACCTATGTATTCTGCTATTGCTACTGCTGCATCATTACCTGATGCTATAGCAACTCCTTTTAAAAGTTCTTCTAAAGTTCTTATTTCTCCATTTTCTAAAAGCATGGTACTTCCACCCATTTTTTTAGCATTTTCACTACAAGTAACTTTATCAGTAAGCTTATTTTTTCCACTATCTACACTTTCCATTGCTAATAACATGGTCATTACTTTTGTTACAGATGCTGGTGCAAATTTTTGGTCAGCATTTTTTTCATATATTACTTTACCAGTAGTTGGCTCAACTAATAATGCTGATTTAGCTTCTACTTTCATTCCGTCACTAGATTCTGTTGTATCTTTTCTCTCTTTATCTTCTAAGGCTAATGGACTAAAAAAAGGTATAACCATAAATACACATATGGCTATTATTAATATTTTTCTTATGTTTATTGTTTTTTTCATTACAATCCCTCCTTAGAACTTATTATCTCCATATTATTGTTAATTATTATTTATATCTATATTTTTATAAAAAAATAAACCTTTTAGAAAAATTTTCTAAAAGGTTTGTAATCTTATAAAAAGTCTATACAAAAATAATTTTAAATTATGTATATACTAATTTACAAAAATCATTTTATTTTAACTTTTTAATATTTTAAGCTCTTGGATGTGCATTTTTATAAACAAGATTTATTTTATCACTATTTATTATTTCATAATAAGTATCCATATAAGTCAAAACTTGATTTCCTAGAAGCTTTTGAACTGCTCTTACATTTGCACCATTTTGAAGCATATGCACCGCAAAAGAATGTCTAAATGTATTTAAATTGACTTCTTTTTTTATTCCAGCTTTATGAGAATATTCCTTTACTATTCTCCAAATACCTTGCCTTGTTAATCCCTTTCCATTTAAATTTACAAAAAGCTTATCTTCCCCAGCTTCCGCAATATCATTTCTAACTAAAATATATTCTTCTAAAGCTCTTGTTGCACTTCTTCCTATTGGAATAAGTCTTTCATAATGCTTATTATCAGTACATTTAACAAAACATAAATCTAAATTTACATCTTCATTATTTAATGCTATAAGCTCTGATACTTTCATTCCAGTTGCATACATAAGTTCAAGAAGAGCATTATCTCTTATTCCCTTTACGCCAGTTTTATCAATAGATTTAATTATCTTATCTACTTCATCAACTGTAAGTATTTGCGGAAGTTTTTTTGTGTTTCTACTACTTTTATAAGTTATCTTAGGAATATCATTTATTAAAGATTTTGTTTTCAAGAAACCATAAAAGCTTCTAAGACTTATAACAATACGATTAATTGACCTCTCAGACTTACCTGTATCAAGTAAATTTTGTATATAGGCAATTATCGCTACATTATCTGAAGTATAAAGCTCCTTATTATTTGCATTTAAGAATTTAATAAAAAGATTTACATCAGTTACATAAGCGTAAACAGTATTTTCACTTTTGTCATTTTTAAATAAATACTCTTTGTAATTCTCAATAATTTCTAACATTTTACTCTCCTAATACCATTACTTATATCTATTCAACAATTTATAAATTCCCCTTCAGTTTCATCTCTTGATTTCCATTTTATAAATAAAATTTAGTTACAACTAACTTTATCAAATTTGGAGATAGGTAAGCTTCAATTATCATACCAATTATAAATATGCAAAGTATTATCAATAATATGTTAGTTCCGCCTTTATTTAATAATAAATTTTTTATCGGCATTTTCTTAATAAACTTTTCTTTAAATTTTAATGTTGAAAGGCTTAATGCAATAATACTAGTAGCCACAATACAAGGTATATATATAATATTTTGTGGAACAAGTGAAGAAACTGCTAACATAAGACCATCTCCATTAAACATAGTTAATAAAAATGTGAAAGTGTATCCAATTGAAAATCCTTTCATTAAATTTATTATTAAAATTATAGGGCTACCAAAAAAAGTAAATCCTAAAATTATAATTGGAATTATAATTATTATATTCTTCTTGAATATTTCAAATAACAAATTTGCATAGCTTATTTCATTAGTTTGAATGTTTTCTATAAAGCTTGAATAATAGCTTGTTAAATCTTGTCTATCTGTAAGACTCATATACTTTACAGCATATACTCCAATAACTACACCTATACAGAAAAATAACAATACTATTAAATAGTAGAATTTTTGCTCCTCAAAAGTATCACCTATTTTCTTAGCCAATAATTTCATCTATTCTATCCTCCTAAATAGTTATAAATATTATTATGTTTTAAAAAGATAAAATATTCTTATTTAATTGAAAATATGTTACTTATAAAAATCTTAAGAAAATAAGCGTTTTATTCTAATCTATATACATAAAAGTAGATATTGTTTTTGTATCTATTATTTCTCCATTTTTAATCATCTTTTTCACATCAGAAATTTTTAACTTCATAATATCTATAAATTCATCTTCATCTCCACATTTAATTCCTTCATAAAGATTAGTAGCTTTATATAAATGTATAACTTCATCTGTAAATCCAGCACCAGTTGCTATTGTACCAAGATATTCTATATTATCTGATTTATAGCCTGTTTCTTCTTCAAGCTCTCTGCTAGCACATACTAAAGGATCTTCTCCTTTTTCTAATTTTCCTGCTGGAACTTCAATTAAAATTTTATTTAAAGCTGTTCTAAATTGCTTAACTAATATTACAGTTTCATCATCTATAAATGGTAATATTGCAGATGCACCAGGATGTCTTATAATATCTCTTGTTCCTTTTTTTCCATCTGGAAGCTCTACTGTAACATTTACGAATTTAAGAAAATTTCCTTTATGCATTAATTCTTCACTTAATATTTTTTCATCTAATTTCATCTAAAATTCCTCCTAAAATAGTTTATTTAACTTTTTATTATTATATCACTATTAAAAAAGATTACTCTACATAATAAAAATATTGTTATTAATAAATTTATTAATATCTATTAATTTATATAAAAACTATTTATTTAAAATTAATATATTCATTATATCATCTTTTGGATTATTTTGGAAATATTTTTAGAAAATTTAATATAAAAAGCACTTACTATTTAAAGTAAATGCTTTTTTGTCAATATTTTAAGGATTTCTTATTAATTCAATTGTATTATTATTATTATCTATTATTATAATATTTAATAAATTATCACTTATATCGTAAACTTTATATTCTGATATATTATTCTCTTTCTTATATTCACATCTGTAAGCTAATTCCTTTTTTCTTTTATCAAAAGGTATTTCCTCTTTCTCTAAAAATTCATATAAATCTCTAAGAAGTTGTATGTTTTCTGAAGTCGTAATTGAACCTACATATTCTAAAGGATTTGGAAATAATCCAAATGTAAAATTTTTTAATGCCACTTCTATCTCTCCTTTGTTTTTTAATAAATATCTATTTATTATTTTTTATTATATTATAAGAAATTTATATACTCAATAAATAATATATTAATTAATAAATTATATATATTATTTATTGAGTTTTGTTAATACTTTTTTTATTTTTAATTTTCATTTACGAGTATTTTAAATAAAATTATTTTAATAATATTTTTAAAATATTATTTTTATATTTTTTTCTATATATAAATAATTTCAGAATTATTTTTTAAATTTTATAAGCTCTATTAGATAAGATACTAATAGAGCTTATATATATTTTAATTTATAATTATAGTTGTTTTATCTAATATATTTTCATAAATCCATTTAGCATTTTCTACTGCTAATCTAATACATCCATGACTTAATGCCATTCCAAGTACATCATTAATAATTTCAGTTCCTTCTGCATTAAATAAAATTGAATGATAATAATAACTTCCTCTAATTCTAGTAGCATATTTTACTCTATAAGTATCAGATCCAAAATAAGGCTTTCTACCGCTAACATAAAAAGTTCCTTTAATAGTTGGTGTACTAGGCTTACCTACTGTACATGACCACTTATATAATAACTTCCATGAACCATCATTGTTTTTTTCAAATATATAAGTAAGTTTATTTTCTAAATCAGTTGTAATTAAATTTGTAGTAGGACTTTTAATTTTATTATCATTTACAAACTTTGTCATGTCAGTGTAAAAATATTTAAAATCATATCCTTCAGGTGGATTTCCATCATCAGAAAGAAAATAACTAAATATATATCCTTTTTTATTATCATATATAACATGACTCCAATCTCCATTTACTGATAACACTTGCACTATAGATTTTGGTGGAATTATAGTCACTGGATTTGATTCAGCAGATGGATAAGATCTTAAAGTAACATCTGTCCATGTATATTTTGTCTTAGATAAATAATCACTATACATATATCCTCTTTGTCCTTTATATAATACTTCATACCAATCCTCCTCTGCTTCAATAGCTTGAACCATTTCTAAAGCTGGTATTACAGTAATTATATTTGCAGAAGTAGATTTTTCCGCTCTTAAATTAGTGTTAGCCAAAGTATATTTATATGAATTTTCCTGTTGCCTTTTATAATTTTCCATTTTATACCTCTAAATTTACTTTTTATAATATTATCCTATGAGATTTTCTTAATTTAGCACCAATATAATAAAAATTATTATTTTTTTAATTTTAGACATAAAAAAATAATCTTCAATCAGCATAAATTATCTTAACTTATACAGATGATATTTGTATTAAATAAAAAACCTATACCATCTAGTTAATCCATAAATTTCTAAGTATATATATCTAATCACTCCACATACTATTAATGTAGAAAGTAGAGGTGTTTATTATGAAAAATTCAAAAACTCAAAACAATTCAAACTTAGCATGTATAACTGAAGTTTTAACTAAAGAAGGTAGCTCTGCTGCTGCTGGTTACAAACTATCTAATGGTGAAACAGTTAGCGTTGAAGAAGCTGTTCAAATGGCTAAAAATGGTGAAATCAAAGATGTAATTGTTTCTTCAAGAAATGGAGAAGAATATTTAAAATCTAGTCCAGATGGAGACGAAAACAATAACTTAAAAGATTTACCACACCACAGAGAGTATTAATAGTTAGCAGTTTGCTAAAATTAAACTCAAAACATACATAATACAAACAAAAAAATAGTGAGAATAACTATACATGGCTATTCTCACTATTTTTTTGAGTTTTAATTTATTTTAAGTACTAAAGACTAATACTAAACCAATCACGTAAAAAGTTGTTAAAGTATAGTTTTGTTATAAAATCTTACTCTAACAATTTTCTCTGAATTTATTTAATATTACATGTTAATAATCTATTTATATTCATTTTCATTATATTGTGAGATGTTACTCTAGAATATATTTTCTTCTATCTACTTAAATTCTATATAAATTTAAAATTTTTTATAATTCAGCCTATTTTATAATAAACTATCTCAACT
>NZ_LTAY01000063.1 GCF_002050515.1 Clostridium thermobutyricum DSM 4928 | reverse complement strand
TGATTATTATATGTATAGTACTGAAAAAATGGAAAATTCAGATTTACCTGAGTTCAATAAACTTCTAATTAATAATGGAATTCCAGAGCTTAAAAGAAAAAATGCAGAAGGTGATAGAGTTTCAACAATAATTGCTAAAATCTTTTTTATAATTTTTGTTATAGTTATTTTTGTCGCAATTATATCAAATATGATAAGATAAGTTTCTAAATAAAAAACCGGACAAGTATTTTGTCCGGTTTTTATTTAGAAACTTCCAATCTGAATTATATTTTTCTTATAATTTTTTATTAAATAATCACACCAATTTTGAAAATCAGAATCTATAATTTTAAGCTCAGGATGTTTATCCATAAATTCTAAATATTTATTTAGCCCTTCTTTTAACGTAATATCGCAATGAAAATCTTTATTTAAAGATTTGATTTTAGAGTTATCAAATATTACAGAATACTGTTTATCACCTAAAATTGAAGTTACAAAATCATATTTTTTACTTTCTTTTAAAATGTCAGTTGGAATATGAATTATATTGACTTCTTTATTTAAAAGTTCTCCTATAGTATTGTAAATTTGATCCCAAGATAAAATTTCATCACTAGTAATATTGAAATCTTCTCCAATTGCTAAAGGGTTATTTATAAGAGGATAAACTCCTTTAGCTAGGTCATCAGAGTGAGTTGATACCCATGTAGATTTACCATCTCCATGCACTATAACTTCTTTTCCATCTATAATTCTTTGAATTACAGACCAGCAAGAAGATCCTTTAACACTGAGAGGAATTCTATTTCCGCTATATGTTTGACTTGGTCTAACTATTGTTATTGGAAAATTAAATTCTTTTAAAGCTTTTAAAAATTCATTTTCACATTCTAATTTAAGACGTCCATAATTTCCATATTTATTTCCTTTTTTAGTTTTTTCATTTATAAGAACAGAAGAGTCTCTATCAAATACACATGCAGTTGAAATAAAGATAAATTGTTTAATTTTATTTTTAAAGGCTTTAATATTTATTTTTGCTTCTTTTGGATCAAAAATAATAAAATTAAATACTACATCAAAGTTATACTTATCAGCTATATTACTTAAAAATTCTTCATCTTTTCCATTCCCTTGTATATAGATAATGTTATCTTTTTTAGGTAAATCTTTAGTTATATGTCTTTTAAGAATATAAAGTGTATTTTCTGAATCTTGAGAAATAAGGTTTACAATAGAATGTCCAATTGTACCATATCCTCCAATAAATAAAAACTTCATAAAAATTACTCCTTTTAACATATTGTGTATAACAATACACGATATTTATTTTTAGAATTATTATATATTAAAATTAAAATAATATAAACAAGTAATGATACATTTATATAAAATACTCGTAAATAAGTATTAATTAAAAACAAAAAAATAAGATATACTAAAATAAAAAAGAAAAAGGAGAAATAAAAATGTTAAATATATGTTTATTAGGATGTGGTGGTGGTATGCCTATGCCTTTTAGAAATTTATCTTCAACATTATTTGAATATAAAGGAAGAAAAATATTACTTGATTGTGGAGAAGGAACTCAAGTATCTATACGTATGATTTCATGGGGATTTAAATCTATAGATTTAATAATTATTTCCCATACTCATGGAGATCATATAGTTGGATTACCAGGACTTTTATCTACAATAGGAAATAGTGGGAGAGTTGATGATTTAACTATAATAGGACCAAAAGGAATAAAAGAAGTTGTTGAAAATCTTTTAATAATAGCAAAATATTTACCTTATAAAATAAATATTTTAGAAAACGAAGAAGAAATAAATTTAAAATTAAATAAAGAAAAAGGGTTAGAAGTTAATGATAAAGAATGGGATTTAAAAATAAATTCTATAGAATGTGATCATTCTTCACCTTGTTTAGGATATAATTTTTATATTAAAAGGGATAGAAAGTTCAATGTTGAAAAAGCTATAAAAAATAATGTACCAAAACTTCTTTGGAATAAACTACAAAAAGAAAATTCAGTAGAATTTGAAGGGAAAATATATAATCCTGATATGGTTCTTGGAGATAATAGAAGAGGAATAAAAGTATCTTTTATTACTGATAGTAGACCAGTTGAAAATATGGCTGAATTTATAAAAGAAAGTGATTTATTTATATGTGAAGGAACATATGGAGATGATAAAGATATTGAAAAAGCTATAAAAAATAAACATATGACCTTTAGAGAAAGTAGCAATTTAGCTAAAAGGGGAAATGTTAAAAAGCTTTTATTAACTCATTTTAGTCCAGCTATGATAAATCCAAAAGAATATTTAGATAATATTGAATTCCCTAATTATATAATTGGAGAAGATAGATTAAAATTATCTATTAAATTTGAAGAAGAGAATAACTAGTATTATAATTTAATATATATATATTAAATTGAAAAGGACGATAATGACATGAAAAAAGCGACTCTTCTAGATATAGCAAAAGCTGTAAATGTATCAAAGACAACAGTTTCTTTAGTTTTAAATAATAAAAATATAAATGTATCAGAAAAAACTAGAAAAGAGATTTTAGATACTGCAAAAAAATTAAATTATATTCCTAATTCATTAGCAAGAGGATTAAGTACAAAAAAAACTAATACAATAGGATTTATATTGCCAGATATAGAGAATCCATATTTTTCTGAAATGGCAAAAGCAATTGAAGTTGAAGCAGAAAAGTTAGGATATAGTATGATATTATGCAATACTTTAAACAGTGTAGAAAAAGAAGAAAAAAATGCAAGATTGTTAATTAGTAAATTAGTAGATGGAGTAATAATTTGTCCCATTGGTGAAAAAAGCAATTCAATTAATATGCTTAAAATTAATGATGTACCTTTTGTAGTTTTAGATAGAAAAATAATTGGAGAAAAAATTATAAATGGAGTATTTTGTGATAATAAATATGGAATTAAATTAGGAATTGATTATTTAATAAAAAATAATAAAAAATCTATAGGTTTCATTGGTGGAAAACGAGAAGGTAGAGAAGTAGATCCTAGATTAACATATTTTTGTGAAGTAGCAAAACAATATGGAATATTAAAAGAAGAAATAATTTATGAAGAAGAGATTTCTCTTATAGGTGGAATAAGAGGAACAGAAAAAATATTGAAAACAGAAAATAAAGTTGATGCTATTTTTTATAGTAGTGATATTATGGCTATTGGTGGAATAAAAAGCTTAATGAGACAAGACATATCAATTCCAGAAGATATAAGTATATTAGGATATGATAATATAGGAATTTGCTCATATATAGAACCAGAATTAACAACTATAGGTCAACCGATTTATGAAATGGGAAAAGAATCATTAAATTTGTTAATAAATATAATTAATGCAAATGTTTCAAATGGAAAAGAAATTATATTAAAACCTTATATTGTAGAAAGACAAACTGTAAAATAAAAACAAAGAATAATTTATTTTTAACTTGCTAAAATAGATTATTCTTTGTTTTATTAATTATTTATGCATATTTTTTAGGTCTATATAAAATAAGTAATATAGCTGCTACAATGATTATTATATAACCTACTATCTCCATTAAAGATGGAATTTTATTAAATACTAAAAATCCTAATATAGCAGAAAATATTATATCAGAATATCTAAATAATGCTATATCTCTTGCTGGAGCATATTTGTATGCTAAAATTAATGTAAACTCTACTATTATATACATTAATCCAGCTAAAATTAAATATATAATTGTATGCATAGCTAAAGGTTTATAGAATATTATCATAAATGGTAATAGAATTATAGATGATAAAAAATTATAAAAGAATACTAATGTAACTGGGTCACATTTATCACCTAAGTATCTCATAGTAGCACTGTCACCACCATTCATCATAGCACCTAGTATTGCTGCAATTGAAGGTAAAAGTACAAATTTTGTGCTATCAGGATCAACAACAAAAACAGCACCTATAAATCCTATTACGATTAAGATAACTTGCCATAATTTTATCTTTTCTCCAAGGAAAATATAAGAGAAAATAACGACAAAGAAAATACTTAAATCTTGTATTATTGTTGCATTAGGTAATAATAAATATTGTAGTGCATAAAGGTTTAAACAAATTCCTATAATTCCAAATATAGTTCTAAGACCTAATCCAAGAATATTTTTACGATTTCCCCAAAACATTGATTTATCCTTAAATCCATGTTTTTTTACTATGTAAATGAAAGCGAAAAGAGCTGCAATTGAATTTCTATATACAGTTTTTTCAGCTACTGGCATATGTCCAGCTAATTTTAAAAAAGTAGACATAATAGATAATGATAAAGCAAAAAGTATCATTAAAATTATTCCTTTGGTTTTATTATTCATTTAAATACCTCCTTATTTCTTTTAAATGTTACCAAAAATAAATATTACCAAAAAATTTTTAAACAATCAAAATACAAAAAAGGAATTTATGAAATATTTTAAGTCTATTTTAAAAATAATTAATAAATTTATAAAAATAGTTAATTTAACAAAAGAAATATAAAATATAAATAAATATTTAATAATGGTAATTAAAAATATTTAAATTAAGAAAAATAATAGTAAGTTTTTAATGAAAAGTATTTAAAATAATACTTATATATATGAGTTAAATTATAAAAATTAAAGAAAATGTATTAAGAAAGTGTAATGAATATATTTTTTTAGTGAAAATTATAAAAAATATAATAAAAACCTCTAGATTAAATTAATCTAGAGGTTTTTATTTTAATTTGAAAGGTTGTATTTCTTTTTCATGTATGCATAAACTGGTATTCCACACATAATTAAAATGAATCCATATAAAACAGTAGTAGCACCTGATGCATAAATTGCTAAAATACAGAATATAAAACCAATAGATGGTCTAATAAGTAATAATATTTTTTTTCTAAATGATTTATTTTTAAAGTCAATTACTAACATTATTTCTGCAATAGTTGAAACTGCATAAACAGGTAAATATGAAAGTGTAGAAAGTAGTACTATGAAATTATAAGCTCCATTTAGTCCTTTAAAAAGGTTTAATAATAAGAGTAAATTTATAAGAATTGACCCTATTATTAATGAAATATATGGAGTTTGGTATTTAGGGTGTAGTTTTGCAAAAAATTCTGGAAATAATTTTTCTTTTCCAGCAGCATAAGCAGCTCTTCCTGTAGAAAGAAGCCATAATATAGATGAACCACAAATACTTAAAGCTATTCCTATATTTATAACTACAATCCATTTGCTTCCTAAAACGTAACCCATTATTTCTGAAAGTGGATCTAAACTATTAGCTAAAATATGCCTTGGCATTGCTCCCATAGATAAAATAGTTATAGCTAAATAAAATACGAGTGCAACTATAAGTGCAATAATAGTGCTAAGTTTAACATTTCTTTCAGGATTTTTTATTTCTCCAGAGGCAATAGTTGCTGATTCTATTCCTTCAAATGCCCAGAAAGTAATCGCAGCTGCCATAGGTATACTGCTTAGTCCACCTCCAGTTGGAAAAATTGGACTTATGTTTTGTATGTTGAAAATTCCACTTGAAATAATAATAAATAATATTAAAATTATAAGCTTGAGTAAAACTAGTATAGTTCCTACAGCTCCAGCTGACTTTGCTCCTCTAATATTTATATATGTAAAAAGCCATATTATAAAAGAACATACTAAAAATCCGATTAATGGATTTTTAGCCATAAAAGGAAAAGCTCCATTTAAATACTTTAAAATAACAATTAAAAGTGTTGCATTTCCAATCCAACAGCCATTCCAATAAAGCCAAGCTGTCATAAATCCAGTAAAATTTCCTAAACTTTTTCTTGAATATTCTACTACACCACCGTTTATAGGCATTTTAGAACCTAAATTAGCAAATGTAAATGAAAGTATTATAGCTCCAAGTCCAGTTAATACCCATGCTAATATACTAGAACCTGCACCAGCTATTTGTGCTAGTTGAGAAGGTATAACAAATATTCCAGCTCCTATAATATTGCTAAAAACTAATGCGATAGCAACTATAAGTCCTATTTCTTTTTTTGATTTTGTATTTTTCATATGTAATATCCCCCTATGAGAATTTCATTTCTTTTAAGATAATGAAATTTTATCACTTTACCACGTTAAAGTAAAGAAGTATTTTATTAAAATTTGATATAACTTATTTAATAAAGTTAATATACAAATAAATTGTAATAAGCATTTATATTTATGTTCATTAAAAAATCAATATATTTGAAATATTATTTGTTATTATAAAGCTATTAAAATTTGATTATAAAAAACGGTAAGAAAGTTTAACACTCTTACCGTTTTTTTGCTATTTATATTTATCAATAAGCTTTTGAATTTCTAATCTGCAACATTCACATCCAGTTCCAGCTTGAGTAACTTCTCCAACTTTTATTACTGTATCTGCACCATTTTTAATAGCTTCTTCAACTTCAGTTACAGTTACTCCAAAACAGTTACATAAAATATTATCATCCTTCCCGATATTAGCATTACATTGACAATTACTTGGATTATATTTCATTAAAATCACACCTTTATTATAGATTTATAAATTTTATTTCTTTATTAGTTTTTATAAAATCTATTTAAAGTATTCATAGAATATATTTCTATTTTAAAGTTACATATCTGTTAATATTAAAAAATTAAAATAGTTATTATAATTTTGTTTTCTTATTGCAATATAAAAATTATAATATATTAAAATGCTTCAATTAATTTAATAATAAATACTATTTTAAAAATAATAATAAAATAAATTATTTAGATCTGATAGTATGGAAGGTTTTTTAATGCCTCATCTACCAATGATTATTTCTGAGGTTGGAAAAGGTGAAGAAAATAAAGTTATTAAATTAATCTAGTATAGATTTTTTCATTTCTAAAATTATAAAATGTGATTTAGAATTAGATAATATTGATATATCCTCTTCAACTATTTCTAAAGCATCTTTTTCATTTAATGTAATTCCATTTATAGTAGAAGTTCCTTCTATTTGTACTAGATAAGCTTGACGACCTTTTGATACTTTAAAGTCTGTAGAAGAATTTTCATCAGTAATAATAGCTGATATATTTACATCTTGATTTATTTTAATTTTAGAATTTCCATTTTTAGATGAAACCATATGAAGCCATTTTCCTTCTCTATCTTCTAATTTGAACTTATATTCCCCATAGTTAGGAGTGTGATTTTTTTTATCTGGCAAAATACAAATTTGAAGAAGTCTTAAAGTATCATCATGATTATTCATTTCACTATGAAATATACCAGTTCCAGCACTCATATATTGAACTTCACCTCTAGTAAGTGTTCTTTCATTTCCCATACTATCTTTATGAGTTAAAGTTCCATTTACTATATATGTAATTATCTCCATATCATTATGTGGATGAAGTTGAAATCCTGTATGAGGATGAATAATATCATCATTTAATACTCTAAGAGATCCAAAATTCATATTATCAAAATTGAAGTATTCTGCAAAAGAAAAATGAAAAGATGATTGTAACCATCCTAAATCACTTTTTCCCATATTTTTATTTGAAATTTTATTTAACATTATAACACCTCCATTTATCACTAATTAGTGATAAATATCTAAAAATTTTTATTTTATTTTACGTAATAATCGTATTAAAAGTTTTTTTTCTTCATGCGATAAATCAGAAAAGCTATCTTTTATATTAGAAAAGTGCTCTGGCAATATTTCTTCAATTTTTGAAATTCCATTTTCAGTCAAAGAAATTAAAGATGATCGTCTATCTTTTGGATTAGGAATTTGAATTATATAACCATCACGTTTTAAATTTTTTATTATTACTGTTATATTTCCAGAAGTAGTTAAAATTCCATTTAATATATCAGATATTGTAAGTGGCCCTTTACTATAAAGAATTTCTAAGACTGCAAACTGTCCTAAGGTTAAACCACTTTTATTTATACTTAAAGCCTCCTTTTTTGATAAAATATTATTTGCTTTTCTAAATGCTATTAACGTACCTAAAGAAAAAAAATCTTTTTCTTTATTAAAATCTTTCATAAAATAATAATACAACTAATTAGTGATAAATTCAATGTCAAATTAAGTTAATTATATATAAATGCAAAGTGGTATTAAATATGATATAATTAAATTATTGAAAAAATAATTTAATTATAAATAAAATATTTAACAAAAGAATATTAATTTCAATTATTGAACTATTTAAAATATGGTTAAATAAATGATGGGAAGGGGAGCTTTATTATGGTTACAGTTGAGAGAGTTATATCTGGGTATAATGGAAAGGAATTATTTCTTAGAACTTGGGAAGATGTAGAAAATCCTAAAGGAATTGTACAAATAATTCATGGAATGGTTGATCATAGTGGGAGATATGATCATTTCGCTAAATATTTAAATAGTAAAGGTTATGTGGTTTATGCAGATGATCATAGAGGTCATGGAGAAACAGGAAAAAAATATAATGAATATGGTTATTTAGGAGAAGATGGATTTAATAGTGTAGTTGAAGATGAATTTATAATAACTAAAATTGCTAAAAGTGAGTATGGTAATATACCAACTTATATTTTTGCACATAGCTTTGGATCTTTTATAGGACAAGAATATATAACTCGATATTCAGATCATATAGATGGAATATTTTTATCAGGTTCAGCGAAAAGAGATGGATTTGAAATAAAATTGGGATATTTTGTATCTAATATTCAAAAAAAGTTATTTAATCCCAAAAAAGTAGGGAAATTTATAGATAGATTCTCTTTTGGTGGATTTAATAAGAGAATAAAAAATCCTAAAACTAAATTCGATTGGCTTACAAGAAATGAAACTGTGGTTAATGAATATATTAATGATGAGCATTGTAAATTTATGTCATCAATTGATTTCTATAACAATTTATTTATTGGATTAAAAAATTTATATAAAGAAGAAAAATTAAAATCAATAAGAAAAAAATTAAAAATAATAATATTAGCTGGAGATAAAGATCCAGTTGGAAAGTATGGGGAAAGTGTTAAGAGACTATATAATCAATATGTAGATTTAGGCATAAAAAATATACATTTTAAATTGTTTAAAGATGGAAGACATGAGATTATAAATGAAATAAATAGAGATGAAGTGTACGACTATATATTGAAAAAAATAGAGGAAAATTAAAAATCAAAAATAGAGATGGATATTATAATATCACATCTCTATTTTTTATATTAAAGTTCTTCCTATTGAATACAGTTTAAGATTTTCTTCAGGTTCATTTTTAAATATCTCTTGAAAAATTAATGGAACATAATTTATATATGAAGCTTCAGAATTTTTATTTTGAGTCAAATAAGAGTTATAAATTAAAAGACTAAAATTAGAATCAAAATTAAAATTTCTTATTGCTAAAACAATATTATTTTCGTCTGATAATATAAATTTACCTTTAAAAGATTCTGATTTAGAAAATTTAGAATTAGCTATACTTTTAAAATCAAAGAAAATTTCACTATTGTCTATAAGTTCAGATATACAAATAGAAAATGAAAAAACATCTCCAATAATATCATTAAACATATCTAATTTAAGTAAGTCAAAAGAAATTAAATTATTATTAAAAGAATATATATCTTTTTCATTTAAATCTTCTAGCTTTAATACAAAAATAAATTCTTTATTAAAAGTTCCAGATAATCCATCTACAATTATATCATTTAGATTTTTAGGTATTTTGTTACCAATTGTAATATTCAATAAATAAACACTCCTCTATAAATAAAATTTATCAAATATAATATTACAATTTAATTGTATAAATGTCTAACTTTATATAAAGTTTAAATTTTAGAAAATTAATATACATAGATAATTCACAATTTTAATTCATAATTAATTCATAGAAGAATGTTCTAATTTTTTAGAATATTTTTACTAGTTATATTACTTCAATAATACATATATAAATCTGTGAAAGGCTGTATATTTTTTATACAGCCTTTTATAGAAAGCTTTATATTTTTCTAAAGAGTTATAATTTTAAATCTCAAAATTTTTTTCATATTTTGGCTATTTTAATTTAGATATTAGACTTATAGCAAACAAACAGGAGAATTAATAGTATTGTATATAAATTTTTATATACATAATAATACATAGATTCTAAATATAGTATAATTATAAAGATATAAAATTAATAAAAATACATAAATTTTATATTTGGGAGGAATAAAAGAATGAAAATAATTCTAGCACCAGATTCTTTTAAAGAGTGTATGACATCTATAGAAGCTTGTAATTGTATGGAAAAAGCTTTAAAAGAATCTGGAAAAGATTTGAAAATTATAAAAATACCTATTGCGGATGGAGGAGAAGGAACATTAGATTCTTTAATTTTGGCTAAAGGTGGAGAAATTTTTAAAAAAGTTATAAGAGGCCCTTTAGGAGAAAAAATAGTTGGTAGATATGGAATTTTAAAAGATGGAAAGACTGGAGTTATTGAAATAGCTGAAGCATGTGGTCTTTCACTAATTACTAAAGAAAAAAGAAATCCGATGTATACCAATACTTTTGGAGTAGGAGAACTTATAAAAGAGTTATTAGATAAAAATATTGTTAAAATAATAATTGGACTTGGTGGAAGCTCTACTAATGATGGAGGAATAGGAATGGTAACCGCTTTAGGCGGAAAATTTTTGGATGTAAATAAAAATGAAATAAATCCTATAGGCAAAGAATTAATAAATATAGACTATATTGATATAACAAAATTAGATAAAAGATTAAGGAATGTAGAGTTCATAATTGCCTGTGATGTAACTAATCCATTAGTTGGAGAGTTTGGAGCTTCAAAAATTTTTGCTAAACAAAAAGGTGCAAATGAAGAAGAAATAGAACTTTTAGAGAAAGGATTAAATAATTTAGGTAATATAATAAATAATCAATTTGGGAAATATGTTTTAAATATTGAAGGTGGAGGAGCCGCTGGAGGACTTGGAATTGCATTTATGTTTTTTATGAATGCTAAACTTAAATCAGGAATTGATATAATTTTAAAAGAAACTAATTTTGAAGAAGTTATTAAAGATTCAGATTATATTTTTACGGGAGAGGGAAAAATAGATTCTCAAACAATAAATGGGAAAACTATTAGTGGAATAAGTAAATGCTCTCAAAAATATAATGTACCCGTAATTTGCTTTGTAGGTAAAGCTGAAGGCGATATAGAAAATTTATATTCTATGGGTATAAAAGATATAATAGCTATTTCTAAAAAAACAGATAGTTTAGAAATGTCCTTAAAAAATGGGAAGAAAAACTTAATTGAAGAGGTAAAAAAATTTATTTATAAAATTTAAAAATGTAACTCAAGTTACATAAAAAGTTTTTTTCAAGTACTATAATTAAGTCATAAATTAAGTATTAAATGACTGGAGTGATAAAAATGAAAAAAACTTTATACATAAATAAGGAAGACAATATAAATCCTGAGAAATTAAAAAAATTAACATATATGCTTAAAAGATTAAACACTGAAGAATTAACATCTGATTTAAGAGATGAGGCTATAGAAATGGTAAAGAAAATAAGTCCTCTTGAAATATCTTTAGCTGAACAAAAACTTATAGATGAAGGAATGAATCCTAATGAACTTAGACATTTATGCGATATTCATATGGAAATATTAAAAGATGAATTAAAGAACTTAGAAGAAAAAATAAGTGTAGGCCATATTCTTTATACATTTATAAGAGAACATGATGAAATAATGAAATTTTTAAATGAATTAGAAAAAGTTAATTCAGAAATACAAAAAATGAATTCTTATGATGATGAAAAAGTAGAAAAAGTACTTGAACTTTCCATTAATCTTTTAAATGCTGAACCTCATCATAAGAGAGAGGAAGATGTTTTATTCCCTAAAATGGAGTCTTTAGGAATAACAGGTCCTACTAGAATTATGAAATTAGAACACGAAAGCTTAAGAAAGAAGAAAAGAGAACTTAAGGAAATATGTGGAGTAAAAGATTATATTCCTTTTGAAGAATTTAAAAATAGAGTAGATAGTATATCAAAAGACTTAATTTTTGAATTAAGAGACCACATATTTAAAGAAAATTATATTTTATATCCAACTGCAATGGAATCTATTAATGAAAGAGAATTTAAAGAATTAAAAGTTATGTGTGATGAAATGGGGTATTGTGAATTTACTCCTAAAGAGCTATTAATATAAAACAAAAAATCCTAATTCTATTTTAGAATTAGGCTTTTTTTATTTAAAATGTCAAATATATAT
>NZ_LTAY01000062.1 GCF_002050515.1 Clostridium thermobutyricum DSM 4928 | reverse complement strand
AATGATAATAATAAGCTATATACCTTAGTTTATAATAGTAAAAATTTATTAGATAATTTAAGTAATTTAGATCCAACAGGAAATTTAAATAACTTATCTCAATACTTAAATAAATTACTTCTAATAATTAAGAATGAAAATACTGTTTTAAATAATTTAAAAACAGCAATAGTCAATAATGATACAGCTGAAAAAATAAATTCTCAATTAGATAGTGTAAAAAATACATCTAATGACATTACTAATCAAATAAACAACTTTGATAATAACTTTAATAGTATTGGTATGAATTCTATAGATGGAATATCAAATAATTTAAATAGTAGCTTATCTAATGTAACAAGCATATTAAATGCAACAGAATCTATGATTCCAGAATTAAAGTCTATAGAAAATATAGGAATCTCAGCTGGAAATCTTACAGTTGGTAAAACAAAAGAGTTAAGTAGTAAATTAAATAATTTAAAAACTACTTTAGAATCACTAAAAGATAAAACATCAAGCCTTAATGGTAATGATTTAGATAAGATAATAAATCTTTTAGAGAAAAATCCAAATAATATTGCTTCCTTCTTATCTGCACCTATAAATATTCATGTTGAAGAATTATATGGAATGTCAATATTCGGGGTAGGTTTAGCTCCTTTCTATACAGTATTATCTATTTGGGTTGGAGCTCTATTATGTACATCATTATTAACTACTAATGATGAAGAAGAAGAAGATGGAACTAAAAGAAGATTACTTCAAATTCATTTTGGAAAAATGCTACTTTTCCTTACTATCAATTTAGTTCAAGCAGCAATTGTTACTATTGGAGATGTTTTAGTGATAGGAATTAAACCATTTGATTTTGGATTACTCATGTTCTTTGCACTATTTTCAGCAGTAGTGTTTACAGCAATAATATTTACCCTTGTATCTTTAACAGGTAATATAGGTAAAGCTACAGCTTTAGTTATCATGGTTATACAAGTAGCTGGATCAGGAGCAATATATCCTATTCAAGTTAATCCTGTATTTTTCCAAAAGTTACAGTTTATATGGCCTTTCACTTACGCAATAGATGGTTTTAGGCAAGCAATTGGTGGGCCAGATTGGACTATGGTTCATAAAGATATTTTAATACTATCAATATTCTTAGTAGTATTTTTACTTCTTGGATTAACTATAATGTTTATCCATAAGATAAGTATGCATACTGAAAGATTATTTAAAGAATCTGGTTTATAAGTGTAAAAAAGACTTTTTCAATTTGAAAAAGTCTTTTTCTATATAAACAAATTATTTTTATAAATAAACTTTAATATTATTTTTAACACTATATATTAACATTATTAATATATAACACACAATGTTATGCTATCTATAATGTTATAATAATTAAATAAACTATTCTATTATTTAAATAATAAATTATTATTGGAGGGATTAGCTATTTTTACTTTAGAAGAATTCATATATATAATAAAAACTATATCATTACAATTGGAAGAAGAGGATTATAAATTCAAATTAGATATACAAAAAAAACTAGATAGTATAGATTTTAATATTTACTTAGACATATTAGAAAAGTGTGAAAAGATAGCATTAAATATAGAAACTTCTAACGAACTTAATTCACTTAATAATTTACATAATTATTTAATTGAAAATATTAAACTTTATCTTAAAAAGTATATTATATAATTTTTTTCTTAATATAAAAAAGCTCTCATGAAAATTAAAATATGAGAGCTTTTTTAGTAATAATTTATATTTTATAGATAAAAAATCTTATAAAATTAGCTATTTAGAACTTTATTTAATGCAATTAAAGCTCCTATTTTAGCATGGTCAAATGTTAATCCACCTTGTATATATGCTATATATGGTTCTCTTATTGGAGCATCTGCAGAAAGCTCCATAGTTGCACCTTGAATAAATGATCCTGCTGCCATTATTACTTCATCTTCATATCCTGGCATAGGAGCTTTTTCACAGCTTACATATGAATCAATTGGTGCTCCTTCTTGAATTCCTCTTATAAACTCACAAAGTGGTTCTTCTTTTCCAAAAGTTATAGTTTGAACAATATCCGTTCTTTTTTCAGTTGATGAAGGTTTAGCTTTATATCCTGCAAGTTCCATAACTCTAGCACAGAATATAGCTCCTTTAACCGCCTCTATAGTTGTGTGAGGTGCTAAAAATAGACCTTGGAAAAGAGTTCTCATTACTCCAAATGTTGATCCACATTCTCCACCAATCCCCGGAACAGTTAATCTATAAGAAGCATTTTCAACTAAGTCAGCTCTACCTACTATATATCCTCCAGTAGGTGAAATTCCTCCTCCAATGTTTTTTATTAATGATCCTGCCATAATATCAGCACCACAATCTGTTGGCTCTTTAATATCTACAAATTCTCCATAGCAGTTATCTACAAATACTACCACATCATTTCTAACTTTTTTTATAACAGAAATTGCCTCTTCTATTTGTTCTATCATTAATGAATATCTAGTACTATATCCAGTACTTCTTTGTATATGAACAACTTTTATTGATTTATCTTCTAGTAATACTTTTTCTACTTCTTTTAAATCTATAAACTTATCATCAATAAGATTAACTTGTCTATATTTTACTCCATAATCTATTAAAGTTCCCATATTTTTATCTTTATTACTTAATCCTATAACGCCATGTAAAGTATCATATGGTAATCCTGTTATAGTAAGAAGTGTATCATTAGGTCTTAAATTTCCAAAAAGAGCTGTTCCTATAGCATGTGTACCATTTACGAAATGTGGTCTTACAATAGCAGCTTCAGTATTAAATATTCTAGCATAAACTTTATCTAATGAATCTCTTCCCATATCATCATAACCATATCCAGTTGTATTAGTAAAATGAGAATCACTAATTCTCTCAGCTTGGAATGCTGCTAAAACTTTAAATTGATTATATTCTCTTATTAAATCTAATTCTTTAAAGCTTTCTTCAACATCTTTTAAAGCTTGTTTATATAAATTAAAAGCCTTTTCTCCAATTCCATATTTCTCTATTAATAACTTTTCTGTTTGTTGTAGCATAATTGCCTCCTTTATTTATGACAAAATAAATAGGCATAAATTTTATGCCTATTTACAGTGATTTTAATCATTTTTTGTAAATAAGATTGGTATTCCTGGTGTAATAGTCGTAATTGCATGTTTATAAACTAACATTTCTTTTCCATCACAATCTAAAACAACAGTAAAATTATCAAAACCTTTTACAAAACCTTTTAATTTGTAACCATTAGATATGTATACCTCAACAGGTATTCTATTTTTTCTCGCTCCATTTAAAAATATGTCTTGTAAGTTGTTTTGCACTTTGTTCATACAAATACCTCCATATACCAATTAATTTGTTAAATAAACAAACTTTTTCTAGTATTTTGTTAATTTAATTATACAACTCTAATTACATAATGTCATTAATAATTTTAGTTAGTATATCTTCTTCTGATAGTATATCCTTATCTAGGAATTTTACTCTTTTATCTCTTCTAAACCAAGTTAATTGTCTTTTAGCATAATTTCTAGAACCTTTTTTTATCATTTCTATACTTTCATCTAATGATATTTTACCTTCTAAATATAATAAAATTTCTTTATATCCAATTCCTTGCATAGATTGATTTTTATCAGTCAATCCAATGCTTCTTAAATATTTGCATTCATCTATAAGTCCTTTATCAATCATTATGTCTACTCTTTTATTTATTCTATCATATAATTTTTCTCTATTTATAGTTAAAACATAATAATTAATATCATATTCTGAATCATACATTTTTTCACCTAAATCAAAAGAACTAAATGGTTTTCCTGTAATATGATATACTTCTAATGCTCTTATTACTCTTTTTAAATTATTCATATGAATATTTTCTGCACTTTTTTCATCTACTTCTCTTAAAAGATTATGTACATATTCATTTCCTTTTTCTTTCGCAATACTATTTAATTTCTCTCTATATTTAACATCTGAGCTACCTTCTGTAAAATCCATATTACATGTTAAAGCATTTATATATAAACCTGTTCCACCAACTATTATAGGAAGTTTATTTCTTGATAATATATTTTTTATTATCTTATCTCCTAATTTTTTATAATCTGATACAGTAAATTCTTTTTCAGGTTCAACTATATCTATCATATGATGAACTACTCCATCCATTTCTTCGACAGTTACTTTAGCAGAACCTATATCCATTTTTTTATATATTTGCATTGAATCTGCTGAAATAATTTCACCATTAAGCTTTTTAGCTAACTTAATTGATAAATCTGTTTTTCCAACAGCAGTTGGCCCTCCAAGCACTAAAATTTTATCTTTCATAATATCACCTTTAAACGATTCTTCTAAATTTTTTATCTAAATCTGTATTTGTAAATTTAATTATAGTTGGTCGTCCATGTGGACAATGGAATGGATCATCTATAAATCTTAATTCTTCTATTAATTTTACCATTTCAATTTCACTTAAACTATCATTTCCTTTTACAGCAGATTTACATGCCATAGTGGCTATTTTATTATATTTTACCTCTTCTCTCTTTCCACTTCCTAAATTTTTTATATTATCTAATATACTTAAGAAAAGTGATTTAGAATCTACTTTACCTAAAAAATAAGGAACTTCTTTTAATGATATTGTATTTCCTCCAAAATGCTCTGCTAAAAATCCAGCTTCCTCAAAAATATATTTATTTTCCTCATAGTAAGCTAAATCATCAGTAGTTAATTCTAATAAAGACGGCACTAAAAGAGGTTGAACTACTATACTTCCGTTCTTTATATCTTTTAAATACTTTTCAAATAATATTTTTTCATGTGCAGCATGTTGATCTATAAG
Source organism: Clostridium thermobutyricum DSM 4928 (assembly GCF_002050515.1). GTDB lineage: Bacteria > Bacillota > Clostridia > Clostridiales > Clostridiaceae > Clostridium > Clostridium thermobutyricum. The sequence goes on along the minus strand of NZ_LTAY01000062.1, from coordinate 7,616 downwards.
ATATAAAGTTTGATTGAATTCACCTAAAATATATGTCTTATTAAATTGACCTATAATTCTAAGAGGAGGAAATTTAGCTATTCTCTCTTCTTGTTTATTTTCATTTATATAATTTACCTCTGAAAAGTTAGAATCTTCATTTTTTATTTCTTTTTCAAAAATAACATTATAATCTAGATTACTATTTTCAGAATTTGATCCATAATTAACATACTCTACTTTTTTAGGTATTTCTTTCTTTTCAATTGGATTCTCCATTATACGTTTTTTTAATTTCTCAAGTTCTTCTGTATCTTTATTTATTTGATTTTTTAAATATGAATTTAAAAGTCCTCTTTCCTTTTCTGAATCTAATATATTATTTTCATCTATTGAATTTAATTTTATATTTTTTGCAAAAGAATTAAAACTTACTTTTTCATTATCTTCTAATTTAAAACTTATAACTTCTTCCTTTTCTTTTAGCTTATCTTCTAATTCTTCTTCAGGTATTTTAAAAGAATCAAAAACATCATTTTTTAAAGCACTATGAACTGAATCGAATATTATTTTAAATAAAAATCTTTCATCTCTAAATTTTACTTCTGCTTTTGTTGGATGAATATTAACATCAACAAATTCAGGGAAAACTTCTATAAAAAGAACAAAAAAAGGAAATTTATTTACTGTTGAAAAAGATTTAAAAGCATTTTCTACAGCAACTGTGAGAGTTTTATTTTTTATATATCTTCCATTTATAAAAATACTTTGATTATTTCTAGACCCTCTTGCTATTTCTTCTCTTCCAACATATCCATATACAGAAATCTCTTCTCTACTACCTTCAAAAAATATTATATTATCACTAATATTTTTACCATAAATAGCTCTTATAACATCTTTTATTTCTCCGCGTCCAAAAGTTTGGACAACTTTTTTTCCATTATTATAAAATTTAAAACTGATATCTGGATTAGCTAAAGCTAATCTATTTATTATATCTCCAATTATAGATCCTTCTCTAGTATTAGACTTTAAAAACTTTTTTCTAGCAGGAACATTAAAAAATAAATCTCTTACTTCTATTATTGTTCCAAAATTCATTCCACAAGTTTGTTTATTTATTATTTTTCCGCCTTCTATTGATATCTCTTCTCCAAATTCACTTGAAATTTGTCTAGTTTTTAAATTTACTTTTGAAACAGCTGCTATAGATGGAAGTGCCTCTCCCCTAAATCCTAAAGTCATTATAGAAAATATATCATTAGCATCTTTTATCTTACTTGTTGCATGAGGCAAAAATGCTTTTTCTATATCTTCACTATGTATACCTACTCCATCATCTATTATTCTTATAAGAGAAGTACCACCTTCTTCTATTTCAACTGTAATATTTTTTGCATTTGCATCAATACTATTTTCGATTAATTCTTTTACTACAGAAGATGGTTTTTCAACAACTTCTCCTGCTGCAATTTTATTTGCTGTATCATTATCTAATATATTAATTCTCATAAAATTTTCACCTCCTAATATTAAATTTAAAAGTATCTACTAAAGAAAACTTTAGTAGATACTCAAATTTATTTTAAAGATTTTGCTTCACTTACTATTTGATAAAGCTTATTCATAGCTTCCATTGGGTTTAAATTTAAAATATCAATATTAGAAATCTTATTTACAAAATCCTCTTTTTCTATAGATATTTCTTCAATACATTCTACAACTTTAGAGACTTCACCTTTTTCTATTCCTTGTATAACACCTTTATCTGTACCTTCTAAATCTGCTAATATTTCTTTAGCTCTATCTATAACTGATTTTGGTATTCCAGCAAGTTTTGCAACCTCAACCCCATAAGATTGGTCTGCTCCACCTTCTACTATTTTTCTTAAGAAAATTATATTGTCATCAACTTCACTTACTGCTACAGAGTAATTTTTAACACCCTCAATTTCACCTTCTAATTTAGTAAGCTCATGATAGTGAGTAGCAAATAAAGTATTGCATTTTAAGCTTTCTGTATTAGAAATATGCTCTATAACAGACCAGGCAATACTTAGTCCATCATATGTTGATGTTCCACGTCCTACCTCATCTAATAGAACTAAGCTTTTAGGAGTAGCATTCTTTAATATATTGGAAACTTCCCACATTTCTACCATAAAAGTTGACTTTCCACCTGCTAAATCATCAGATGCACCTATTCTAGTAAATATTTTATCACATACTGATATATTTGCACTTTTTGCTGGTACAAATGACCCCATTTGCGCCATTAAAGTTATTAATGCTACCTGTCTCATATATGTTGATTTTCCAGCCATATTAGGACCTGTAATAAGAAGAAGTCTATTATCATTTTTATTTAATAAAGTATTGTTAGATACAAATTCTCCTCTACCAATAACTTTTTCTACTACTGGATGTCTTCCTTCTTCTATTTCAATTATTCCACTTTCATTTATCTCTGGCTTTACATAATCATTTTCAACTGCTATTTTGGATAATGTAGATATAGAATCTAATTCTCCAACTATTCTAGCTGATGCTTTTAATCTTGGAATTTCTTTTTCGACAGCCTTTCTTATTTCTAAGAATATTTCATATTCTAATTTTATAAGTTTTTCTTCTGCTCCTAAAATTTTATCTTCCATTTCTTTTAATTCGCTAGTAATATATCTTTCAGCATTTGCAAGAGTTTGCTTTCTTATATATCTTCCTTCCGGAATAGAAGAATAATTTGCTTTTCTTATTTCTATATAATATCCAAATACTTTATTATAACCTACTTTTAGTGATTTAATTCCTGTAATTTCTCTTTCAGAATTTTCTAAAGATGCAATCCACTCCTTACCATGTGATTTGGCAACTCTAAGTTCATCTACTTCGTTTGAGTATCCATCTTTTATAATATCCCCTTCTTTTATGCTAAGAGAAGGGTCTTCTTTTATACTTTCTTCAAGTATAGTTTTAATATCTTCTAATACATCTAAATTTTCATAATATTCTTTTAAAAGATTAGATGTTGAAGATGATAACAAACTTTTTATTGCAGGTAATTTTGATAATGAATTTTTTAATGATATCATATCTTTTCCATTTACATTTCCATTAGCAACTTTTCCAACAATTCTTTCTATATCATATATATCTTTTAATAAACTTCTTAAATCTTCATTAAATGAAAAATCATTAAATAACTCTTCTACCCCTGTTAACCTTTTTAATATTTCTTCTCTAGATATAAGAGGTTCATCTATCCATTTTCTAAGAACTCTTGCCCCCATTGAAGTTGATGTTTTATCCATAACCCAAAGAAGAGAACCTTTTTTGCTTTTTTCTCTTATATTTTCAGTTAATTCTAAATTTCTTCTTGAATTACCATCTATAGTCATAAAATTTATTATGTCATATTGTTCTAAATAGTTTATATTTAATAAGCTCATCTTTTGAGTCTCGTAAACATATTTAAGTAATATTCTCGTAGCTTTTTCGGCTGCTATACTTAAATTTGATACTTCAACTTCACTAAATTGAGCTATTAATTCTTCTCTTGTACATAAAAATTCTCTTAAATCTTTTTTTGTTAAAAAAGCTCCTGTTACTGAGGATAATTCATTTTCTAATTTTTCATTTAGATTTATATCTATTACAATTTCTTTTGGATTTATTTTTGTAATTTCATCTAATAAAGTTGTTTTTAATGATTTAAATGAAGTTACTTTAAATTCTCCAGTACTTATATCTGTAGTTGCTATAGCTATGTTGTCATCCTCTTCATAAATAGTTGATAAATATGTATTTCCATTTTCAACACCATTATTCTCTACATATGTTCCAGGTGTAATAACCTTTATAACATCTCTCTTAACTATTCCTTTTGATGCATTTACATCTTCTACTTGCTCACATATAGCAACTTTATATCCTTTATAAACTAATCTTTGAATATAGTTAGCAGAAGCATGAAATGGTATTCCGCACATAGGTGCTCTTTCTTCTAAACCACAATCTCTTCCTGTTAAAACTAATTCTAATTCTCTTGAAGCTGTTTTAGCATCGTCAAAAAACATTTCATAAAAATCTCCTAGTCTAAAAAAGACTATACAATCTTTATACCTATCTTTTATTTCAAAATATTGTCTCATCATTGGGGTTAAGGCCAATGTAATCACTCCTTATTTAGAATCTATTTAATCATTATGTTTAACGACTTTATAACTTTTTTATTTAATTAACTTCATTTTTTGCCGTTTTTCATTCTAATTTATTTTTATATCATATTAAATTCTAACATAAAATAAGACTCTATAGTAGAGTCTTATTTTTATTAGTTTGAGTTTGTTTCTAATAAAAAAATAGAATTTAATCTTCTATTTTTTTTAATTAGATAAAACTTTATGTCTTGAATATTAAAATATTTATAAATTTAGACTTTATAATTTTTCATAAAGTCTTCAAAAGCATAATCAATAAATCTAACTTAGATTTATTTCAATTGTCTAAAGACAAGAAAATGACATATTTTCCTTTATAATTTTCTATATATTATACAACAATACATAATTTTAACTTATTATACATAAAAATAACTTTATATTTAATAAAAGTTTTTTTTGTATTATAATAGAAAATAACAATCATATAGAGAGGAGTTTTTTTATGAATAATTTAAATATTGATTGGAATAATTTAGGTTTTAATTATATTAAAACAGATTATCGCTATATCTCAATTTGGGAAAATGGAGAATGGGATAATGGTAAACTTGTTACAGACAATATTCTTTCAATAGAAGAAGGTGCTCCAGCCCTTCATTATGGACAACAATGTTTTGAGGGATTAAAGGCTTATAGAACTAAAGATGGTTCAATTCAACTTTTCAGACCAAATAAAAATGCTGAAAGAATGAATCAAAGCTGTGATAGGCTTTTAATGCCTCATATACCAGTTGAAAAATTTATAGATGCTTGTGTACAAGTTATAAAAGCAAATGAGAAATTTGTTCCACCATATGGAACTGGTGCAACACTTTATCTTAGACCTTTTTTAATAGGCGTTGGAGATAATATAGGATTAAAACCTGCAAGTAAATTTATTTTTTCTGTTTTTTGTATTCCTGTTGGACCTTATTTTAAAGGTGGAATGAAGCCAGTAAATTTCCTAGTTTCTGATTATGATAGAGCTGCTCCTAACGGAACTGGTGCTGCTAAAGTAGGAGGTAATTATGCTGGAAGTTTAATTGCTCAAAAGAAAGCTAAAGCAAATGGATTTGCTGATGCAATATTCTTAGATCCTGCTACACATACTAAAATAGAAGAAGTTGGTTCTGCAAATTTCTTTGGTATAACTAAAGCTAATAAATTTATTACACCTTTATCACCTTCTATTTTACCATCTATAACAAAATATTCTCTTTTAGAAATAGCAAGAGATTATTTTGATATGGAAGTTTCTGAGGAAGATGTATTTATAAATGATTTAGATAGATTTTCTGAAGCAGGAGCTTGTGGAACTGCAGCTGTAATAACTCCAATTGGCGGAATACAAATGGGAGAAAAACTTCATGTATTTTATAGTGAAACTGAAGTTGGTCCTATAACCAAAAAATTATATGAAACTTTAATAGGAATTCAATTTGGTGATGTAAAAGCTCCAGAAGGATGGATATATAAAGTTTAATAATAGTTTTTTAATTTATTAAAATATTATTGAGGTGATACTTATGAAAAATGTACATGATTTTATAAAAGTACACAATAAAAATGATAAAAATGCTACTCATCATGAAATTGAAATACACTCTAATGCTGAACCTCATAAAGGTAAAGTTATAAAATATTTTGATAAAATAGATGAGAAAGAAGTTACTAAAGGAAATAATAGTATTTATAAAGATAAAACTAAATCTAGACTACTTATTCCTAGAAATGCAATTGAGCTTAAAACATTAATTGATGATTTAAGTGTTATTTTAAATAGTTAAATAAAAAACCTACTTTAATAATTAAATTAAAGTAGGTTTTTTTTATAAGTTTCCTATAATATCATCTATAAGCTTACTACAAGTATGTGTACCTTTTAAATATTCTTCTCTATTATCACATATTTCTTTTGCAGTTTCTAAATCTAATTTATCATTTTTTATAAGTAAATCTATTATTAACTCTTCATCAACTAATTCTTCAAATAATTCTACACTGCAATTATTATATTGCATTTCTTTTATAGTATCTAATAATTCTTTTAAATTATTAATTATATCTATTTTTTGAGCCTCATTTATTTCTTTTTGCATTTCATTTGCATTAAATAATATTATTTCTCTTATATTTTCAATATTTAATTCTTGTAACTTTATATTTTTCATAAATGTCCCTCCTTAATATATATCAATTATATCACACTTTATTAAATAATAATAGTTATTATTTAAGAAAGACATTTTTTATTTAAAATTTTCTACTTCTTTTAAAAGTTCCTTTTTTACTTCTTCTGAACAAAACGCTCCATAAACTCCATTTATATAAATTCTTTTAAAATCCTCTAAATCTAATCCTTGTATTTTATTCGTTGATTCCCATTCTTCACTTAAAGATACATTTGATACAGTATTATTATCTGTACATAAAGTTGCTTTTATTTCTTCATTTAAAAATTTTTTTATTGGATGATGTTCATATTTCTCTATTGCTTTAGTTTGAACATTGCTTTTAGGACACATTTCAAGAACTATATTTTTATCTTTTACTAGATTAAAAGCTTCTCTATCTTTTAATATTGCTATTCCATGACCAATTCTTTTAGCTCCTAAAATATTTATAGCATCTATAACATTATTACTAAATCCAGTTTCCCCTGCATGTATAGTTACTTTATAACCATATTGCTCTACTTTTTCAAATATATCTTTATATTCTTTCACAAATCCTTCTAATTCAGAGCCAGCTAAATCTATTGCAACTACTCCATCTTTTATATATCTCTTACCAATCTCTATAACTTCTTTAGCTCTATCTTTAGGCATATGTCTAAGAATACATAATATTAAACCACTTTTTACTCCAAATTCTTTTTCTCCCTTTTTCATTCCCCTTAAAACACTTTCAATTATTAAATCAATTTCTAATCCTTTTTCTAAGTGTAATAAAGGAGCAAATCTTATCTCTATATATTTAATATTTTCCTTAAATGAATCTTCTATTAATTCATATGCTATTCTTTCTAAATTTTCTTCTGATTGCATTAATTTTAATGGTAAATCAAATTTTTCTAAATATTCATCTAATGAATTACATTCATCTTCAACTACTAGTTTTTTCTTTATAAAATCATAATTTAAGCTTTCAATTTCTAAATTTTCTTTTTTTATTAATTCAATTGCAGTACTAACTCTTATACTTCCATCTAAATGACAATGTAATTCTACTTTAGGTAATTTTTTAAAATCCATATTTATTCCTCCTTATTTTTGTATAAAAAAAATTCTTAATTACAAAGACAATAGGACAAACTCACCTACTATCTTTGTAATCAAGAATTTACGGCTCTTGGTAGAAACTCTCTAACCATATTATAGAGATTATACAAAATAAAAATTTATTTTTTTATTGATTATATATACAAATTAATTA
>NZ_LTAY01000061.1 GCF_002050515.1 Clostridium thermobutyricum DSM 4928 | reverse complement strand
AAATTAAGAGCAATAACAAATAAAAATTTTATTATTGCTCTTTTAATATATTTTTTTATAAAAGAATATATTATTTTATTATTAAATTTATATTTTCACATTTTTCTTTTATATTTTTTGCAGATAATATATCTGATACTATTGCATATCCATTAACCCCAATATCCTTTATAAGTTTTATATTATCTTCTTTTATTCCTCCTATAGCTACAATAGGTATATTTATATTTTTTTTAATTTCTTTCAATCCATTTAAGTAAACATTTTTAGCATCTTTCTTTGTATTAGTTGGAAATATTGAACCAACTCCAATATAATCTGCTCCATTTTTTTCAGCTAAAATTGCTTCCTCTATATTACTAGCAGACACTCCAACTATTTTTTCACTGCCAATTAATTTTCTCACATCTAAAATATCTAAATCAGCTTGTCCAACATGAACTCCATCAGCATCTGATAACATAGCAATATCAATTCTATCATTTACAATAAATAAAGCATTATATTTTCTTGTAAGCTCTCTTATCTTTTTAGCTTTAATTAAAAATTCTTTACCTAAAAGATTTTTTTCTCTTAATTGAACACATGTTACGCCTCCAGATAAAGCTTCCTCAACAGATTTATAAAAATCTCTTTCTCTTAAAATATCACTATCTGTAACTAAGTAAAATTTTAATCTATCCATTTTAATACCTCATTAATTTTCTAATGCTATATTCCAAAAATCTAATTCATATTCACTACATTTTTTAAATATAGTTATTAATCTTTTCTCTTCTTCACTACTTATATCCTTACAAATGCAATCGATATAATCTAACCATTCTTCAGTACAATCTGTATATGATTTACCACTATACATTTCTATCCATTCACTATAAAAATTATTTTCTTTTTTAGAAACATCCTTTAAATATTTAGCTATAAAATTATAGCTCCATGTGCATGCTAAAGTTGCTATAGCTATTTCTCTTACCCCTTCTTTTATTCCTACTGCTAACATATAATTAGTATAATTTTCATTATTTTTATGAGGATTAATTTTTTCTACCTCTTTTGGATTAAGTCCAAACTTTTCCATATATTTTATATGTGATGCTTCTTCTTCCATAATTCCAGAAATAGAATTATATAAAAATCTCATTTCATTCATACTATTAGATTTAGTAATTCCCAAACAAAAAACTTTTGAATATTCTTTTAAATAAAGATAATCTTGTATTAAATATTCTTTAAACTTCTCCTTATCTAATTCTCCTGTTTTCATTCCTTTTATAAAAGGATGTTCTAAATATTTATTCCAAATCTCCTCTACTTCTTTAAATAGCTTATCTCTAAATTTCATATACATAATCCTTTCTAACATCACTTAAAATTTTATCATTTAAATTAGATATATTATCTAAGATATTAATTTTAAAAGATCCAAATCCATTAGAATTTTTAGCTGCTAGCTCTCCACAAATACTCATAGCTAATGTTCCATACAAAGCAGAATCTAAATTGGACTCACCAATTCCTAAAAAGCTTCCTATTAAAGACGCTGTCATACATCCAGTTCCAGTTACTCCTTTTAACATTTTATCTCCATTAGGTATTTTTATAACTTTACTACCATTTGTAATTACATCTTCTTTTCCTGTAGCTACTAATACTGAATTTAAATTTTTTGATAAATTCATCAAAAAATTTTCATCCATATTTTCATCATTAGAATCTACTCCTTTTCCTTCCGATATTAATCCTCCTATTGATTTTATTTCAGCTAAATTTCCTTTTATAACTGAAAACTTAACTTCTTTCAATAATTTTTTAGTAAACTCTAATCTCGTTTTTGTGGCAAAACAACCTACAGGATCTAAAATTATTGGTTTATTTAATTTATTTGCTATTTTTCCTGCTTTTAAAAATAAATTTAATTTTTCTGATGCCATAGTTCCAATATTTATTACCACAGCATTAGCTAATGGAACTATTTCTTCTACCTCTTCTAAAGAATAACTCATTATAGGACTAGCACCTATCCCTAACGTAATATTTGCACAATCATTTATTGTAACTTCATTTGTATAATGTAATATTAATGGATTTTTTTCTCTTAATTTTTTTATTTTCATAATTTCCCCTCCCTAAATTCCATCTATATAAATTTATAAAAATGATTAACGGGTCCTATTCCATGTCCTATTTGATAACTATATTTAATAGCTTCTGTAATATAATTTTTACTTTCCTTCACTGCTTCATACATAGATTTTTCTAAAGCTAAATTAGCTGTAATAGCTGATGATAAAGTACATCCAGTCCCATGAGTATTTTTTCTATTTAACCTTTCACTTTTAAAAATTTCAATTTTATCTTTATTTAATAATAAATCTATTGCTTCTCCATTTAAATGCCCCCCTTTTATTAATACATATTTTGGCCCTAACTCTAATATTATTTTTCCAGCCCTTTTCATATCTTCAATATTGTCTATTTTTATTTCAGATAATTCTTCTGCTTCTGGTATATTTGGCGTAACAATATCTGCTAAAGGAATTAAATATTTTTTTAATGCATTTTTAGCATTTGGATTAAGAAGTGAAAAACCACTTTTAGATATCATTACCGGATCTAACACAATATTAGGTAGTTTGTATTTCTTTAGTAAATATGCTAATTCTTTTATTATTTCTTCTTCTGAAACCATTCCTATTTTAGTTGCTTTTGGTGGAATATCTTCAATTATTGATTCAATTTGAGATTTAATTATATCCACACTTAAATTTTCTACTTTTAAAACTCCTTTAGTATTTTGAGCTGTTACGGCTGTTATTACACTCATTCCATAAGTTCCTATAGCACTAAAAGTTTTTAAATCTGCTTGAATTCCTGCGCCTCCTGAACAATCTGATCCTGCAATAGTTAAAGTTTCAACTTTATATTTTTCCATTTTAATTTCCCCCCTAATAAAAAAAGCTATATTCCAAAAAGGAATATAGCCTAAAATATTATTCTACAAATTTCAAAACTAAGCTTCCCTTCGCTGGCATTATCCATATCAGGTTTAAAGGGTTAATATAAAAATATCTCTCAGCCAATAGATTGGCACCCCTAGCTAAATATTCTATTTTTAAATAATTATTACACTCATATTTATTTTTGTCAAATATTATTAGGAATTTGCAATTATAATTTACTTTCCATAAAATATAATTGATTATATTTTATTTATAGATCATAATCAGACTATAACTAAAGAGAAAGGGGTTAAATTTTATGAAAGAAACTTTAAATTATGATTCTTTATTAATTTTATCTACTGTAGCATTTTTTACACCGTTTCTTGTTTCAAAGTTAAAAAGAATAAAAATTCCTTATCAAGTAGGTGAAATTTTTATAGGAATTATTTTAGGAAAAAGTTTTTTAAATATTATAAAACCAGATGTTTGGATATTATTTTTATCTAATCTAGGCCTAGCATATCTTATGTTCTTAAGTGGGCTTGCTATAAATTTTGATGACTTAAAAAGAGGTGAAGGAGAAAGTTTAAAAAATTCAAAAATATTTTTAAGTATAAAGATGATAATAGTATCCCTTATAACTTCTATATGTCTTTCTTTTTCATTAAAATTAGTTGGGATTGAGAGTGGAACATTATTTTTTGCTTTATTATTCACGGCAGCAGCACCAGGACTTCTTGTTCCAATATTAAAATCAAAAAATATAATAAGTAGTAATTTTGGCCAGTCACTTCTTATATTTGGAATAATAACTCAACTGTTAAGTCTTATAGGCGTTACATTTATATCTTCAATTTCACTACATGGTTTATCTTTTAAGAGTTTTACATTCTTAATAATTTTTGCAGCTGCTATATTAATTTATTTTATATCTAAATTTATTTTTAAAACAAATGATTTTTCAGCAATGGCTTTTAAAAATCTTCATATTAGTGTTAGAGGAGCATTTGTTCTTGTACTTATATTAGTAGCTATAGCTCAAAAAGTTGATTCTGAAATAATTTTAGGTTCATTCTTAGCTGGAATGGTATTTTCACTTCTTGTTGGAAAAGCAAAAGATGAAATATCTCACCAATTAGATGTTATAGGATATGGATTTTTAATTCCAATATTTTTTATAATGGTTGGAGTTAATATTGATTTAAAATCAATTATTGATAATCCAAGTGCTATTTTAAAAATTCCTGTATTCATCATTATATTTTTCTTAGTTAAATTTATTCCATGTCTTCTCTTAAAGAAAAAATATGGAATAAGGAATGTTCTTGCTTCATCTATGATTTTAACAGCACAATTAAGTTTAGTAATTGTAGGAGCTCAAATAGCTTTAAATTTACACTATATAAATATATCAGATTATTCTGCTTTCGTTGTAACTACAGTTATAACTTGTATAATCTTTCCTATTTTATTTGAAAAATTTATTGTTGAAGATTCAAATACTGTAAAACAAGTTAAAGAAGAAGATAAAATAATAATAAGAGAATTTATATTAGGAAGTGAATGGTATTTTGGAAAGCCTCTTAAAGATTGTAGACTTCCAGAAGGATGTAGAATATTCTCAATAACAAGAGATGAAGAAGAAATAATGCCTTCTGCAAATACTGTTTTACAAGCAAATGATCTTATTATATTAGCTGGTATAAGAAGTGCTGTTGAGGAAACAATAAATATGTTATCTATATGTAATTTAGATTTACCTGAATAGAAATATAATTATGAATTTTATTAAAAATACTTTATATTACCGAAATTCTATTTTATATATTATTTTTATAATATATAATTAATTGAAACAAAAGATAAAGGAGGTATTTTTATGCTTAATTTTGACTTTTACAATCCAACTAAAATTATTTTTGGACGTGATCGTTTAAATGAACTTGATAATTTAATAGATAAATCTGCAAAAATAATGATTCTTTATGGAGGTGGAAGTGTTAAGCGCTTTGGAACACTTGATAAAGTACTTAATGCATTAAAACCTCGTAAAGTAATTGAATTTTCAGGAATAGAAGCTAATCCACAATATGATACTTTAATGAAAGCTATATCTATTGCAAAAGAAGAAAAAGTTGATTTTCTTTTAGCAATAGGTGGAGGCTCAGTTATGGATGGAACTAAATTCGTTTCTCTTGGAGCATTTTATCCTGGAGATCCAGCTGAATTATTTATAAATGAGCCAGAAGCTAATAAAAAAACTACTAAAGCTATTCCTCTTGGAACAGTATGTACTTTACCAGCAACTGGATCAGAAATGAATCGTGGTGGAGTTATTTGTTATAAAGATTCTAAGCTTAGTTTTCATAATGATTTAGCTTTTCCTAAATTCTCATTTTTAGATCCAACTTTAACATTTACTTTACCTGAAAAGCAAATTGCTAATGGAATTGTTGATACTTTCATTCATGTTTGTGAACAATATATTACTTATCCTAATGAAGGAAGATTCCAAGACAGAACTTCTGAAGGAATACTTAAGACTTTAATTGAAATAGGTAAAAAGACTTTAGTTGAAAAAGAAAATTATGAACTAAGAGCAAATCTTGTATGGTGTGCTACTATGGGACTTAACGGTTTAATTGGTGCTGGAGTTCCTGGTGATTGGAGCTGTCATATAATAGGTCATGAACTTACTGCTAAATTTGGAATAGATCATGCAAGAACTTTAGCAATTGTTCAACCAAGTTTATGGAGAGTTAGAAAAGATAAAAAGAAAGATAAACTTGTTCAATTTGCTGAAAGAGTTTGGGATATAACTAATGGAAGTGATGACGAAAAAATTGAAAAAGCTATAGTTAAAACTGAAGAATTTTTTAATAGTTTAGGAATTTCTACAAAATTAAGAGATTATGATGTTTCTAAAGATTCAATTCCATCTGTTATTGAAGGTTTAGTTGAATATGGAAAAACTAAGCTTTCTGAAACTGGAGATTTAACTCCTGATATTGCACTAAAAATTTTAGAGCTTTCTTATTAAAAAATAGCGTATTTCAATTTTTGAAATACGCTTTTTTTAATTTATATATTATAATAAAACTTCTTTTAAATACTTTTCAACTATTTCTTTTAAATCCCCTATATAATTTATCTTGTTTATATAATTTTCTTCTATTACTGCAATATTAAGTATAACTTTATTTTCTTTTACTTCCAAAGTTAAGCCTATAGGAACTTCTATAAATAAATTTATTTTTCCGAAGGAAACTTTTTCTTCATTACATAAATAATTATGAAAGTTTTCTGCTGAATACTCATATACCTCTCCACTATTTATTCTATATTGTATACCATCTAAAAATCTAAAATAATTAACATTTTCATCAGCTACTCCTCCGATTAAAAGAAATAATCCTTTTTGATTAGATAAAATACTTTTTAAATAATTTTCTTTATTATCATTTTTAATTTTTAGACTTTTAATATCATATAAATCTATTAAACTAATTAAATCTTCATTTTTTAACGAAAAAAATATTTTTTTAAAATCACTTTCATATCTTTCTAAAAACTTTTCTAATTTACTTATATCAAAGCTCCAATTATTCATTCTTTATAATTTCTCCTAAATCTATAATAATCTATCTAATTATATCGGCTTAACTATTATAATTCAAATAAATTTGATTTTATATAATTATAATAGTATTATGTAAGCTGAATAAAAATTGTTTAGCTTTTAGCTAAGAAAGGTTGAATTGATGAATTTTAAAGAACTTGGAATAAATAATACTCTAATAGATGTTTTAAATAAAAATGGCATAAAAACACCTACAGAAATACAAGAAAAGACTATTCCTTATATTAAAGATTTTAAAGATCTAATTGGTGAAGCAAAAACTGGTACTGGAAAAACATTATCTTTCCTATTACCTATCTTTGAAAATATAGATGAAAATAAAAACTATATTCAAGCACTTATTATATCTCCAACAAGAGAGCTTGCCATTCAAATCACTTCAGAAGCTGAAAAATTATATGAAGGAAAAAATATTAACATTTTATCTCTTTACGGTGGAAAGGATATTTCAAGCCAATTAAAGAAATTAAAAAATAATATTCATCTGGTAATATCTACTCCTGGTAGACTTTTAGATCATATAAAACGAAATACAATAAACTTAAAATCTTTAAAAACTATTGTTTTAGATGAAGCAGATCAAATGCTTTTAATGGGATTTAAAAATGAAATTGATATAATAATGAAAGAACTTCCTAAGAAAAAGCAAACTATCTGTTTTTCAGCTACTATAGATAGTAAAGTAAAAAAATTAGCTTATCGTTACATGGAAGACCCTATAGTTGTTTCTATTGAATCTGAAGAAGTAACTTTAAGCAATATAAAACAAGAAGTTATTTTTGCAACTGATAGATGGAAAAGAGATGCTTTATGCACTGTTTTAAATGAAGATAATCCATTTATGGCTATAATATTTTGTAGAACTAAGCGTCGTGTAGATGAATTAGAAGAGGATATGACTAAAAGAGGCTTTAATTGTGCTAAACTTCATAGTGACATTCCTCAAGCCAAACGTGAAAGAATAATGAAATCATTTAGAAAAGCTGATATACAATATCTAATTGCTACAGATGTAGCTTCAAGAGGTATTGATGTTACAGGTGTTGATACAGTATATAATTTTGATTGTCCTGAAACTCCTGAAAGTTATATTCATAGAATCGGTAGAACAGGTAGAAAAGGAGAAAAAGGATATACTTGTATTTTTATAGCTGATAAAGACCGTAATCTCTTTAAGACTATTGAAAACTCTATATCTCTTAAAATTCCTACTCGTGAAGTAGATATAATAAAAACTTATAAATAAAAAATAAACTTGTAGTTTTAAATCTACAAGTTTATTTTTTATTTTCTCATTTCTTTTATTTCATTTATTGAAAGTCCTGTCTTAATAGAGATTGTCCAATCATCTAAAACATCTAGTAAATTTCTAGCTATTTCAAATTTGGCTTCCATTTTCCCTTCTTCTTTTCCTTTTTCTTTTCCTAATTCTAATCCTTCCTCAAGACCTTTTTCATGAGATAATTTTTTAGTATTATTAAGTGCAACTAACTTATCTTGTATCATTTTTTCTCTTAACTCATAAAATTCTCTTTGTTTCTTATTATTACTTAATTTAATTAATATTTCTTTTGCTTTCTTTATTTCAACATATTGTTCTTCGACTGTTTTTATATACTCACTTTCAGGATCTTTTAAAAACTCTATCCATGCTTTTAAAATAGTATTTTCATTAGAATTTCCAACTTTTTCAATTTCTATATAATGGATTTCTTGAATGTCCGTAAGTTCTTCATTTGTTTCGATTTCTTTTAATCTATAAGAATTATGAAATCTATCGTTTTCTATTTCTTTTTTATTTAATATATTTATACCTATTGTTCTTTTTAATGTAGAACAATTTCTGCGTTCTGTAATATCAGAATCATAAAGTTTACACCAAGAATAAATACTTCTATTTATTATGTTAAATTGATTATCTAATCTTATTTCTATGTTTATATCTTAATTTTTCTTATTTTTTCCTTTAAGTTCAATCCTAGAGAATTTATCATCTAAAAAGTGCTTTTCTTTTTCATAAATTTCTAGTTTTAATTCCCTAATTTCGTTTCTACCAAGTATTGAATTTACAAAAGAAATCAATATATCTGATTTTTCTTCATAAAAAAATAAATTTTTAAATACGAAATCTACCTTTGGATCTAACAAAAAATTTTTATACATAAAATCCCTCCTTCATACTTTTCCTAATTACATAATATTTGATAAAATTTTGAAATATTTTTTTCTAATTTAACAATAAAAATTATAAAAAATCCTATGGATTTAAAGCTTTTGCTTTACCATAGGATTTTTTTATTGCTTTACTACTATAATTTTTTCTTTATTAAATTCATTTATATCTGATTTTTCATCTGTTATTATAAAACCTTTATCAATATCTAGAAATTTTACCTTCTCAATTTTATTAAATTTACTATTATCTGCAAGTATATAAACTTCATTAGCTTTTTTATATAATGCCTCTTTTATTTTAGAGTCCTCAACAGATTTAGTTGTAAAACCATATTTTATATCTATTCCATCTGTTTCAAAAAATACTTTATCAAAAGATATTTTATTTATTTCATTTATTACATTTTCTCCGAAAGTACATAAATTTGAAGTAATATTTCCTCCAAATAAATATGATTTTATTTTTAGTTTCCCCAATAATTCTGCACTTTTCAAACTATTAGTAAAAACAAAAATATTTTTCCCATTAATATTTTTTATTAAAAATTTTGCTGTTTCACTACCATCAATAAATATATAGTCATTTTCTTCTATCAAATTTGCGCTTAACTCACCAATTAGCCTTTTTTCATGAATGTTTTTTTCTACTTTTTTATCAGAAAGAGTGCTATTTAATTTATCGCTTAAACTTTTTGCTCCTCCATGAATCCTCTTTAAAAGACCTCTTTTTTCTAAAACTATTAAATCTCTTCTTATAGTTGATTCTGAACTATTAGTTGCTCCTGCTATCGTACTGGATTTTATTACTTCATTTTCATCTAATAAATCTAATATAACTTCATATCGTTTTTCTGTTAACAATTCTAGCACCTCTTATAATAAATATATATTTATATTTTGCACTTTAATAAATGAAAAATCAATCATTTTCGGTCAATTTTTTTTATTTTCTTTCACAAAATAAAAGGAGGGATAAAAATCCTCCTTTTATATTATTGTAACTCTTTAATTTTAGAATTATTTTTTCCATAAACAAAATATGTAATTAAAATAAATACTAATATTATAGCAAATATAATCCATGTTATTTTAGGTAAATTAGCCATTAAAAATAAACAACTAGCTGTTCCTAATATAGGTATTATAGGAAACAATGGTGTACTAAATTCACGTTTTAGATTTGGATACCTCTTTCTAAAAAATATTACTGAAAAAGAAACTGTTCCATAAACAAGTAAAAAGGCTATGCTAGAGAAACTTGCTAACAGCTTCATGTTAAAAAATCCTGCGAAAATAGCTTCTAAAATTCCAATTATCCATAATGCAACTATTGGTACATCTTTTTTATTATTTCTACCAAATATTTTTGGTAATAATCCATCTCTACTCATAGTGGCTAGTATTTGTGATGTTGTAAAATTATTAGCAAATATTACTGCTAAAATACCAATAACACTTCCTAAAGAAACTATTAATGCTATTTTAGGTTTTCCAACAATAGTTAATCCATATGAAAGTGCATCTGCTACATCTAAGTTTTTATATGAAGTTAATCCAGTAAGAACTGCTGAAACAGCTATATAAACTAATATACAAATACCTAGTGAAGCTAATAAACCTATTGTTAAAGACTTCTTTGGATTCTTTACATATGGAGCAGCCGATGCTATGGAATCAAATCCACAATAAGCATAAAAGACTGCTGCTGCACCACTTAAAACTCCAGTAATTTTATACGGTAAAAATGGAATCCAATTTGAAGATGTAATGTGAAATACTCCAATAAGAATAAATATTGCAATTACACCAACTTTTATTAATACTATTATATTGTTTACCTTTTTACTTTCTCTTGTTCCTATAGATATAACAAATGTTATTAATAAAATAGCTATTATTGCTGGAAGATTAACTATTCCTCCATCGCCTGGAATATTAGATAGAGCTTTTGGAAAATTTATTCCTAACTCACTTAAAAAACTTACGAAGTAAGCACTCCATCCTGCTCCAACTGTAGCTGTAGATAAAACATATGCTACCGAAATTGATAGCCCAACTATATATGCAAAAAGCTCTCCTAACGCAACATATGCAAATGTGTAAGATCCTCCAGAACTTGGAACAGCTGAACAAAGTTCACCATAACAAAGTACTATTATAGATGCTACTATTCCCCCAATTAAAAATGAGAGCATAACCCCAGGACCTGCCTCTTTAGCAGCTATTATTCCAGTTAGAACCATAACTCCTGTCCCTATAACAGAACCTACACTTAATAAAGTTAAATCTAAAGCACTCATATTTTTCTCATTTGAATTAATATGCCTTGAAACGCTTTTTATATCTTGAACTCTAAAAATACTCATCTAATTCTCCTTCTTTAGTTTTGTTTTAAATTTATATATATAGTATGTCCTTTGATGAGATTTTAATTATATATATATAATTTTTTTTATAATTTAATAAAATTTCCTTAAAAAAGAAAATTCATATATATAACTATAATAAAGTATTTCATTATGCACAATAAAATTAATATACTATTTTCAAAAAATTTAAATATATTGAAAATAATTTTATAAAAAAAGATATCCAGCGTGTGGATATCTATACATTTCTAACTTTAGGTTTATTTAATTTTCCTTTTACTATTTTTCTTTTTTTATTCTCATATATAGAGAGTTTAACTTTATTTTTTAATATTAAAAATAATACTATACTAATTACTAATAATACTAATGAAACTAATATTAGCTTTATATCAACAGTTATCATTGACACCCAAAATGATATAATAGTTATTCCTGAGATTATAAATACAATTCCCTTTATTAAACTTAACTTTTTCAATGCTAATAAACTTATTTTGTTATTTTCTTGTAATCTTTCTAAGTCATCATTAAGATAAGCTAATGTTATAACTATTCCTAATATTAATGCTATTATCGTGTATATTATCATTAAATCACCCTCATCTTTAATAGTTATTTCTTTGTTTATCTTAAATATATCGTATTTCTTACTTTATTTAATTAAAAAAAACTTAAGCTTATATTAAAGGTCTTTAAATTCTTCTATTGCTTTTTTTATAAGGAGTGTTTTTTCAGCTTCATTTAAAATTAAAGAATGTTCATAAATCTTATCTAATTGTTTTCCTTCTCTGAATCCTATTGCTCTAGCTTGTCCCCCTTCAATTTCTATTAATATTGTTATTCCATTTAATAGTTTTATTGTTTTTCTTTCTATCGCTATAAAACCAGTTTCAAATTCAATCAAATCCATATATACAGACTTGTCTATAATATTTCCTAAAAATTTTTTTAATTCTATATCTTTTTCATATTGCTTTAAAATATCTAAATACTTATTATTTATTATATTTTCATTTATATTAAAATCTTCAGCTATTTTATCTAATATTCTCATAGATTGAATTATTCTATTTGTACATTCTGTATATTCTGTATAAATTAAGTCTTTTTTATCTTTAGATAACTTTCCTCCATTTTTTATTATATCTTTAGCTACACTTTCTTCTATTTCGCTAATAATTTTACACATATTATTCTTTCCCCTTCTTTTTTAAAATCAATTTAATTATACATCATTCTGTAATCGGTACCAAACGCTTTTAAAATTATTATTATTATGAAAATTTTTTGTATTATTTTTTAATTTTTATTGAGTTTTATACATTTTTTTTGAAATATTTTTAATTATAAAATTATAATTTACTTAAAAAAATAAAAAAACATCTAGAAATATTTAATATTTCTAGATGTTTTTTTAATAAGTAGATGTTATAGCCCAATTCTTTCCATCTTTTTTTAATTCTATAGTAATATCTTCTTTCTCTAATTTTTCACCTTTTTTTATTTCAGAAATAATTAAATCTACTGATTCATTCATTAATGCATTTTTATCTAAATCTTCTAACTTAGTATTTTTTAATTTTTCAGCAACTAAATTCTCTATTTTCTTTTTGAATTCTAATTGATCAATTGTTGGAACAGTAATTAAATATTCTACTTCTGCAGTATCATTTTCTATAGTTTCTTTTTTCTTTTCTATTTTTATACCATCTATTGTAGCTTTTTTAAATTCTTCAAATTTTTCTCCTGCTCCATATGATTCAAATTCTTTTTTTACACTATCAAACATTTCACTTATATTCTTTGATGCTTCTATAGCATCTTCTTTATTACTTACACTTGAATGGATTAGATCTAAAGTTTCTTTTTTTACATTTTCATCATTAAAATCTTTCTTTGTAATATTCTCTAAATATTTAGATGCAACTTCTTCTGGTGTAGAAGTTGTTCCTCCACAAGACGCAAATAATAAAGTTCCTATCATTAATACCCCTATTAATAATATACCTCTTAATTTTTTCATAAAATTCCCCCTGAATTTAATTATTATTTATTCCCCATAACAATTTATAATCTAATATAATTATTTTATGCCTAATTTTTATTTAATTGTTTATTTTTAGATCATTATTAAAATCTAAAGGTCAGTTAAGGTCAATGTAAAAGATTATAGG
>NZ_LTAY01000060.1 GCF_002050515.1 Clostridium thermobutyricum DSM 4928 | reverse complement strand
ATATATTATACTGAATTAAATTTAAAAGATAATTTATAGTATTAATAATTAAATATTTATGGTGAAAAATTAGTTTGTTAATAATTTTACTGAAAAATACATATTAAATAAATATTGAAATTAAAGGTTATATATGATAATATATACACTGTAGTAAATACTACAAATAAAAAGTTTTAAATTAGATAATTAGTTTCTTCTTAGTTAGAGATTATTATCCATTTAGAATCTTTAAATTTTAGGAGGAAATTATTATGACAGATAAGACAATCACATGTAAAGATTGTGGAAAAGAATTTATATTTACAGTAGGAGAACAAGAGTTCTACAAAGAAAAAGGATTTGATAATGATCCAGTTAGATGCCCAGATTGTAGAAGAGCAAGAAAGCAACAAAGAAATAACAGATAATTTTGATTTTGTGAGCTATAGAATATTCTATAGCTCTTTTTATAGAAATAAATTATATTGCAGCTATGAACAATCTATAAAATTTAAAATTATTAAGATGAAATTTATTGAAAATTTAGTATAATAAATAAAAAGAATTTATTAGGTTATTTAAGGAGGAAATATTATGAATGACTTAAAAAATAAGGATACTAATACCAAGTATTGTGCTAAATGTGATAATTATTATGATTCTGAATATATGTTTTGTCCTATATGTGGTAAATCACTTGAAAGTGATGATATAGATGTGTCAGATTTAGCAGAGGGCTTTAGAAGTGTTTATGGAAGATGGGAAGTTTCAACATATGGAAACTTTGAAGGATCAACTGTTGAAAAAATTGGTGTTTTTGAAGGATATATTGATGATATAGCACTTGCTTTAGCAGATAAAGCAGTAATAACATTAAAATTTAAGCCAGCTCCTATGGAACCTGAAAAAAAATATATGCATAAAGCTAATAAAGTAAGAGTAAGTTTTCCAGAAGATGCATATGAAGGCGAAAAAACAAAAGCAGAATTCAATGATATTATAAATAGATTATTTACATATAGAGAAAATGTAAAAGTAAATGCGACAAATATTTATTCATTTGAAATAGATAAAAAATAAAGATTATAATTATAGAATAAGGCAATACTTTCTATTAGGAGGTGTTGCCTTATTTTAAATTTTATTTTGAATTCTTCTTATGAAAAAATTAAGATTAAATTATTACTTATATATATATTAAATATATCGGATTTTATATTTACTATTTTTCTTATAAATACAGAAATGTTTTATGAAGGAAATTTTTTAATGACTAGCTTTGTTGAAAATCCTTTAAAAGGATTTATATTAAAGGTAGTGATAATAGGATTAGTATTATTTTTTCTTGGAATTTTGTTTAGATATGCAAATAAGCTTGAATTATATCATATAAACTATATAGTTTTATTAGGATTGACATTATATACTTCAGTAAATATTTTACATGTTTTTTATACTATTTTATATGTAGTATCCCAAAATATATAAAAAATAAAGGCATAAAACGCCTTTATTTTTTTATACTATAAATCCATCTACTAATTTTTTTATAGTAAACTTTATATTTAATTCTTTAGAATATTTATCTATAAAGATTAAATCTCTTTTAGTAGCTATTGATATAGATAATCCATTTGTGTTATCACGACCAGCTCTACCAGCTCTGTGGACATATTCATTAGACATTAAAGGATAATCTAAATTTATGACGTGAGTAACACCATCTATGTGAAGACCTCTTGCCCCTAAATCTGAAGAAATAAGTATATTTATATTACTATCTCTAAACTTCTCTAAAGATAATTTTCTATCTTTTTTGTTTTTCTCACCACTTAACACAATACAATCTTTCTTATGAAAATCAAGTGTTTCTTTAAGTAAATTAATATCATTTTGTGAATTAGTGAAAATTATGCACTTATTCATATTTATAGCATTTAAAACTTTATTAGTAACTTCATATTTATCTCTTCTCTCAGATTCAATTATTATATGCTCTACATTAGAACTTAAAGTATCTTGGCTAATTTTTAATACTTTACCTTTATTCATTAATGATAAAGCTCTTGAAGTTGTTCCCTCATCTATAGTAGCTGAAAAAGCAATTATTTGAGTATCTTTTAAAGTAGATTTTCTTATAAGACTTGTAATTTTGAAATTACTTTTATCTAAAATATGATCTGCTTCATCAAATATAATAGTTCTTATATTATGACAAGGTAATTTTTTTAACTTTATAAGTTCTAAAACTCTTTTTGGTGTTCCTATTATTAAATTAGGTTTTTCTTTAATTTTTTTTATTTGATTATTTATATTAGCTCCACCAATTATTAGAGCAGATTTTAAATTTATGTTAGATTGTTCTTTTAGTAGATTAGCCTCATTAAAAATTTGAGAAGCTAATTCTTGAGTTGGGGCTAAAATTATACCTTGAATTGTTTTTTCATTACAATTAATTTTTTGAAATAATGGAAGAAGAAACGCTAAAGTTTTACCACTTCCAGTTTTAGATTCTATGATTAAATCGTTACCTTCTAATATCATAGGGATTGATTTTAATTGAACTGTAGTTAGACTATTAAAATTTTTAGTTTTTAATGCAGTTTTTAAATTTTCATTTAAATTTAAGTTTTCCATTATAAATCTCCTTTGTAATTAATATTTTCATTATACATTGTAAATAGATTTAAAGCTATAAAATAACTATAAATAGTAAATTTAATATAATGTATTGAATAAGTATATATATGAGGTGATATAAATGTTCGATAATTTAGGAATATTAATATATTTAGATGAAGTTTTAGTAAAGAGTATTAGTTCTATTCAAGGGCAAATAGTTGGATATATAGATATAAGAACAAGAAGAAAATCATGGGATATAGGAGTTTCAGAAAGATGTAAATCTGGAAGAACAGACACAATGTATTTAGAAGAAAGAAATAATAAAGATAAAAGAGAAGGATTTAAAGGAACTGCATCTTCTGATGCAGAAACAAAGACTATGTGTAATGACCATGATAAAGTGCAAGAGCAAAGGGGAAATGCTAGATGTGAGGAAGAAATTAAACAAATTTATACTTCGTATGTATATCATCAAAATTTTTATAATGGTTTAATAAAAATGGGAAGATTAAATAATTTTTGTATAGGAGATAAATGTAATGAAGGAGACTATATATTTATAAAAGGACGATTAATTGGCAATACTATACTTAGTTATATTGAAAGCATTTTATTGATAATAGAAACATATGGAAGTGAAATAATAGATAGTTATATACCTTCAAGTGAATTGTTAAATACTTCTAAAATAAAAATATTATTAGAAAAAATAAAAGAAAAATTATCAGATGGAAATATATTTGATTTACTTATAGAGCATGATAAAGGGAATTGTATTTTACAAATTAATTCTAAGTGTTTTTGTAATGAAAATTGCTTTAGGAATTCAAGTATTGGTTGCAATATAAATATAGTTGGTAAAGTTATGAGAAGAGTTAATTCAAATGAAGATATAAATTTACTTAGAAAGTTGAATCAAGAATATTTTTATAAAGAACTTCTAATAAAGGTAGATAGTATATTTTCAAATATAGATTTGGGAATAACAATACCGAGGTTAGGAGATATATGTATTTGTAATTCAATACAAGTAATGCCTATAAGTATATATATTTAAAAACATGAATATAGAAAATAAATATTAAAAATGATAGAATAACATTAAATAATAGATTGTTGAAGGGAAATAAACTAATGAAAGATAAATTAGGAGTTTACTTTTGCATAGAAGAATCTTATGAAAAATATAGATTAAATTATGCAATGAAAAATGTAGTTACAGGAAAAACTTTTATAAAAATAAAAAAAACATTAAAAAATGATGATGTAGATTCAATGACTATAGAGAGCTTAGAATATATTTTAAATAATGTCTTAGCTTTAATAAATATAAATGAAATAGATAAAAATTCAGAAGTAATATTATTTACAAATAATGAATATGCTTTATCTATATTGAATAATGAATTTAAAGAAAAACATAAAAATATTAAATTCTTTTTAGAGAAAATAAATAAAATCTCTTATAAAAAAATAGAAAAAATAAATAAGATAATAAATAACGAAAGAAGAGTTCCAATTACAATTTATTTAAAATGTAAAAAAGCTAGTAAAGAATATAGAAAATTATTAAAAAGAAATTCAACTTTAACTGATATGAAGGAAAAGATAGAAATAACAAATAACCTAGTATTTTTTGATTTTGAAATGAATTGTTTATCTGATTTTAAAAGTGTAGAAATTATAAGCGTTGGTGCTTGTAAAATAAATACTAAGACTAAAGAGTATAATAGATTTTATAGTCTAGTAAAACCTAGAGGAGTAAAAGAGTTAACAGAAAAATGTATTGATATAACAGCTTTAAAGCAAGAAGATATAGATTTAGCAGAAGGTTTTAATGAAGTTTTTAAAAATTTAGAAAAATGGATTGATGATGAAAATGCATTATATTTTTATTGGGGTGGAAATGATATAAGTGTATTAAAAAATGATTATAGGCGTAATATGCTAAAAAGTAATTGTGCTAAATCAATTTTAAAAAATAATATAGACTTTCAAGAAGTGCTATGTAAAGATATTTTAAAGAAAGAGGACATGTTATCTTTAAATAATGCATTAAAAGAGTTTAATTTATCTTTTGAAGGGAAGCAACATAATTCCGGAGATGATGCATATAATTTATATAGATTATTTATGAAATTAAAAAAGAATCACATTTAAATGTGATTCTTTTTATAATGGAAAAACAAATCCCATTATTAGCCCTAACACTATTCCACCAAGAACTTCAAAAGGAGTATGACCTAAAAGTTCCTTAAGCTTTATTTGTGGAAGCCCAAATTTTTTATTTTCATTTTGGTTTTCTGAGGACATTATTATATTTAGAAGCTTAGCATGTTGTCCAGCAGCTCTTCTAATTCCCATTGCATCATACATAATTATACAGGCCATAACAAATGAAAGAGCAAATATTGATGAATTTACTCCATTAATTCTGCCAATTCCAACTGTAAGAGATACAATAAAAGCAGAGTGAGAACTAGGCATTCCACCTGTTTCAAACATTCTATTAAAATTAATTTTTCTATCTATTATATAACCAATTGGTATTTTTAAAAATTGCGCAATAAGCATCGATAGTATGCTTAAAATAATAAGGTTATTTCTTAACATTAGTATTCCTCCCAATAATTATAAATATATTATACCTATTTTTTGTGAAAAAATTATATATAAATAAAAAACAAAGAACTGTATTTGTTAACATGTAAATTTTAAATAAAATTTAGTTATAAAAATATCAGTTTTAGGAATAATATGTATTATGAAAATTAAGAAGAGGTGAGATATATATGCCAATTCCAGTAATAACATCAATAATATCCGCTATATCAATACTTACAGGATCTCTTCTTGGGGCTCTTTTTAGTTGGATAATAAATAATAGAATGCATGAAATAAAAAGAAGAGAAGAAAAAGATATGTTAATAGAAAACAGAGAATATGAGGAAAAATTTAAAATAAAAGAAGTATGCGCAAATGCTAATGTTATTCGTTTGGATATATGTATAGCCATATATCAAAGTATAAGATTTATATTAAACAAAGATTCTTTAGAATATATTAATGTACTACCTATAAGTAAAAATTATTCATGTGCAATAGCTTCATTGAGTGATAAATATAATTTAAAAGAATTAAGTTATATTTATCAATTATATGGAATAATAGAAAAGGTAAATAAAGATATAGAAAAGGGTGCAGATAAAAATACATTATTAATTGGATATTATGCGATAATAAAAAAAATTTATGGTAATAATTATGAAAAAATTTTAGAAGAAGATATAGAAAAAATAACTTACAAAGAACTTTGTAGAAATGAGTACATAAAAGAAGGATATAAATTAATTTTAAGAAGGTTAGATTATTTATGTACTGAAGAAAATATTTTAAAAGACAGACTTTCAATTAAAAATAAAAGTATACAGAAAGAAAAAAATTAAAGTTATAGGAATTATTTATATCCTATAACTTTAATTTTATTTTAATAACATAGTTTTTATTTTATCTAAAGTTGATTTTGTTTTATCTAAATTTGAAATGTAATCAGCTATATGATTATTTAAAAAATTTAATCCACTATCTGTAATAGAATATATCTTTTTACTTCTTTTATTAGAAACTTCATCTCCAGTCCAACGTGAAACAACATATTCACATTTCTCTAATTCATAAAGACTTTCATATACAGTACTTGATGAAACAGGAAATGGTAAAGCTGATGTTTCAAAAGTTTCTTTAAAGTCAGATAGTACTCTGTTTCCAAAAACAGTATTACCTTTTGATAATTCTTTTAATATATATAACATATACATCATTTTTGCATTAACTACATTTCTCGGAACAATAGCTCTATTTCTTTTATCCATAAAATCACTCCTCAAATATATTTCTATTTATATTATACTCTAAATAAATATCCTCGTAAATAAAAATAGAACAATTAAAAAAAAATATCATATTATATATAAATAACTAATATACAAAAGAAATGGAGTGATCAACTATGTCTAGAAGAAGAAATTGTTGTAGTTGTAATTGTGTCTCAAATAATTGTTGCGGTGGATTTAATAATTGTGGATGCCGTAGATTTAACAATTGTGGATGCGGTGGATTTAATAATTGTGGATTTGGAAATTGCGGATTTGGGTGTGGATCTGGATTCGGAAATAATCCATTATTATGGCTATTATTATTTGGCGGAATAGGTTTCTGTTAAAATAATAGCTGACTTACAGCAATAAACAAAAAACTAGTAGAGAGGTTTTTAAATCTCTCTACTAGTTTTTTTATATATTAAAAGAATAGTAAATAAAAAATATTATTGAATCAAATAGATATTTTTATAGAAATAGTAGTGTTTATTTTCAATTTAGCTATAGTTTATGTTTAAATAATAATATAAAATAAATTATTATATTTATTTTATATTATTATTTAAATACAATTTATATATTTGTGATATATATTGTCTTAATTATGAAAGGAGTTTATTATGTATAGTTATATAGGTGATATAAGCAAAATTGCGCAAAATATAATTTTAAATTATGTTAAAAATAAAAATATTGGAGTAGATTGTACTTTAGGCAATGGTCATGATTCTGATTTTTTAAAATCAAATTTTAAAAAAGTATATTCTTTTGATATACAAAAATCAGCTTGCGAAAAATATTCTAATAATAACTATGATAATGTTATTGTTATTAATAATTCTCACAGCGAGATAATAAAATTTATAGAAGAAAAAAATGTAGATGCAATTATGTATAATTTAGGCTTTTTACCAGGTTCATCAAATAAAAGTATAACAACTACATATGATACTACTATTAAGAGTATAGAAGAAGGTTTAAAAATTTTATCACCAGGAGGAATAATGACAATTTGTATTTATATTGGTCATGATGAAGGTGTTAAAGAAGAATCTTGCATAATGGAATTTGTAAAAAAACTTCCTAAAAATAAATTTGCTGTTATGGAACATAAATTTTTAAATCGTAGTAACCTAGCACCTAAGCTAATTATAATAGAAAAAAATAATATATAAATTTAAGTTAATAATTCGTTAAAATTTCAGTTATTTGAAAAATAACTCCCATATTTATGAAATTCCAATTGCATAAACAATCACTAAATGTTAAAATTATTTTGCTTAAATTAAATATGAAAAGTGGGTAGATTGTGATGAACATAATTGAAAATATAGATAAAAATGATAATAAAGACTTAATGAGATTAATTCAAGTACGATTTTCAAAACTTAGTAAAGGGCAAAAGTTAATTGCAGATTATATATTAAATAATTATGATAAAGCTGCTTTTATGACTGCAGCTAAATTAGGTTTAGCTGTTGGAGTATCTGAATCAACTGTTGTAAGATTTGCAAATGAATTAGGGTTTTCAGGGTATCCAAAACTACAAAAAGCTCTTCAAGAACTTATAAAAAATAAACTTACTACAGTACAAAGATTAGAATTATCTAATGATTATATTTCTGATGCAGATGCTTTAAAAGGCGTTTTAAAATCTGATATGGAGAATATTCGTTCAACTTTAGAAAAAATTAATCCTGAAATTTTTGGAGAAGTAATTGATGAAATATTTAAAGCTAAAAACATTTATATAATAGGTCTTAGAAGTTCTACTGCTGTTGCAGAATTTTTAGGATTTTACTTAAACATTATTCTTCAAAATGTTAGAACTGTTAGCTATGGAATATCTGATATTTTTGAACAGATAATAAATGTAAAAGAAGGAGATTTAGTCATTGGAATAGGATTTCCAAGATATGCATCTAAAACTATTGATGCTTTAGATTTTTCAAAATCTAGAGGAGCTAAAGTTGTTGCAATAACAGATAGTGTAATTTCTCCTCTTGCAGTAAAATCTGATTTATCATTAATAGCAGAAAGTAATATGGCTTCTTTTGTAGATTCACTAGTTGCACCACTTTCACTAGTTAATGCACTTATAATAGCAGTTGGAATGCGTGAAAAGGAAAATATTTCAGATATATTTGTATCTTTAGAAACTATTTGGCAAGATTATAAAATATATCAAATAAATAATAAAACAATTTCTGATTTAGAAAAATAGAATATTTAATTTTAGGCTAAAAGTAAGTAACTTTTAGCCTTTTATAATGTTAGGTGATTCAAATGGATTTTATTTTAATAAATTACTTAAATAAAAAAATAGAAATAATAATCGCTAAAAGAGATTTTGAACTTATTTATAAAATTTTTGATTATACCTCTTCAAAACAAGTAATTAAATTTTTAAACTCATTAAATTCAAATGAGTACTTTATTATAAAAGATAATTTAGATTTTAATAATATAAAAAATCTATTTATAGATAGAGAAATAAATTATATACTTATATCTGATTTAATAAAATTATTTAATAAAAAATTTTTTTCAAATATAAATTTACCTAATAATAAAGAATGTATCTTTTATTTAACCCTATTTAATAAAATTTCAAAGAAACTATATCTAAATACAAAAGAAGATTACATTATTAGAGATTTGATTAATATATACAATTCAAAAGAAAAAAATTATTTAATTGATTTTGATAAAGAAAACTTTTTTGAAGGAAAAATAGTTTTATTTACTGGAGGATTAAATTTTATAACTAGGAGAGAAGCTTTCAAAATAATAAGAGACTATAAAGGAATTCCTGTAAGTAATTTTTCTAAAAATATTGATGTATTGATATGCGGAACAAAATGTCGTAATAATACTAAATCAATAAAAAAAATAAAGACTGAAAAATTAATTGAATCTGGTAAAAATATAGTAATATTAAATGAAGTAGATTTTTTTAAAATAATAAACAATAAATTTAACAATACATAATTTATATAGTAAAATTATCATTATAATTATTGAAGGAGCTGATAATATGAGTAAAGTTATTGTTGTGGGTGCTGGTCCAGCTGGAATGATGGCAGCAATATCTGCAAGTAAAAATCATAAAGTTATTCTTTTAGATAGCAATGAAAGAGTTGGAAAAAAGTTATTTATAACTGGAAAGGGACGTTGTAATGTAACTAATAATAAAGATATATCTGAATTTTTTGATTTCATTCCGGGAAATCCATATTTTTTATACAGCTCTTTATATACTTTTACAAACTTGGATACAATAAATTTTTTTGAAAGTAGGGGAATCAAATTAAAAAGTGAAAGAGGCGGAAGAGTTTTTCCTTTTTATGATAAATCTTCTGATATAATAAAAGGTTTATCAGGAGCATTAAAAGAATCAGGAGTTAAAGTAAGATTAAATTGTAATGTTACAAAACTAATAAAAGAAAATAAAACTATCAGTGCAGTAGAAATAAATAATAATGAAGTTTTGAAAGCTGATCATATTATATTAGCTACTGGAGGAGCTTCATATCCTTTAACAGGTTCTAAAGGTGAAGGTCAAAAAATGAGTAAAATTTTAGGTCATAATATAGTCCCATTAAAACCCTCCTTAGTTCCAATAGAAATTAAAGAGAGTTTTGTAAAAGATCTTATGGGATTATCTCTAAGAAATATAAATTTATCTATTATAGAAAATAATAAAAAAATATATGATAATTTTGGTGAAATGTTATTTACTCATTTCGGAATTTCTGGTCCATTAGTTTTAAGTGGCAGTAGATTTATAAAGAATGGTAAATACGAAATATCAATAGATTTAAAGCCAGCTTTAGATAATAAAGAGTTAGATTTAAGAATTCAAAATGACTTTAAAAAATATATAAATAAATCATTTAAAAACTCTCTTGATAATTTATTGCCTAAAAAATTAATACCAGTAATAATAAAATTATCAGAAATAGATGAAAACAAAAAAGTAAATGAAATAACTAAAATAGAGAGAAAAAGGCTATTAAATTTATTAAAAGATTTTAGAATGAAAGTAAAAGGATTAAGGCCAATAGAAGAAGCAATTGTTACAGCCGGAGGAATAGATACAAAAGAAATAGATCCATCAACTATGAAAAGTAAATTAATAGATAATCTTTCTTTTGCTGGAGAAGTAATAGATGTAGATGCTTTTACTGGAGGATATAATGTACAAATTGCTCTTTCTACAGGATATGTTGCTGGAAGTAATATCTAAATAACTTGTTTAAAAAACAATAAAGCTATATAATAAATCTGTAAACGTAAAGAATGAAAGGTGGATTAACTTTGAGAATATCAGTAGCAATAGATGGACCAGCAGGTGCTGGTAAAAGTACGATTGCAAAACTTGTAGCAAAAAAATTTAATTTAATGTATATAAATACTGGGGCTATGTATAGATCAGTTGCATTAGTTGCAGATAAAAACGGATTAAAACCTGAAAATAAATCAGAAATATTAAAAATGATAAAAACATTAGAAATGCATTTTGAAAATGATGACCTTTATTTAAATGGTAAAAATGTTCAAGATGAAATAACAATGCCACATATAAACTCAATAGTATCTTCTTATGCTTCTATAAAAGAAATTAGAGAAGAACTTGTTGAATTACAAAGAGAAATGTCAAAAAAATTTGATGTTATAATGGATGGGCGTGATATTGGAACTGTAGTTTTAAAAGATTCTAAATTTAAATTTTTCTTAACTGCAACTCCAGAAGAAAGAGCTGAAAGAAGATTTAAAGAATTGAAAGCTAGAAATATTGAATGTTCATATGATGAAATATTAAAAGACATTATAAGAAGAGACTATGAAGATAGTACAAGAGCTATAGATCCTTTAAAAAAAGCTGAAGATGCAGTAGAAATTGATACTACAGGACTTAACATAAATGAAGTTACTGATAAAATTTGTGATGAAATAAATTTAAAACTAAATAAATAATATAGTTTTTTTATGGGAGAATATTAAATGAGAAATGTTATATTAGCTGAAAGCGCTGGATTTTGTTTTGGCGTTAAAAGAGCTGTAGAAAAATCAATAGAAATACAAGAGACGTATGGGAAAAAAATATATACTCTTGGACCTTTAATTCACAATAATGATGTTGTAAATTATTTAAAAGAGAATAATATATTTTCAATAGAATTAGATGATATTGATTCTTTAAACGAAGGAGATATTATTGTAATAAGATCTCATGGAGTACCTGAAGAAACAATAGAATTATTAAATAAAAAAAAATTAATTGTTATAGATGCAACTTGTCCATTTGTAACAAATATACAAAAGAAAGTACGTAAATATTCTGACAAAGGATATAACATAGTTATTTTAGGAGATAAAAATCATCCTGAAGTAATTGGAATAAATGGTTGGTGTAACAATTCAGCAATTACAACTTTAAATGGAGAATTTGATATTGAAGTACCAAAAAAAGTATGTGTAGTTTCTCAAACAACAGAAAAAGAATCTAATTGGAAAAAAACTATTTCTAATTTATCTTTTATGACTAAAGAGTTACTAGCATTTAATACTATTTGTTCTGCAACTGAGGTAAGACAAAAAAGTGTTTTAGAATTATCTAAAAATGTAGATGCTATGATTGTAATTGGCGGCAAAAATAGCTCAAATACAACAAAACTATACCAAATTGCAAAAGAGCATTGTGAAAATACAATACATGTTGAAAATTCCAATGACTTACCTAAAAACTATATAGAAAATGCTAATTTTAAAAACATTGGAATAACAGCTGGTGCTTCAACTCCTGATTGGATTATAGAAGAAGTAATGGCTATTATGAAAAATGGGTTAAAATAATTTATTAAAATTCAAGAGAAAAAGTATGGAATTTCCATAATTGAATTACTAGGGAGGTTTAAATTTATGCTAAATAATGAAAACAGCGTAAGCAATGAACAATTAGAATTAATGAATGCCATAGACAGAAGATTTAGAGTTGGCGATGAAGTAACAGGAGAAATACTATCTATTACAAGAGATGGTATTACTATATCTCTTATTGGATATAAAACAGATGGTATAATACCTTTAAAAGAAATTACTTCAAAAGAAGATCCAGAATTATTTTTAGAAAGACTTAATGTAGGTGATTCTATAAAAGCTAAAGTAATTCAAATTGCTAATAAAGATAATCTTGTTGTTTTATCTAGATTAGAATATGAAAAAGAAGAAGCTATTGAAGAATTAAGAACTCTTTTTAATGAAAATAAAAGCTTTGAAATTAAAGTTTCAGAAATTAAAGAAAATGGATTAGTTGGATTTTATAAAGGAATAAGAATTTTTATCCCAGCTTCTCAAATTGATGTAATGTTCATAAAAAATAAAGAAGAATTCTTAAATAAAATTATAGAAGTTAAACTTATAGAGTTTAAATTAGAAAGACCTTTAAGAATAGTTGCATCTAGAAGAATTATTCAAGAAGTTATACAAAAAGAAAAAGAAGAAAAAGCTTGGAGTTCTTTAAATATAGGAGATATAGTTAAAGGAGAAGTTAAAAGATTTACTGACTTTGGTGCTTTTGTTGAAGTTAGTGGAATTGATGGTTTAGTACATTTATCACAAATTTCTTGGAATCACGTAAAAAAAGCTCAAGATTATTTAAAAGCTGGTGATATTATTGATGTAAAAATCATAGATATGGATAGAGAAAATAAAAAACTTTCTCTTAGCATAAAAGAATTAACTCCAGAGCCTTGGTCTAATATAAATGAAAAATATCCTGAGGATTCTATAGTACTTGGAAAGGTTGTTAGATTAAATGACTTTGGAGCGTTTATAGAATTAGAACCTGGAATTGATGGATTAGTGCATATTTCAAAAATAAGCCATAATAGAATAAATAGCCCAAAAGATGTTTTATCAGTTG
This sequence comes from Clostridium thermobutyricum DSM 4928, assembly GCF_002050515.1. GTDB lineage: Bacteria > Bacillota > Clostridia > Clostridiales > Clostridiaceae > Clostridium > Clostridium thermobutyricum. The sequence goes on along the minus strand of NZ_LTAY01000060.1, from coordinate 351 downwards.
GTGAAGAAATTAAAGCAAGAATACTTTCAGTTGATGGTGAAAATAAAAGAATTAGTTTAAGTATAAAAGATGTTTAAAATAAAATATTTTTAATAGAGAGCTGTATCTATTGATACAGCCTCTTCTATTTATAATGATAGGAGGTTTTGCATGATAACATATGAGAAATTAAAATCTAAAAATTTAATTTATTTAAAACCTATGATAGAAAAATCAGATAAATTTTTAAAAAAAGACTTTTTAGGTACTTATGATAAAAGTAACTTTATACAAAAAATTTTCTTAAGAAATTCAGTTTATATGTTCAAATATAATTCTATTTATGTAGGATATATATGGATTGAAAAAACA
>NZ_LTAY01000059.1 GCF_002050515.1 Clostridium thermobutyricum DSM 4928 | reverse complement strand
CATCAGGGTTTCCCCCATTGTGCAATATTCCCCACTGCTGCCTCCCGTAGGAGTCTGGGCCGTGTCTCAGTCCCAATGTGGCCGATCACCCTCTCAGGTCGGCTACGCATCGTCGCCTTGGTGAGCCATTACCTCACCAACCAGCTAATGCGCCGCGGGTCCATCCTATAGCGGATTACTCCTTTAATCCATGTATCATGCGATACTAGGATATTATGAGGTATTAATCTCCCTTTCGGAAGGCTATCCCTCTCTATAGGGCAGGTTACCCACGTGTTACTCACCCGTCCGCCGCTAATCCATTTCCCGAAGAAAATTTCATCGCTCGACTTGCATGTGTTAGGCACGCCGCCAGCGTTCGTCCTGAGCCAGGATCAAACTCTCAATAAAAAGTTTAATCTTTCAGCTCTTAAAACTTACTTATAAAAGAATTGCTGGTTTAAGTTTGCTTATATATTATTCTGTTCAATTTTCAAAGATCTTAGCTGTCTTTCGACTGCTTTATTATAATATCACTTGAAATTTTCTTTGTCAATAACTTTTTTAAGTTATTTTGAAGAATTTCTTCAAGTTGTATGCCTCATTTCCTGAGGACGTGTATTATAGTAACATGATTATTCCTTTATATATCCCTATTATTTCTATATTAAATAAATTTATTCATATATATCTCTATTTATCTTTTATTTTCTTTTATTTTCTTATAATGATACGCCTGGAAAAGTTATCATTATTTTTTCTTTTTTAAAACTTTCTTTGTTAATATAGTTCATTTTTAGTATATAATATGTACATATATATTGTAATTTTTAGGAGGGTAAAATGAGAAAATTATTTATATTATCTTTATTTGCTTTAATGTCTATTTCTTTATTTGGGTGTAATAAAGATAATTCTGATGAAAAAAATATTACTTCATCATTAAATTCTACAGATACTATTGATTATTCTAAAGAAAAAAAAGAAATTTCAGATAAAAAAAACAATAAAAACTTTTCATTAACAGAAAATTCTGTTACTCCATCTCCATTTATTTTAAATGATTCTATTTTATATTTTCCAAATTGGGACAATAATAATAAAATTTCGCTTATAAATTTTTCAGATAAAAATTTTAAAATTACAAATAAATCCGTTGGAGAATTTTTCGAATACTCTACCAACTCTATGACTTTATTACATAATGAAATTTTTTTTGCTAATGGAAATGATAATTATAATTTTTCTAAAATTAATCTAGCAAATAAGCAAGTGACTAAAATAAATAATAAATCTGTTAGAGATATTTGCAATGATAATGTAAGAATATATTATGTAGATTATAAAACAAATGAACTATTCACTTATGATCCTATAGATAATATATCTAATAAAATAACCTCTAATAAAATCGGCAAATTTATAGTTAATGGAAACAACATATTATATCAAAATTCAGATGACAAATATAAACTTTATAGAGTTACTATAGATGGCTCATTAAATGAAAAACTACTTGATTATTCTGTTGAGAGTTTTGCAGTTTATGATGATAAATTATATTTTATAAATTCTTCTGATAACAACTATTTATATTATTTAGATCCTGAAACTATGGATACAAGAAGAGTTACTATTATATCTGCTAGAAATATATCAGTTTATAAAAATAAGCTTGTATTCATCGATATTAATGATTTTAATAAACTTAAAAGCATAAATATTGATTTAAATAAAAACAAATTTAATACAAGCACTATTATTAATGATAGTATAAATGATTTCTATATATCAGAAAAAGGAATATTCTATAGGAAAGGAATTGATGTTAATAGTTCTTGGTATTTAGTTACTCCTTAATCATTTAATTTTATTAGTTGATACTATTTAATTGATATAAAACTAAAGTTTTAATATTAATTCAAATTAATATTATAGTAAAAGTTAAGGAACTGTTATTTCTATAACAGTTCCTTATATATTTTAATTATTTACTTATTTCTACCATTTTTAATCTCTACTATAAACTTTGTATTATCTCTTTAAATTTGTTTCCTCTTACCGCGAAATTTGGGAACATGTCAAATGATGCACATGCTGGAGAAAGTGTAACTATATCTCCTTTTACAGCTATTTCTCTTGCTATATTTACTGCATCTTGTAAATCTTTAGCTTCTCTTATAGAAACTTTTATTCCTTTTTCCTTTTCTAACTTGTGGAAAGCATCTTTTATTTTTTCTTTAGTTGCTCCCATTACTATTAATTCTTTTATATATTTATATCCTTCTTCTGCTAATGGTGCAAATGGAATATGCTTGTCATATCCACCAGCTAATAATATAACCTTTGTATCAAATGCATGAAGTCCCGCAAGAGTTCTTGTTGGACTTGAAGCTATTGAATCATTATAATATTTAACTCCATCTATCTCTCTTACTAATTCACATCTATGTTCCACACCTGTAAATGTTTCTGCTACTTTTTTCATAGATTCTATACTTACATCATCTTTAGTAGCTAAGAATGCTGCTAAATAGTTTTCTACATTATGCATTCCTTTAAGAACTATATTATTTTTTTCTACTACTTCTTTTCCTTGTAAGTATAATTTTCCATCTTTATAGTATGCTCCATCTTCAATCACATTTTTTGAACTGAATTCTAGAACTTTTCCTTTTACTTCTGGTATAAATGAATGTGTTATTTCATTCTCTCTATTTAATATAACTACTCCATCTTCTTTTCCATATAAGAATATGTTTTTCTTAGCATCTATATACTCTTGCATATCTTTATGCATATCTAAATGATTTGGGGCTAAATTTGTACAAACAGCTACTTCTATTGGTAAATCCATAGTCATTAATTGGAAACTTGAAAGTTCTAATACTACCATATCCTCTTCCTTAACTTCTTCTATCTGAGAAAATAATGGTGTTCCTATGTTTCCTCCAACCCAAGTTTTATATCCTTGTTCTATTAAAAGTTTTGATATCATTGTAGTAGTTGTTGTTTTACCATCACTTCCTGTTACTGCAAATATCTTACCTTTACAATATCTTACGAACTCTTCCATTTCTGATGTTATGTATGCGCCTTCTTTAGCTACTCTAACTAATGCCTCACTATCTATTCTCATTGATGGTGTTTTAAATACAACATCAAATCCTGTTAATGAGTCTAGATAATTATCTCCTAATGATAATTTTACTCCTTTATTTCTAAAATCTTTTGCAACATCTCCTAATTGCTCTTCATTCTTTATATCAAAAGCAGTAACTTTTGCTTGTAATTCTACTAAAAAATTAATTAGCGGAATATTACTTACTCCAATTCCTACTACTCCTACTTTTTTATTTTTTATAAATTGTTTAAACTCATTAAAATCTTTTTTCATGTTAAATCCTCCATAATTACTACTTTTAACATTAATAATATGAACTATTTTTAATTTTGTCCCATTTATTTCTAATTATAACACTATATTTTTTTATTTTCAGTATTTTAAATTTAGTATATATTTAATTTAAAACTATTTTAAAATTGCCATATTTAAAATATATAAATTTTTCTATATTTTAAATATAGCAGCCTATAACATATAGGCTGCTAGTTAATTAAAACTCTAAGCTTTTTTCTATATAAGCTGATAAGTCTTCTATTTTTATTCTTTCTTGTTTCATTGTATCTCTATCTCTAACTGTAACTGCTCCATCATTTTCAGTATCAAAATCTACAGTTATACAGAATGGAGTACCAATTTCATCTTGTCTTCTATATCTCTTACCTATGCTTCCTGCTTCATCATATTCAATATTGAACTTCTTAGCTAAATCAGCATATACTTCTAATGCTTTTTCTGAAAGCTTTTTAGATAGTGGTAATATAGCTGCTTTATATGGTGCTAAAGCAGGGTGTAAATGCATAACTACTCTTGAATCTTTTTTATCTTCAGTTGATAAATCTTCCTCATCATATGCATCTACTAAGAATGCTAATGCAACTCTGTCTGCTCCTAATGATGGTTCTATACAATATGGTATATATTTTTCATTAGTTGTTGGATCTAAGTAGCTTAAATCTTGACCTGAATGTTCTGCATGCTTTTTAAGGTCATAATCAGTTCTATCTGCTATTCCCCAAAGCTCTCCCCAACCAAATGGGAATAAGTATTCTATATCTGATGTTGCATTTGAATAGAATGATAATTCTTCTTCACCATGATCTCTTAATCTTAAGTTTTCTTCAGTAACACCTAAGTTAAGTAAGAATTTCCAACAATAATTTCTCCAGTAATCAAACCATTCTAAATCTGTTCCTGGTTTACAGAAGAATTCTAATTCCATTTGTTCAAATTCTCTTGTTCTAAATGTGAAGTTTCCTGGTGTTATTTCATTTCTGAATGATTTACCTATTTGAGCTATACCAAATGGAACTTTCTTTCTAGTACTTCTTTGAACTGATTTAAAGTTTACGAATATACCTTGAGCTGTTTCTGGTCTTAAGTATATTTCATTTTTAGCATCTTCAGTTACTCCTTGGAATGTTTTAAACATAAGATTGAATTGTCTTATATCTGTATAATTCATTTTTCCACATTTAGGACAAACTATATTGTGCTCTTCAATATATGCTTTTAGTTGTTCATTTGACATTCCATCAGCTGAAGCTACTTCTACTCCACTTTCTGTCATATGATCTTCAACTAATTTATCTGCTCTAAATCTTGATTTACAATCCTTACAATCCATTAATGGATCTGAGAATCCACCTAAGTGTCCTGATGCAACCCAAACTTCTTTATTCATTAATATTGCACAGTCTACTCCTACATTATATGGACTTTCTTGAACGAATTTTTTCCACCAAGCTTTTTTAACATTATTTTTGAATTCAACTCCTAAAGGACCGTAATCCCATGAGTTTGCAAGTCCACCATATATATCAGAACCTGGGAATATGAATCCTCTGCTCTTACATAGTGCAACTATTTTATCCATAGTCTTTTCTACTGCCATTTTAATTCCTCCATTACTTCTATATATTTAAAATATAATTTTTTACAATAAAAAAAGCCTTAAGCACTTAAAGGGACGAAATTTTCTATTCCGCGGTTCCACCCTTCTTGGCTAAAGCCCAACTTTAATTAAATATACTAAAAAGCTCCCTTCACTTTAATTTATTGATAATTTTCACCAACCACTATCTCTCTAAAAATAATTTTAAAGCTACTCTTCTTTTATCATCGTATATATTGAATTATATATTAATTTTACCAAAAGACTTTTATATGTCAATATGTATTTATCTATTCTTGTATAGAGTGTTTGTACTTACTGTATAATATTATAATATAACATATCATTACTAAGGAGAAATTATTATGAAATATATATTAGATACAAAAGAAATTAAAGATGGGTTTCTTGTATATGATAATTACAATAATAAATGTTTTACTATAGAAAAAACTCATCTTCTATTTTCAGATACTATAAAACTTAAAAATATTAATGGAAGTATCTTATTTAAATTAAAAAAACATAAAGTTAACCATCATGAAATCTTCGAAATTTTTCGATCAAATGAATCTTATGGTTACATTAATGAAACTTTAATTTCTTCTACGAAATCAAAATTTAATTTAATATATAATTTAGGAGAAATTACAGCTAATGGTGAATTTTCATCCCCTGACTATCTTATTTTAAAAAATAATGATTTTGTAATTGGAAAAGTTTATTCTGAAAATAATTCTATAATTGTTGAAAGTGATAAATTTAAAGAATTATCTCTAATTCTAATATTAATCTTTATTATTTATATTAAATATAGCAATTAAAATATTTTAAATAAAAAAAGATAGCACTCGCTATCTTTTATTCATATGATATTCTTTCTAAATCTATAAATTAATCAATTAATTTATTGCTATTTATTTCAAATTTAACTCCAGATATTTTTTTAGTTTATTAAAATATTAAATTCATAATATAAATTATAATTACACTTCCCATAGCTACCTGAATTAGATTCTTACCTTTATAGGCTAAACATATCCCCACTATAGTCCCTATAATTGAAAATAAAATATTTTCAGTACTATAAAATACTGCTGGAAATGTCATAGATCCTAAAACACAATATGGCATGTAATATAACACAGACTTTATATAATTAGATTCTATTTGTTTATTTATAATAAGTGGAATAACTCTAGGTATATATGTTACTACAGCTAATATTATTAACGAAATTATTAAATACATATTTATTCCTCCTTTATAGGTTTTAATTTTGCCATAATTAAAGCCCCAATTAAGGAACATATTATTATTGAAAAACCACTTGATATTTTATTCAAATAAGGAAAATAGAATATTATAAAGCTAAATACTATTGATATTAATATTCCTAATGCTATATTTTTATCTTTTTTACCTGCTGGTATTATTATAGCTAAAAACATACCATATAAAGCTATGCCTAAAGCATCTTGTAGATTAGCTGGCATAAATCCTGTACTTATTGCTCCTATAAAAGTTCCTAAAGCCCAACCCAAATAAGGTATTAATATAAGTCCAAACATAAATTTATAATTTATTTTACCTTCTTCTACAGAAGCTAAAGTATATGTTTCATCTGTTATTCCAAATGCTATTATCATTCTTTTTATAAGAGATGTTTTTTCTAGTTTTTGTGAGATTGCAAATGACATTAGTGCATACCTTATATTTATAATAAATATAGTTAATGCTAATTCTATATATATTGCATTATTTAAAATCAAATCCACTCCTGCAAATTGACCTGCTGATGTCAAATTAGTCATTGATATTAAAACTGCTGTAGAAACATCTAATCCACCTCTTGCAGCTATCATACCAAAAGTTATTGATACAGATAGATATCCAAGTCCAATAGGTATTCCTTTTTTTATTCCCTCTCTAAAATAACTCTCTACTTTTAAATTTTCTACCCCTTCCATTTCTTCTCCCTTTATATTGATTATAATTATATTTTAGCATTCATTTTTTATTTTACAAATATTTACTTATTTATTTTACGCATTAAAAAAAGTAGTGATCCCTCACTACTTAAAATTCAAATGGCTCCGCGAAGAGGACTCGAACCTCCAGCCTATCGGTTAACAGCCGAGTGCTCCACCATTGAGCTATCGCGGAATATTATTTGTTTAATTTGTAATAATTGAATTAAAGATGGCTCCGCGAAGAGGACTCGAACCTCCAGCCTATCGGTTAACAGCCGAGTGCTCCACCATTGAGCTATCGCGGAATATTATCTTTATTTAATTTGTACTAAATGAATTAAAAATGGCTCCGCGAAGAGGACTCGAACCTCCAGCCTATCGGTTAACAGCCGAGTGCTCCACCATTGAGCTATCGCGGAATATTTAGTACACTAATTATTATATAGAATTATTTATAAATTGCAAGTACTTTTTTAAATTTTTTATATATAATTTTGTAAACATCTATGAAACAAGCTATTTTCTTACCTTTTTTAATAAAATTATGAAAATTAATCCTATTTATTCTTTAATATAAATAAAAAAGAGTATTCTTAAAGAATACTCTTTTATATTCAAATTATTTATTTATTGGTTTCATAGTTGGGAATAGGATAACATCTCTAATTGATGATGAACCAGTTAAGAACATTATCATTCTATCTATACCAATTCCAAGTCCACCTGTTGGAGGCATTCCTGTTTCTAAAGCGCTCATGAATTCTTCATCCATCATGTAAGCTTCATCATCTCCATATTCTCTTTCTTTAGCTTGTTGTTCAAATCTTTGTCTTTGAACTATTGGATCATTAAGTTCTGAATATGCATTACAAACTTCTCTACCAAATATAAATCCTTCGAATCTTTCTGTGAAAGCTTCATTTCCTCTCTTCTTCTTAGTTAGAGGTGAAATTTCAACTGGATAATCAATTAAGAAAGTTGGTTGAATTAAGTTTGATTCACCATATTCTTCAAATAACATATTAAGAACTTCCCCTTTAGTTACTTTATCAAGTGCTTTAGGGAATTCTAAATTCTTTTCTTTTGCTATAGCTTGTGCTTCTTCATCACTAGCTATTGTATTAAAGTCAATTCCAGCATATTCTTTAACAGCATCAACCATAGTTAATCTTCTCCATGGAGGTGTTAAATCTATTTCTGTTCCTTCGTACATTATTTTAGTAGTACCATTTACTTTTTCACAAACATATGCAATCATGTTTTCTGTAATTTCCATCATATCATTATAATCTGAATATGCTTCATATAACTCAATTGAAGTAAATTCTGGGTTATGTCTTATTGAAACACCTTCATTTCTGAAGTTTTTACCCATTTCATAAACTTTTTCAAATCCTGCAACTATTAATCTTTTTAAGTATAACTCTGGTGCAATTCTTAAATACATATCTATATCAAAAGTATTGTGATGAGTTATAAATGGTCTAGCAGCAGCTCCACCAGCTATTGTTGCTAATATTGGAGTATCTACTTCTAAGAATCCTCTATTATCTAAGTATTCTCTAATTGCTTTTATTATTTTAGTTCTCTTTAAGAATGTATCTTTAACTTCTGGGTTAGTTATTATATCTACTTCTCTTTGTCTATATCTTAAATCTGGATCTTTTAATCCATGGAATTTTTCAGGTAATGGTTTTAATGCTTTACAAGTTAATAAAATACTTGATGCTTTTATTGAAACTTCTCCAGTTTTAGTTTTGAAAACTTCTCCTGTTACAGCTACAAAATCTCCTAAATCATATGTTTTGTATGCCTTTAATGTTTCTTCTCCTACTAAATCAACTTTGATGAATAATTGAATTTTTCCATCTCTATCATGAATATCTGAGAATACAACTTTACCTTGCCCTCTTTTAGACATGATTCTTCCAGCTACTGTTACTGTTTTTCCTTCTAACTCTTCAAAATTATCAACTACTTCTTTTGATGTATGTGTTCTTTCTACTTTATATACATCAAATGGATCTTTTCCTTGATTTTGAAGTTCTACTAATTTTTCTCTTCTTAAAGCCTCTTGTTCACTATATTGAGCCTCTAATTCTTGTGTATTCATTTCATCCTCTAACATTTACATTACCTCCACACTATGATCTTTTTATTTCTAATATTTCAAACTTACTTACGCCGTCTGGAATAGCGATTTCAACAATCTCCCCAACTTTTTTTCCTAAAAGTCCAGCACCTACTGGTGATTCATTTGATATTTTAAACTCCATTGGATCTGCTTCTGCTGAACCTACTATTGTATATTCAACTTCTTCGTCAAAATCAAAATCTTTAACTTTAACTCTTGATCCCACTGAAACTATATCTGATGGGATTTCTGCCTCATCAACTACTTCAGCGTTTTTAAGCATGTTTTCTAATTGAATTATTCTTCCTTCTGTAAAAGCTTGATCGTTCTTAGCTTCATCATATTCTGAGTTTTCACTTAAATCTCCATATCCTAAAGCAACCTTAATTTTTTCAGTTATCTCTTTTCTTTTTACAGTTTTTAAGTATTCTAGCTCAGCCTCTAGCTTCTGAACACCCTCATAAGTCATTATAAATTTTTTTTCACTCATATTTAACTCCCCTTCAATCATCATGGTAATTTATTCAAAATATATTATTAATTTCATTTATCATTTAGTTATTTTTTTAATAATGCGTTTAGGACATTATAAAGCAGCCTTTATAATATGTCAATTAAATGACTATGTTTCACTAATAGTATATTACTTATTATATATCCAGTTTTTATATAATAATACCCTTAAAAACAAAATCCACTATATTTTAAATAGAATTTTTCATTTTATTTTGAATAACAATTATTTTTAATTTATTTTCTATTGATAGTTTTAAGTTCTTCTTTATATTCTCTAAGTCTTTTTATTACTTCTTTACTGTCATCTAATCTATTTATTTCGTTTCTTATATCAGTGCATTTAGCTAATCCTTTTATGTACCAAGAAGCATGTTTTCTCATTTCTCTAACAGCTTTCTTTTCTCCATCATATTTTAAAGCTAGCTCATAATGTCTTATACACATATCTATTTTTTCTTCTGGTGTAACTTCTGGTACTTCTTCACCTTTTAAAGCTTTTTCGATTTGCTTAAAAATCCAAGGATTTCCCATACTTCCTCTTGCAATAAGTATTCCATCACAATTAGTTTGTTCTTTCATTTTTATAGCATCCTCAGGTGTAAATACATCACCATTTCCTATTACAGGTATGGAAACACTCTCTTTAACCTGTCTTATTATATCCCAATCTGCTACTCCTTCATACATTTGTTTTTTTGTTCTTCCATGTATTGCTATAGCATCAGCTCCTGCTTCTTCCATAAGCTTGGCAAATTGAACTGCATTTATATGTTCATCATCAAAACCTTTTCTAAACTTAACAGTAACAGGCTTTGTTGAAACAGCTTTAACCTTTCTAACTATTTCCGCAGCTAAAAAAGGTTTAAGCATTAATGCTGAACCATCCCCATTTTTTACTATTTTAGGCGCAGGACATCCCATATTTATATCTATTATACAAATTTCATCAATTTTATTTAAATGTTCCTCAACTACCTTTGCCATTATATCTGGATCGCTTCCAAATATTTGTACTGCAACTGGCTTTTCTTCATCTGCAATTCTTAAAAGAGCTTTCGTATTTTCACTTCCGTAATATAACGCCTTTGCACTTACCATTTCAGTACATACTAATCCACAACCTTGCTCTTTGCAAAGCCCTCTAAAAGATATGTCTGTAACTCCAGCCATAGGTGCTAAAAATACATTATTTTCAAACTCTATATTTCCTATTTTCATTTTATTTTACTCCTTGTTCTTATTGTATATTATCCTTAAGCCCTCTAGAGTTAAATCGCCATTTACTATATCTATTACATCTGTTTCTTTAGCTATAAGATTTGCTAATCCACCTGTAGCTATAACAATTGGATCTGCCTTACACTTACGCTTCATTTCTTCTTTCATTTTTTTAACTATATATTCAACCTGCCCAATATATCCAAATAAAATACCTGCTTGCATACTTTTGATAGTATTTTTACAAATAACAGTCTCAGGAATTTCAAGCTCTATTCTTGGTAACTTTGCTGCTCTTTCAAAAAGTGCATCTGCTGATATTTTTATTCCTGGAACTATGCACCCTCCTAAGTAATCTCCTTTTTCTGTTATTCCACAGAAAGTAGTTGCTGTACCAAAATCTATTACAATATTTGGTTTTTTATATATTTCAAAAGCTGCTACAGCATTTACTATTCTATCTGCACCAACTTCCTTAGGGTTGTCATATTTAATATTAATTCCTGTCTTTATTCCAGGTCCTACAATAATAGGTTCCTTATTAAAGCACTTTTTTATCATATTTTCTAGAGAATGCATAATATTAGGCACTACAGATGAAACTATAATTCCTTCAACTTTTTTCATATCTAATCCAAATTGATTGAAAAGCTGAGAAACTTGTATTCCATACTCATCTGATGTCTTTTTAGAATCAGTTGAAATTCTCCATCCAGCTATATATTTATCTTTATCATGTATTCCCAAAACAATATTTGTATTCCCTACATCCACAAGCAAAATCATAAAAGCACCACCTTAATATAATTAAAAGCAGCTTTTTTAGCTGCTTTTATTTGGATAAAATCACTTGTTTTTAACAATATTAATTTTAACAATTCCATACCATTTGTCAAGGCTTTAACATCCTAAAATAAGCCTACTATATTCCCATTTTCTAATATATCCATCTTATTTGCAGCTGGTACTTTAGGTAGTCCTGGCATAGTCATAACATTTCCTGTTAAAACCACTATAAACCCCGCTCCATTAGAAACTTTTACCTCTTTTACTTTTATATTGAAATCAGAAGGTTTTCCTAATAAATTTGGATTATCTGATAAAGAATACTGTGTTTTTGCCATGCATATTGGAAGTTTATCTAAATTAAATTTTTCAAGTTCATTTATTTGTTTTAACGCAACTTGATCATAATCTACACCATTAGCTCCATATATTTCTTTAGCTATTTTTAATATTTTTTGTTTTATACTATCTTTTTCACTATATAAAACTTTAAAGTTTGATTTTTCATTTTCTAAAACTTCTATAACTTCGTTAGCAAGGTCTATTCCACCTTCTCCACCTTTTGCCCATACATCTGAAAGAGCTACTTTAACATTATTTTTTTCACAGAAATCTTTTATAAATGCTATTTCTTCCTCACTATCAGAAATAAATTTATTTATTGCCACTACAACAGGAACTCCAAATTTCTTTATATTTTCAATTTGTTTTTCTAAATTTGAAATCCCTTTTGATAAAGTTTCAACATTTGGAATATTTAATTCATCTTTTGAAGATCCACCATGATGTTTTAAAGCTCTTATAGTTGCAACTATAACAACACAATCTGGATTTAAATTTCCATATCTACATTTTATATTTAAAAATTTTTCTGCTCCTAAATCTGCTCCAAACCCTGCTTCTGTTACAACAATGTCACTAAGTTTAAGCGCCATTTTAGTTCCTAAAATAGAATTGCATCCATGAGCAATATTAGCAAAAGGCCCTCCATGAATAATAGCTGGAGTATTTTCTAAAGTTTGAACTAGATTTGGCATTATAGCATCTTTCATTAGCATTGCCATAGCACCAACTACTCCAATTTCTTTAGCATAAGCTGGGTCTCCATTTAACTTATACCCAATAACTATATTTCCGATTCTTTCTTTTAAATCTTCTAAACTATTTGCTAAACAAAGAATAGCCATAATTTCTGATGCAACAGTTATCATAAACCCATCTTCTCTTAAAAATCCATTTATTTTTCCACCCATTCCAACAACTACTTGTCTAAGAGCTCTATCATTCATATCAATAACTCTTTTAAACGTAATTCGTCTAGAGTCTAATCCAAGCGCATTTCCTTGATGTATATGATTATCTATAGCCGCACATAAAAGATTATTCGCTGCTGTTATAGCGTGCATATCCCCAGTAAAATGTAAATTTATATCCTCCATAGGCACAACTTGTGCATAACCTCCACCTGCTGCTCCTCCTTTTATTCCAAATACAGGTCCTAATGAAGGCTCTCTTAAAGCAATAATTGCTTTTTTTCCTAATTTACATAAAGCTTGCCCTAATCCTACAGTAACTGTTGACTTACCTTCTCCTGCAGGAGTTGGATTAATTGCAGTAACTAATATTAATTTACCATCTTTTTTATCTTTATTTTTTTCTAAAACATCTAAAGATATTTTACATTTATTTTTCCCATACATCTCTATATCATCTTCAGATAATCCTATTTTCTCTGCGATTTTTAATATATGTTCCATTTTAGCTCCTTGAGCTATTTGAATATCACTCTTCATTTCAAACCCCTCTTTTCTTTTTATTGTTCACCTTTTCATTTAATTTCATTACTTTTAACTTATTATATCATCTAATTTTTTCATTTCAAACCTATTTTTTCGAATATTATTTGTAATTTTTACGTAATAATTCGTATTTATGATAAAAATACCCTTAAGCATAAGCTTAAGGGTTAATATTACATGGCTTCACTATAAATTCTTTCAAATTCTTCACCATCAATTTTTTCTTTTTCTAGTAAAGCCTTTGCAACTGCATGAAGTCTATCTATATTTTCTTTAAGAATTTTTTCAGCTCTCATATAAGCTTCATCAACTAATAGCTTAACTTCTCTATCAATTTCAGCACCTATTTCTTCTGAGAAATTTCTATTCTTTCCTAAATCTCTTCCTAAGAAAACTTCATTTTGATCTGAACCATATGAAATTGCTCCAAGTTTTTCGCTCATTCCATATTCCATAACCATTGCTCTAGCTATAGCACTTGTTCTATCAATATCATTTTTAGCTCCAGTACTTATATCTCCTAAAATTAAAGCTTCTGCAACTCTTCCACCTAAAAGTCCTACCATATCATCTTTAAGTCTTAATTTAGAAGTATATGATCTATCTTCTTCTGGTAAGTGCATTGTATATCCACCAGCCATTCCTCTAGGAATTATACTAATTTCATGTACTGGATCAGAAAATTCTAAAGTTCTCATAACAACTGCATGACCTGCTTCATGATAAGCTGTAAGATTTCTATCTTTCTCACTTATAACTCTGCTTTTCTTTTCTGGCCCTGCCATAACCTTAGTTATTGCTTCTTCTAAGTTATTCATTGTTATTTCTTTTCTACCTTCTCTTACTGCTAAAAGTGCAGCTTCATTAGTTAAATTCTCTAAATCTGCTCCAGCAAATCCAGGTGTTCTTTTTGCAAGAACATCTAATCTTACATCTTCAGCTAAAGGTTTTTTTCTAGTATGAACTTTTAATATTTCTTCTCTACCTTTAACATCTGGAGCACCAACTAATATTTGTCTATCAAATCTTCCAGGTCTTAAAAGTGCTGGATCAAGAATATCTCTTCTATTAGTAGCTGCTATCATGATTATTCCTTCATTTTCTCCAAAACCATCCATTTCAACTAAAAGTTGATTTAAAGTTTGTTCTCTTTCATCATGGCCTCCACCAAGTCCAGCTCCTCTTTGTCTTCCAACTGCATCTATTTCATCAATAAATACTATACAAGGAGCATTTTTCTTAGCCTCAGAAAAAAGATCTCTTACTCTTGAGGCTCCAACCCCAACAAACATTTCTACGAAATCTGAACCAGAAATACTGAAGAAAGGAACACCAGCTTCTCCTGCAATAGCTTTAGCTAAAAGAGTTTTACCTGTTCCCGGAGGTCCTACTAAAAGTACCCCTTTTGGTATCCTTGCTCCCATTTGATTATAAACTTCAGGATCCTTTAAGAAATCTACTATTTCTGCAAGTTCTTGCTTTTCTTCATCAGCTCCTGCAACCTCTTTAAATGTTACAGTTTTAGAATCTGGTGAAGCTATTTTAGCTCTACTTTTTCCGAAGTTCATAACACCTCGGCCTCCACCGCCACTATTATTTCCATGAGATTGCTGTGTCAATACAAATAACACTATTAAGAATAAAACAACCATTACTATACTTGGTATTATTGCAAGCCAAGCACCAGTATTTGAAGGTGGTTCAAATTCTACTTTTACATTTGATTTTTGTGATTTAGTCATTAAATTTGAAAGCATTTCTTGTGGAGCATATGTTATAAATTTTTTATCATCTGTTTGAACACCATCTATTGTCATTCCATCATCATGAACATATAAGCTCTTTATACCATTATCATTCCACATCTGCTGGAATTGACTGTACGGAACTAATTGCGGTTTATTGCCGGTTTCCCATACTAATACAGCGGCAGCTACTATAACTATTATAAGCACTGCCCAAACTGCTGCACTTGAATATTTTTTCATTCAAGCTCCTCCCTTCTCAGTATTTTTTATTTTTAAATCTGGTTTTCTATAAAAACAATGATACAAATATATACTCAATTATTACTTTGAATATACTTTCTCGTCTAGTATTCCTACAAAAGGTAAATTTCTATATTTTTCTGCATAATCAATTCCATATCCAACTATAAATTCATTTGGAACTTCAAATCCAATATAATCTACTTCCACTTCAGCAGTTCTTCTTTCAGGCTTATCTAATAATGTTATAATTTTTACACTATTCGCTCCTCTTCCATTTAAATATCTTTTTAGATATGAAAGAGTATTGCCTGTATCAACTATATCTTCTACTATTAAAACATCTTTTCCCTCTATTCCATTATCTAAATCCTTTAATATTCTAACTACTCCTGATGATTCTGTTGAATTTCCATAACTTGATACTGCCATAAAATCAATTTCACATGGGATTTTTATATTCTTTATTAAATCTGATGTAAAAAGTACTGAACCTTTTAATACTCCAACAACTAATAAGTCTTTATCTTCATAATCTTTAGTAATTTTTTCACCTAGTTCTTTACATTTTAATTGTAAATCTTCCTCTGTAAATAAAACTTTTTTAATTTCATCTCTCATCATAATTACGATACCTTCCTTTTGTAAATTATTTTTAATATATTCTCAGTTTCATTTGTAACTTTATATATATTAGATAATTTAACATCTAATACCCATGCTATATTATCATCAAAAACTATAAGCGGAATTTCATCTCTAACTTCTTTTGGAATTTTCATATCTATGAAAATATCCTTAAGCTTTTTATTGCCTTTCATCCCCAACGGAGTTATTTTATCCCCATTTTTCCTGTTCCTTATGATAACATACTTTTTAATTTTATCATAATCAAAATATTTAATTAAGTCATTATTGGTAATTTTTAAATTTTTTTGTGATTTTACAATTTCAAATTTAATTTCATAATTATTAAAATCAATTGAATTTCCATCTAAATCTTCTTTTAAAATAGTCACTTCTTCTGATTTTTTTATATCTATTTTTTCCTTTTTCTTTTTTATTTCTATTTCACCATAAACATTTTCTGCATATATTCCATTAGGTAAATCTATTTTTTTGTTTGTCCCAATATAAGCTAAGTTTATTACTTCTTCTATATGTTTATGCTCAAAATCATATGTGCTTTTTGAAACTTCTGTTAGAGCCTTTCTAATGACTCTATTTATTATAGCTTTATTTTCCTTAAATAAATTCTTATTTATTTTTATTTCATCATTTTCTTTATGGCAATATTCTTTAAATTTTTCTTTTGAAAAATCATTTATGAATTTGTTATCCTCCCACAATATATTGCTCATTCTATTAATTGCCATAACAACATCTTTATTAAAATTTTCTTTCATATATGGAAGTATATCTAATCTTATTTTATTTCTTGTGTATATATTCTCTAAATTTGTTTTATCAATTCTAGGATTAAGATTAAAATCTTCACAATACTTCTCAACTTCCCATCTTTCCATACACAATATAGGTCTTATATATATTTCATCTCTTATTAAAGGAATTCCACATAACCCTTCTAATCCAGTTCCTCTCATCATTCTCATTAAAATAGTTTCTGCTTGATCATTTGCATTGTGTGCAGTAGCGATCTTATTATATCCATATTTTTTACTAACTTCATTAAATAAAGCATATCTTACATCTCTACCACCAGTTTCTGTAGAAACACCTTTTTCCTTTGAATATGCCTCTATATCAACTCTCTTACTATAAAAATCAACATCTAATTTATTACACATTTCTTTAGCAAACTTTTCATCTTCGTTAGCAGCTTCTCCTCTTAGCATATGATTAAGATGAGCTGCACCTATTTTTAAGTTATATTCATCTCTTATACTACATAAAAGATTTAACATACAAACAGAATCAGGTCCACCTGACAAAGCTACCAAAATATGATCTCCATTTTTTATCAAAGAATTATCTTCTATGTATTTTATAAATTTTTTTTTCATATTATTCACTTCCTATTAAGCATTTATAATATATATAATACCTTATTACAACTTTATCTGCACAATATTTTTAAATAACTAAACGAATCAAAATTTATATTTTTTAAAATAAATAAAGTTATTCCGCTTTCAATAGACACTTTAAAAATAAATACCTTTATTTTATATCTATTCTATTAAAACGAAATAACTTTACAATCCTATATTGCCTAATATAAAGCTTGTACTTTTGATACAATAACCGTCATATCATCTTTTATAGAACCATTATTAAGTTTTTTAGATTCCTCTATTATATCTATAGCTAAATCTTTAGGATTACTTCCAGCTTTAATTAAATAATTTTCTAACCACTCACTATCTCCTATTTTACTTTTATCAACATCTAATACTCCATCACTTAAAGTAATAATAACATCTCCATTTTTTATTCTCTTAT
Source organism: Clostridium thermobutyricum DSM 4928 (assembly GCF_002050515.1). Lineage (GTDB taxonomy): Bacteria > Bacillota > Clostridia > Clostridiales > Clostridiaceae > Clostridium > Clostridium thermobutyricum. The sequence goes on along the minus strand of NZ_LTAY01000059.1, from coordinate 191,156 downwards.
CAATTGAATCTACTTCTATTTTATCTACCAATCCAAAAGGTGGCATATTAGATGAAATTTTTATAATTTCCTTTCCTCTTTTTATGAAACTTGTTGTTGCTCCAACTTTAATAAATGATATTTTTCCACTATATAAATCTATTGTATTCATATCCAATGTAGAGAATTTTTCATCTTCATCAAATTTCATTGTCATTATTGAATTTACAGTATTTAAAGCTGTATCAATACCAAAACCACAATTAATAAATTTCTCCACTAAATCAACAGTCATCTTACTCTCTTTAGATGCTTCTGGTCCTGATCCCATTCCATCACTTAATATAGTTAAATATTTTCCATTTGCTACATTCCCAAAATTATAAGTATCTCCAGTATAATCTTCTCCTTCTTTTACACGCATACCTACATATGAACTTACAGTATATTTTGGCATTTCTCTAACTGTTACAGTACAATCTTTATTATTCGGATTTATACTACATCCATCCTTTCCTATCATCATAGGTCTCTTAACTAATGAATTTACTACTGGTAATACACTTTTTGAACAATATCTACATCCAGAACAATTTGACATATTAACTTTTACTTTCATTTTTCCATCTTTATCTGTAAAGCAAAATACATCTTTGTATTGTACTGAATTTTTATTTAACTCCCTTCTTATTGTTTTTTCTAAATCTGTACACATACTTATATCTTTTTTAAAATCATATAATATTCTTCCCACATTATCAGCCATAGTCTTCATATGTTCTGCAATAATTTTTCTACCTTCCTCTAATTTTTCTCTATTTATAGCTTCTGCATTCATACTTAAAACTAATTTATCTACCTCTCCTAAAAGCTCATATTTTCTCATACATTTCTTTTCAAGTTCCGCTGGGAAAACTGAATAATTCTCCTCCTTACCTCTTATTATTTTTTCAAAACAACTATAAGTTTGATTAAATTGAGTATTCCAACAATTATTACACATTTTACAATCTGAACATATTCTATCTGCTAAATTATTTACTAAAGCTGTACTTCTATCTTTATATAATAACACCTCATTAGTTGATAGATTTGCAACTGATTCTGATACATTATTTAAAACTTCTCCTAACCCCTCTATTCTCTCTGAAAATTCAGTTTTTATTTGGTTCATGTGTAATTCAATTAAATCTTCATTTTTAGATTCTGTACTCATCTCCGTTTCTATACAATTTAATATTCTATTTGGTATTAATAAAAATCCAGCACCTCCAATTAAAATTTCTACTATTCCATTATCTATACTTCCTTTTGAATATAATGAAAGAATTATATATATTGTAATCGCTGATAATAAAGAAAAAATTTTTCCTGTTTCTTTAAACAAACCTGCTACTAACCCTAAGACTGAATAGAATCCCACACATTCAACTATTGCTCCATTAGATATCCCAAGAATAAGTCCCATTGCAATACCTATAGCACTTCCATTTGCAGCTCCTCCTACATAAGCTATTGATATAATAAATAAAATTGAAAATATCTCTCTTAAATGTATATTGAATATTGATAAATCACCTATTCCTCCTATCATTAAACAAAATACTATTCCTATACTAATCAACTCTTCAATATTAAAATAATAATTAGTATTATAATTTTCAAAACAATCTAACCCATATCTAATTACAAAATATATTGGTATTACTATTCCTGTATATATAATTGATACAAATAAACTCGCACTTAAATCATATTTATTTATTAAAACTGAATTTATAATTTGAACTAAAAAATATATACTTAAAACGCTCTTTATCCCTATATATTTATTTCTTTTATTTAACACATAGAATATCATTAAAGTTATTAGAGTAGTTATTATGTAAATAGCTGAGTTCCCTAATTCTTGCCCAATAGTTATATATCCAAGTATTGCTCCAAGAGAGCAAAATAACACTTTACTTTCATTTTTAGTTCTTAACATAGAAATTAAAAAAGCTAGTCCAAATGGTGCCATGCCAACAATATCTTCCTTATTTATATAAATCACTACTCTACTCAAAAGAAAAACAGCTAAAAAGGTTCCAAACAATTTTAATGGTTCTATCTTCTCTACTGCTAATTCTCTACTATTAAATTTTCCTCTTTCCTTTAATAACCCTTTACTAATTTTATATTGCATAAATTATCTCCTTTCCATTTTTTGTAAGATAATTATATCAACTATAAAATTAATTTCTTGTCATTATATGCCTTATTTTTATAAAATCGATTGACATTATTCATTACATTTCACTTATTTATACAATATTATTTCATAAATTTCTTTACACATTTATCTATATATATTCAATAAAATTCATCAAAATAGCACTATTACTTTATTTAACTGTATTTCTCTAATTTTGTAGACCATTGTAAAAATAAAGAGTTTATTAGAAAAAACTTTTTTCATAATAAACTCTACTTTGTGCATATACTATATGTTTATATTTTTTAACATTGATTTTTATAAGAATACTTCTAAACATTTGAATAATATTTAATATCTAAATTACTTTTTGAATGTTAAATTAAAAATGAATAAAAAAATAGATCTAAGAAATCTTAGATCTATCTTGGTGCCGAAGACCGGAATCGAACCGGTACGGTGTTTAACCACCGCAGGATTTTAAGTCCTGTGCGTCTGCCAGTTCCGCCACTTCGGCTTGACAGTGGTAGCGGAAATAGGACTTGAACCTACGACCCTTCGGGTATGAACCGAATGCTCTAGCCAGCTGAGCTATTCCGCCACATAATGGTTGCGGGGGCAGGACTTGAACCTACGACCTTCGGGTTATGAGCCCGACGAGCTACCAACTGCTCCACCCCGCGATATTGAATTTTCTGTCATTTTAAAAAAACTTGGTGCCGAAGACCGGAATCGAACCGGTACGGTGTTTAACCACCGCAGGATTTTAAGTCCTGTGCGTCTGCCAGTTCCGCCACTTCGGCAAGACAACAAGTTTAAATGGTAGCGGAAATAGGACTTGAACCTACGACCCTTCGGGTATGAACCGAATGCTCTAGCCAGCTGAGCTATTCCGCCATGTAATGGTTGCGGGGGCAGGACTTGAACCTACGACCTTCGGGTTATGAGCCCGACGAGCTACCAACTGCTCCACCCCGCGATATTAAATTATCTATCAAGCAAAAAAATTTTGGTGCCGAAGACCGGAATCGAACCGGTACGGTGTTTAACCACCGCAGGATTTTAAGTCCTGTGCGTCTGCCAGTTCCGCCACTTCGGCTTAAAATTTGTTTTGTCCCTGACGACAAGGTTTATTATATAGTATGTATATATTTATGTCAACGCTTTTTTTGAATTTTTTTTATTTAATATATATTTTTTTATTTAATTTAATAAAAAGCCTTTAATCATGCTGATTAAAGACTTTTCTAATTCAATAGATTTATATAAATTCATTTCTTCAAATTAACTAATTAATAGTTCTTTTTACTGTTCTTTCCTCTGAATTCTTGGTGTTTTTTAACATCAATCATTCTTTCTTCGCTATCTTTTAGAAACTTAGAAAGTTTATCTTCGAAGTTTCCTGATACCTTTTTCTTTTCTGATGTCCAATCGAAGTCTGCAGGTTTAGTAGATTTTTTTGGTTTTGGTGTTCCCTGTTTTATAGATAAGCTTATTTTTCCATTATCTTCAATTGAAATAACTTTAACCTTAACCTTATCTCCCTCTTTTAAATGTTCTTTTATATCTTTTACAAAAGAATCTGCTACTTCAGAAATATGGACTAAACCAGTACTTCCACCTTCTACCTCTACAAACGCTCCGAAATTTGTGATGTTTACCACTTTACCTTCTAATATGTTTCCTGCCGCTAAGCTCATCTTTAAAAGATTCCTCCTTAATTTTAAATAAATATATATGCTATTAAATAATAATAACCTAATTTTTTGAATTTGAGTCACCTTTTTTGTCTTTTATTACTTCTTCACCTGGTTTAACCATGTCAAGTCTTTCTCTAGCTAAGGTCTCAATATATTCATCTGTATTTGCAATTTTTATTTTTTCCTCTAGTATTTTATTCTTATCTTTCAACTGCTGTAATTCAGTTTTTTTAGTGGATATATCTTTCTTTATATCATTCAAAGCTATCTCTTGCTTTACAAACCCAATAAGAAAAATTCCACTTAATAGTAAGAATATTAGATTTTTACCCTTTAACACCTTTCTCATCTATAGTACCCCATTTTTAATTCTCATATTTCCATTTTAAACATTAGTACATGTTTATTCAAGCCTTTTTTAGTATATTTATTCTTTATGTGTTGTTTTATAATATATAAATCTTATTGGATATGTTGCATTTTTATAGCTTATTCTCAATATTTTTCCTATAGAGCTCAATATAAATACTTCAAATGAATAAATAAATCTGCTAAGAAGCTTTAAGTATATTATTAATCCTACACATATAAATAGATATACATATGGTCCCATAAACGCATAATTATTGTAAAGTAAAAATGCAAACACTATTACGGCACTTAGTGTCCAAAATAATATGTCCTCTATTACTATAACTATTTTAAAAGTGTCTTTTCCGCGAATTATTCTATAAACATCAAATAAACTTCCTACAATAACACCAGCTAAAAGGCTATAAATAACTATATCTAACTGTACTCCCGTATTTAGAGGCATTACTCCACCCTCTTTCTACGTATAAGTCGAATTAAGCTTCTCTTCTTTTTGTCTTTTTTGTTATTGTATATAAGACTTGTTATATATCCATCTACAATAACATCTCCATTCTTTACATCAAGCTTATTCATTTTTAGGTTTTGTCCTTTTATGTTTAACTTCCCTAAAACTGTATTTAATATTATTTTCTCATCATTAAAGCTTAAAACCTCATTAACTCCTGTTAATAACATCTTTCTTCGGTTTTCTAATGATATACTTGAAACTTTTGTTTGAATAGGATTTTTTGTCTTATCCATATTTTTTTCTCCTTTATAGAGTATTTCTCTTTATGAATATATGACAAATTATTTTACTATATTCTTTATTCTAAAATTAATTCTATACATTTTTTATAAATACTATTCAATTATTCTATACATTTCTTTTGCATCATCTTTTCTAACATGTTCTGCTATATTTATTATTTCAGCTTTTAAACTTCTATTTGCAAAAGTTATCTCTATTACATCTCCTTCTTTAACAGTTGTTGATGATTTAGCTATTTTTCCATTTATAGTTACTCTTTCACTTTCACAAGCTTCTTTAGCTACTGTTCTTCTTTTTATTAACCTTGAAACTTTTAAATATTTATCTAATCTCATATTTTTTCTCCTTTTCTAAGTAGTAAAAAAACCCGAGTTACCTCGGGCTTTAAATTAAGTATTATATTTCAATTACTTATTGTTTACTTTTTCTTTAAATTCTTTACCAGCTTTGAATACTGGAACTGTTGAAGCAGCGATTTTTATAGTTTCTTTAGTTCTTGGGTTTCTTCCTTCTCTAGCTGCTCTTTCTCTAGTTTCGAAAGTACCGAATCCAACTAATTGAACTCTTTCACCATTTTCTAATGCTTCTTCAACGCTTTCAATGAATGCTTTTAATGCTAATTCTGCATCTTTTTTAGTTAATTTAGACTTTTCAGCCATACTAGTGATTAATTCTGCTTTATTCACAATTACATCCTCCTTAAATAACAAGCTATTTATTTATAGTACTTGTTAACTCTTAATTATGTACTATACTTACTTACCCTATTATATTATTACTTTTTTAACTAGTCTACACCGATTAATTAAATTATTCAATACTTTTGTAAAAAATTTAAATAATACAACTAGATTTACAGTATAGTTTTCAACAAAGTATTATATTCTCCACAAATTCTGAAATTCCTTCTATAGAGTGCTATTTTCTAATTTTTTCGCCTCTTCCCAAAGTTCATCCATTTCTTTTAATGTCATTTCATTTAGATTTTTACCTTTTTTTATAGAATTTTCTTCTATATATTTAAATCTTCTTATAAATTTCTTAATTGATAAATTAATAGCTTCTTCTTCATTTACGTTTAAAAATCTACTTACATTAACGCATGCGAAGAATAAATCTCCTATCTCTTCTTTTATTTTATCCTCTTCTCCAGTTTTATATACATCTAAAACTTCGTTTAACTCTTCTTTCACTTTATTCGAAGCCTCTTCCACTTGATTTTCTGTCCAATCAAATCCTACTCTACTAGCTTTCTTTTGAACTTTATGAGCTTTTATTAGTCCTGGAAGTGAATTTGCAATTGCCTCTAACTCTTCAGTTATTGTACTGAATCCTTTTTCAGTTTTCTTTAATTCATCCCAATTTTCTACTACTTCTTCTGCCCCAGAAACTTTCTCACTTTTAAATACATGAGGATGTCTATACATCATCTTTTCACATATTCCATTTATTATGTCTCCAAAATCAAAATAGCAGTCTTCTTTTCCTATTGCAGCATGGAAAATTACGTGTAATAATACATCCCCAAGCTCCTCAATTAATGCATTATCATCTTCTTTATCTATTGCATCAGCAACTTCATAGCTTTCTTCAATTATTGCATTTCTAAGACTCTCATGAGTTTGCTCTGCATCCCAAGGACATCCTCCTTCACCTCTTAATACATCTACTATTTGAATTAAATCATAAATATCTTTTTTATTATTTATGTCTTTTGGAATATAAATTGAAGTTAGATAATCTATATCTTCTTGCATATCAAGCTCATATAAAGGTATAGTTCTTATGCTTTCTACACCTTTTACACCTGCAGCTCTTACATAAATTATTTCTGTTTCATCTTTATAAGATTCTAATAATTTTAATTTAACTTCTGAAGCTATAAAAGGATTATAAACTTGAGTTATTATTGTTCCAATTCTCTTGTCTAATATCTGATTTTGTATATCAAAAGCATCTATTACCTTTAATCCTTCAATTGGATCTATTTCTAATCTATCCATCATAGCATCTATAAAACTTACAGCTGGAAGTATTTCATATTCTATGTTGTTTTCATCACAAAGTCTCATAAGATTAGAAACAGATTTTTCTGCAACTAAAGGATGCCCAGGAACTGCGTATACTATATCGCTCTCAAGTTCTTTTTCTTTTATTATTAAATCTTTTGCAATATTCATATAAACATCATCAAAACTATCATACTTGTTATAGTATTCATCATATGTTTCGAACTTTATATCCTTTTCCTTTATAAAATCAACAGTTGGGTGAATTTCTGTTCTAAAAAATATATTATCACTGTTTTCTAAAAGCATTAAAGCTCCTACTGTAAGTGCTTCTGGTGCTCCCGGACCTAATCCTATTATCTTAATCATATAATATCTCCTTTTTATTTAAATCTAGGTAATCTATCCATTACTTCGCTTACCTTAAATACTTTCATAAGCATAATTAACGTTATATATATTATAATACCTAAAAATATTGATATTAAGCAAGATATACCATTACTTCCTGTGTATAAAAACATAAATTTATATGACAAGAATACACATACTCCCATTCCTATGGAAGCATAAACCGGTTTTATTAGGTTATTATGAACTCTCGTTCTAACCTTTAATACAAATTTCAATATTATTATATTCATTATGGCTACTACTATATATGCAACAATACTTGCTATAACAGCTCCATAAATATTTATTTTAGGATTTGGTACTAAAACTAATGTTAATCCTAATTTTATTACACATCCTATTACTAAAGTTATTACTGGTAAAACATATTTACCTACACCTTGTAATATTGAGGTTGTAGTTTGCGTTAATATTATAAATGGTATAGTTATTCCCATATATCTTAAAATCTCTACTCCTTCAAATCTCCCTTGAAAAACCAATTTCATTATAGGTTCTGCTAATATAAATATTCCTACCATACAAGGTATTGCTACAACACCAGATATTTTAATAGCTAATTCAACTTTATTATTTACTTCTCTCTTTTTATTCAATATATAACTTTCAGCAATAATAGGAACTAAAGATGCACATAAGGCTATTGATAATGTCATTGGAATATTAACTATTACTGCAGCTTTACCTGTTAATTGAGCATAAAGAATTGTTGATTGCTGACTAGTATACCCAGCTTCTAATAATTTTTGTGGTATGCATATAGAATCTATTAAACTCATAACTGTACTAACAGTTGCTGCTAATGAAATTGGCGCAGCTATTTTTAAAATTTTATCTAATATTTCTGGGCTTGTTTTTATTTTTTTTATTCCACATTCTTTTCTAACTTTTCTATATTTATAAAAAAGATATGATCCTCCAAGAATCCCACCTGCAGCAGCACCAAACGCTGCTCCTCCAGCAGCAAATTCTATTCCCATTGGTAACAATAACACTGCTAGTCCAACTCCACAAACTACCCTTCCAAATTGTTCTAACACTTGAGAAACTGCTGATGGAGTCATATTTTGTAGGCCTTGAAAAAAACCTCTAAATATTGTCATTATTGATAATACTAATGGCGCAAATGATATTCCAATTAGAGAATAATAAGCTTTAGAATCCCATTTTAATAAGTGTATAATTGGCTTAGCAAATACAAATAATATAACACTTGTTACTGTTCCTAATAATAACATTAAATGTGTTGAAGATTTAACAACTTTAAAACTTCCTTCTATATCTCCAACAGCATTATTTTCAGATACTATTTTAGAAATAGCCACTGGAACTCCTGATGCAATTGCAACAAAAAACATTAAAAGTGGATAAGACATTTGATAAAAACCAATCCCTTCATCACCAATTAACATTATAAGAGGCCATCTGAAAAATAGGCCAAGAAATTTCGCTATTATTCCAGCTAACCCTAAAACTAAACTTCCTTTTATCAAGGATTGCTTTCTCATAAAATACCTCCAAACTTTTCTTTTCTATTATTAGTATTTAAAGTTTAGAGGTATTATTACTATTTTTTAATTATGTACTATTATTCCATTTGTTTTCCTAAGAATGATGCAGCTGCTTCAGCAACTTTTAATTCAACTTCACCAAATTTGCTATCAGTTTTTGACATTATGATTACTGCCCCTATAGCATCTCCTTCAGCTATAATAGGTGCAATAACTTCTTCTTTTATTTCATTAGCAATTTCATCATTATGTAAAGGAATTACTTTATCTCCTGTTAAGTGAACAACTTTTCTTCCTTCCATAATTTCTTCTAAATCAGGACTTATTTTTCTATCAATATATTCTTTTTTAGAAGCTCCTGAAGATGATATAAATGCATCTTTATCAGCGATTATAACAATATTTCCTACTGTTTGTTGAAGACTTTCAGCATATTCCTTAGAGAAGTCTGTTAACTCTCCAATTGGAGAATATTTTTTTAATATAACTCCACCCTCTCTATCAGTAAATATTTCTAAAGGGTCTCCTTCTCTGATTCTTAATGTTCTTCTTATTTCTTTTGGTATAACAACTCTACCTAAATCATCGATTCTTCTTACAATTCCTGTTGCTTTCATAATTTATATAAACCTCCTTAAAGTTTTAAAAACTAAAACTTATTTTCTTTATTTCCCTATTATTATTTGACTAGACAGAAATTTTATACCCATACAACCATTATTTATATTTTATTTTTACAAATTTATTTAATTTTTTGCATATTTAGTATATACAAATTAAATTCCTTGCATATATCTCCTTTTTAAGGAATATAATTTAATATTATCTATTCAACAAAATTTTATAAAAAAGAAACTACCGAAGTTATTTTATTCGGTAGTTTTTTTAATTTAAAAGGAAGATAGCTATTTAACTATCTTCCTAAATCTAAATTATTTATTTAATTTATCTGTATAAATTTTTACATTTAAATCTTTTTTCCAATTTTCTAAATCTGTATTTAATTTAGTTTGTTGTTGTTGTTGAGTTAATTGTTCTATGATTTGTTTTTGAACATCTTTGAATGGTTGGAATGCTAATTTAACATTTTCAACTTTAATTATATGCCATCCGTATTGACTTTGAACTGGTTGTGAAATTTCACCATTCTTAGTTAATGTTCTTAATGCTTGCATAAATGGTTGAACTAATTGAGTTGAATCATAATTTACGAATCCTAAGCTTCCACCTTTATCTTTTGAACCTGGATCTTGGCTGTATTGCTTAGCAAGTTCTGCGAAGTTCTTACCATTGTCTTTTTTAAGATCTGCTTCTATTTTTTCTGCTTCTTCTTTAGTTTTAACTAATATGTGAGAAACATCAGCTCCTGAATCTTTAGTTGTAAATTCCATTTTATTTTTATTATAGTAATCTTGAGCTTGTTGATCAGTTACTTTTATATCTTTGTAAACATAGTTTTCTAATGTATTATTTATTATTATTTGATCTTTAATTTGTTTTTGGAACTCTTCTTGAGTTAAACCTGCTTGTTTAAGCGCATTTTGGTAACCTTCTTGACCACCATACATTTGTTCCATGAATTTTATTCTTTCATCTATTTGTTTTTGAAGATCAGCATCACTTGGAACAGTCTTTAATTTAACTGCTTCTTGAAGTACTATCGCTTGGTCTACCATACCATTTAATTGCTCTGTTTCAGCCTCTATATATTGTTGTTTAACTGATGCATTATCCATAAAGTTATCGCCGTATTGCTTTTTAACTTGTGCAAGCAATGGTGCCATAGCTTTATCAAGATCACCTCTTGTTATTTTTTGATCTCCGACTTTAGCTAACACTTCTTTTTGAATTGCCTCTGGAGTTTTTTGTACCATTTTACAACCAACAATAGATAAACTTACTAAAGCAACTATTCCGATTGCAACTAAACTTTTAACTTTACCCACGTTTCTACCTCACTTTACTTAAAATTTTCATTGTTCACATGTTCTTCTTAGTATATCAATATTATTACATTAATTCAATTCAAGAAACTTTACATATTTATTACTTTTATAATATTATCAAACATTTCTTTAAAGAATGCCAATGTATCTTCTTTTTTTATACTGCTTTGCTTAAAATAAAATTCTGGACTTTGCCCAAATTTAAGAACAAATTTATCTTTATATTTATCAGATATAGCTTTAAATACTTCTATATAATCTTTATCATTTTCTACAAACTTAAATATTATTCCTTTAGGTGTTTCTTTTATTTCTTCAACTCCTAAAAGTTTAGCTTTACTTTTAATATAAGCTATATCCATAAGATTATAAACACTATCAGGTATTTCTGAATATCTATCTTCTAATTCATCTTTTATTTCCATATAATCATCTATACTTTCAATAGCCGCAATTTTCTTATAAACTTCAATTTTAAGATTTTCATCTTCTATATATCCACTTGGAATAAATGCATCAACCTTAATATCTACTGTTGTTTCAACTGGTTCTTTTGATATTTCACCTTTTATAAGTTTAATAGTATCTTCTAACATTCTACAATAAAGATCATATCCTATAGTTGCCATATGCCCATGTTGCGAAGATCCCATCATATTCCCTGCTCCTCTTATTTCTAAGTCTCTCATAGCTATCTTAAAACCAGAACCAAGTTCAGTAAAATCTTTAAGTGCCTTTAATCTTTTTTCAGCAACTTCTGTTAATACTTTATCTTTTGTGTATAAAAGATATGCATAAGCTATCTTATTAGTTCTTCCAACTCTTCCTCTTAATTGATATAACTGTGAAAGTCCCATTTTATCAGCATCCCAAACTATTATAGTATTAACATTAGGCATATCAATACCAGTTTCTATAATAGTTGTGCATACAAGAACATCAAATTGATTATCCACAAAATTCATCATTTCAGTTTCTAATTGTCTTTCTGTCATTCTTCCATGAGCAAAAGTTACTCTTGCTTCTGGAACAAGATCTTTAATATAAGCTGCCATTTTTTCTATATTTTCAACTCTGTTATATACAAAAAATACTTGACCTCCTCTATTCATTTCTCTTATTATTGCATCTCTTACAAGTTGGTCATTCTGTTCTATAACATAAGTTTGAATTGGATATCTTTCCTCTGGAGGTGTTTCTATTACAGAAATATCTCTCGCCCCAGTTAAAGACATATGAAGTGTTCTTGGTATTGGCGTAGCACTAAGTGTTAATACATCTATATTTTTCTTTAAAGATTTTATTTTTTCTTTTTGCTTAACTCCAAATCTTTGCTCTTCATCTATAATAAGTAGTCCTAAATCTTTAAATTGAATATCCTTTGCAACTAATTTGTGAGTTCCTATAAGAATATCTACGTTACCTTCTTTAGCTGCTTGAATAGTTGCTTTTTGTTGTTTAGCTGTTCTAAATCTACTTATCATATCTATTTTAACTGGAAAGTCTGAAAATCTTTTTTTAAGATTTTTATAATGTTGTTCTGCAAGTATAGTAGTTGGAACTAAAAATGCTACTTGTTTATTATCCATTATAGCTTTAAATGCTGCCCTAACTGCAACCTCTGTTTTTCCATATCCAACATCTCCACAAAGAAGTCTATCCATTACTTTGCTAGATTCCATATCTTCTTTTATCTCTGCTAATGATGTAAGTTGATCTGGAGTTTCTTCATGTGGAAATTCATCTTCAAATTGTCTTTGCCATTCTGTATCTTTACTATATTTATATCCTTTAACAGTTGATCTTTCTGCATAAAGCTTAACTAAATCTTGTGCAATTTCATTTATTGATTTTCTTGCTTTAAGTTTGGCCTTTTGCCATTCAGCTCCTCCAAGCTTATTTACTTTTGGAACTTTACCTTCTCCACCAATATATTTTTGAACTAAATCTAATTGATCAACTGGAATATAAAGTTTATCGCCTTTTTGATAAACTATATCAAGGTAATCTCTCTTTATTCCGCCAACATCTATTTGTTTAATTCCTTTATAAACTCCAACTCCGTGATTTACATGAACTACATAATCTCCTATTTTAAGCTCTGTAAAAGATGTTATTTTTGCTACACCTTTTTTGTTTTTAGGCTTCTTTTTAAGTTTTCTTTTTGCTTCACCAAAAACTTCTTTATCAGAAATAACACAAATTTTTTGTTCTGGATATTCAAATCCTTTTAAAAGATTGCCAAATGTTATTACAACTTCTCCAAATTGTATATTATCTACTTCATCTTTATAAACACTTTCTATCTCTCTATCTCTTAAAACATCAACTAATCTTTCTCCTCTAGTTCTAGTTCCTGAAAGTATTAATGTCTTATATCCTAATTCTTTTTTAGCTTTAATTTCTTCTATAAGAATTTCTAACTGTCCTTGATAATTATGAAGTGTTATTTGCTTTAAATTAACTAATGAATGTGGTTTTAAATATTCTCTTGTTTTAGCGAAAATATCCATTGTAATTATTTCACTAGCTTCTAACTTTTCTATTACCTTTTCTTCATCCATTAAAAGCTTTGCTTGTGAAGGAAGTATATTTCCTTTTTCTAAGAACATAGTAAAGTTTTCTCTAAACTCTATATAAGTAGAATTTAATTTTCCAATGCTTCTTTCAGTATCATCTAAAATAAATCTATAATTTTTTAAATAATCAAAAAAGGATTCCATTTTATCATAGAAAAATGGAAGATATGAATCCATAGTTTCAAAGCCTAGTAAATTTTCTAGACCTTCTATATTTCTATTTATAGTTGATGAAAGTTTTGATTTTAAATCTATATCACTTATTTTATTTACAGATTCAACTAACTCTTTTCTTATTTTTTCACTACTTTCTTTAACTATGTTATTATCTATAATAATCTCTTTTGCAGGAAATATTTCTAGCTTTTTAACTTTATCTATACTTCTTTGAGATTCAACATTAAACCTTCTTATCGAATCAATTTCATCTCCAAAAAGCTCAATTCTATATGGATATTCTTCATCAATTGGGAATACATCTAGTATTCCTCCTCTTAAGGCAAATTCCCCTTTACCTTCTACCATCTCTACTCTTTCATATCCACTTTCAACTAAAATTCTTGATATTTCTTTAAAATCTACCTCTTTTTCAACTTTTAACTTAATTATATGATTTTTATAATATTCTCTTGGTGTATAATTTGAAGCAAATGCTTCTATAGATGTTACTATTATTTTTTTCTTAGTGTTAAGAATTTCTTTTATAACTTTAAGTCTAGCCCATCTTAAATCCCCTGAAATAGCATCTATATTATAAAAAACAACCTCTCTTACTGGAAAATAATAAACATCTAAGCTATAAAAGCTTAAATCTTCATATATATTTTTAGCTTCCATATCACTATGTGCAATGACAACTAAAGGCCTATCATCTTCTTCATAGATGCTATTTATAAAATAACTTCTCCCTGAATCTGATAAACCATATATAGCTAATGGAAATTTATTGTTTTGTATATTTGACTTTATTTCACTAAATTCTGTGCTATTTATTAAAGGTTCCATTAAACCCCTTAATCTCATTGCATACATCACCTCTATACTATTTCTTTTGGTTTAAATCCATTAAACTTATTCATAGCAGTTTTTGTATCTTCTTTAATTACAGTCTCTGCTGCCTTTGCTACTGCTTCTAAACTATCATCTAAAATTTCTCTCTCTATTTTAGAAAAATTTCCTAAAACATGTTTAACTAAATCATCTTTAGGTTGTCCTACTCCTATTTTAATTCTTGAAAATTGATCTGTACCTAAATGACTTATGATACTTTTTATACCATTATGTCCACCGGCACTTCCTTTTTCTCTTATTCTAAGTTTTCCTACGTCTAAGCTTATATCATCATAAATAACTAAAATATCTTCATTTGTTAATTTATAAAAATCTATAACCTCTCTAACACACTCCCCACTTAGATTCATAAATGTAGTAGGTTTTATTATTAAAGTCTTTTCTCCACCTATAAAACCTTCTCCATATTCACCTTTAAATTTTTTCCTATTTATACTAATATTATACACTTCTGCAATTTTATCAATAGCATCGAAGCCTATATTATGTCTAGTATTATCGTATTTTTCTCCTATATTTCCTAGTCCTATTATTAAAAACATATGCTATCTCCTTGTAATTTATTTACTTAGTATTTCACTTATTTATCACTAATTATACTATAATTCAAATCACTCTATAATATTATACTAAATTTTAACAATAATAAAGAGACTTTAAAAAAAGCCTCTTTATTAAATGGTTATATTAACTTCTTTAGATTTTCCATCTCTTAGAATATCAAGTTTTATATTTTCACCTTTTTTCAATCCTTTTACAGATGTATAAAAATCTTCTAAACTATCCATATCTTTTCCATCAACTGATTTTATTATATCAGTTGCTTTTAATCCAGCCTTTTGTGCTGGACTACCTTCACCTATATTTGAAATATAGAATCCAGTTTTATTATCTAACTCTGCTCCTTCAACTCCAAGAACATTAGATTGATTTAATATATCCTGAACACTCTTAACAACTGCATCATTTCCAATTGCAAAATATAATCCATCTAAATTATATTTCTTAGTTAAATACTCACTATTAAATCCTATCATTTGTCCTTTTGAATTACAAAGTACTCCTCCATAGTTTTGTGAATCCATTATTGCATTAGTTTGAATTATACTATATCTTTCTCCATCTATTTTTATAGAGTAATTTGTTGAAGTTATTACTCCTGGAGTTATCATTCCAATATAATTATCCCCTGTTGCATTTCCCATAGACTCAACTGCATCCCCAGTTTTATAACTTAACTGATTTGAATATGATATTGGAGTTAAATTTTTTCCGTTAATTTTAAGAACTGCTATTCCTGTATCTTTATCATATCCTAATAAAACTGCTTTTTCAGCTTTAACTCCTTTAGCAGGTAGCTTAACATAAATATCTTTCATATTTTTTATAAAGTCATAACTTGTTATAATTAATCCCTCTTTGCTTATTACTACTCCTGTAGTATTATTAGGATTTACTTCTATTGTACTCAACTCTTCTTGTGAAGATCCTATTGTAACTAGTGAAGGACTGACTTGTTTTATAATATTCGCTGTTATATTATTACTTTCAGAAGAATTTACTGCATTATTAACTAAATTACTTACTTTATTTTTTACATATTCAGTCGTTACTACTCCAGTAATTATAGCTGTTACAATTATTATTATAAAAATATATAAGTTATTTCTGGTAAACAAAGGTGTTTTATTTTTTATATTTATTTTCCCTTGTCGTTTTTCCGTTTTTTTAGTATTAATACTCATCCTTACCACCAAACATTTATACTTTTTTTAATGTAAATGTAAATACAACTCCTTGGTCTTTACAGTTTTCCACCCAAATATCTTCTCCATGTTCTGATAATATAAGTCTTACTATAGGTAAACCTAATCCAGTACTTACCTTATTAGTTCTAGATATATCAGCTTTGTAGAATCTATCCCAAATTTTCACTGTTTGCTCTTTAGTAAGTGTTGGTCCGTCATTATATATACTAATATAAACTTTATCACCTTTTGATTTAGTATTTATCTTTATATTACCATTTTCATAACCATATTTTAATGCATTATCAATTAAATTTGTTATAACTTGTATCAATCTATCGTTATCTGCATATACATACTGATGGGCCATTTCTAATGTTACATCAACATTAAAGCCATTCTCTTTTATTATTCCTTCAAACTTAGCTAGACATTGTCTAATCATATTACTTATATCTATTTCTTGAAGATTTAATTTTAATTTTCCTGTTTCCATAGTAGATATATCAAGTAAATCATTTATAAGTCTAGATAATCTTTCCGTTTCATCATAAACTATTTTTAAATAGTACCCCTCTTTATCTCTAGGAATTACACCATCTAATATACCTGATATAAATCCTTTTATTGATGTTATAGGAGATCTTAATTCATGAGAAACATTTGATATAAAGGCTTTCCTATTTTCATCTACAGTTTTTAACGATTCTGCCATTACATTGAAAGAATCTGCAAGTTCACCAATTTCATCATTTGATGTAACTGATATTTCTTCATTAACTTCACCTCTAGCAATTCTTCTAGCTGCTGTTTTTATTTTATCAATAGGCTCAATTAACCTTTTCTTTGCATAAAAATAAACAATTATTGCTCCAATAATTATAGCAACAAACGCAGTAAGCCAAATTACTTCATTTGCCTTTATTAAAGATGAATTTATGCTGCTCAAAGGAGCAATCATTACAATTATTCCACTAAAAGAAGCTCCTTTAAATATAGGTGTCATATATACATATTCATTTCCATCGTTACCTTTTATATTATTATATACAATGGATTTTCCTTGTTTTAAAATATTCATTTCCTTTTCAGGTATATTTAAATTAGAAAACTTGTAATCTTCATGACTTACACTCGAAACCGCATAAGTATAACCTATCTGATCAGCTATCAAAATATCTGCATTTACTGACTTACTAACAAAATCCATTACATTTTTTAAAGTAGATAGATTTGAACTACTATCTAAAGTCAAATATGTTATTGCTGCATTTTCTATAATTGTGCTTTGGCTATTAAACTCTTCTTTCTTTTGATTAAAATAATAACTTTTAAACCAAATTGATAGAGTACCTGCTACTAGTATTGATGTAGCTGCTAAAATCAAAGTAAATGTTATGATAAGCTTATATACTAAGCTAGTTTTTTTCATAATTATTTCACCTCGAATTTATAACCAACCCCCCAAACAGTTTCTATTTGCCAAGTGTCTCCTGAATGAAGTTTTTCTCTTAATCTTTTTACGTGAACGTCTACTGTTCTTGAATCACCTGGATAATCATATCCCCATACTTCACATAATAATTGTTCTCTTGTGAAAACTCTATTTTTATTACATGCTAAATAATAAAGTAATTCAAACTCTTTAGGTGGCATTTTTATTTCACTATTTTTATATATAACTCTATATGAATTTGCATCTATAGTTAAATCATTATATTGAATAACTTCTTTATTAGTATTATCTGCTGTATATCTTCTCATTACAGCTTTAACTCTTGCTAATAATTCCTTTGGTTCGAAAGGTTTAACTATGTAATCATCTGCGCCTAACTCTAAAGCTAAAACTTTATCAAAAGTATCACCTTTAGCAGTTAACATTATTACAGGTGTAGTTCCTTCTTTTCTAATCCATTTTAAAACATCTATTCCATCTATGCTTGGGATCATAACATCTAATAATACAATGTCTGGCTTATACTCTAAGAATATTTCCTCAGCTTCTTTACCATTATTTGCAACCTTAGTATCATATCCTGCACTCTTAACATACATATTTATAACCTCGCAGATATTTTCATCATCATCTACGATTAGAACTTTTCCTAAAACACCATCCATATTTTGGCACCTCCATATTTTACTTTTCTTTTATAAACATTAAATTTAAATTGTAAATTTACAATTATAAATTTATCCAATTATAAATTTATCACTTTTTACTTCTTATTAATATAGTCTTATCTAATAAGTTACAAATTATTAACCTATATTGAAATTTTTTTCTTTTAAATTTTATACTTTTATAAGATAAAAAAATAGCTTCAGACTGTTGACAAAGTGTCAGCAGTCTGAAGCTAAGTTATATTAACCTAGTCTCTTTTTAATATAAAATTTAAAACTTATAATAAATATTTTCTGCCCTTATTTTAAATAATTATTTTTAAACTTCTTAAAGAAATTTTCTCCTTTATTTTAATTTTTAATCATTAACTACTTTTCTATGAGGAATTCTCAAAATATTTTTATCTATATTTACTTCTTCACCTATAGAAAGCTCATATGCTATTTCTAAAATATTAATTCCTTGTTCTTTTGCATCACTTATGACAGTACCTGTTAAATTGCCATCCTTTATAGCTTTCAATCCTTCTTCAGTTCCATCTACTCCTATAATTACTGGTTTATAGTTTCTTTTATTTTTTTTATTAAATCTTTCTATTTCTTCACTTGCCCCAATCGCCATTTCATCATTATTGCTAAAAATAACTTCTATTTTTTCTTCATACTTATCTAACCAGTCCTTCATAATTATTTGAGCATTAGTTTGTCTCCAATCTCCTGTTTCACTATCCAACTTCTCTAATTCTATCCCTTCATTGTATAAAGTTTTTATACAATATTCAGTCCTTAAGGTTGTATCTTGATGCCCTTGCTCTCCCTCTAAAATTGCATATTGAATTTTTCCATCATTATTCTTATCTACACTACTTTTATTATTTTTATATTTATCTATTACTATTTCCCCTTGCATTTGTCCAGCTTCTTTAGCTTGAGTTCCTACATAATACACTTTATCCCATCTCTTCATATCATCTTCTACAATTTCTCTATTAAAAAATATTAAAGGTATGTTAGCCTTTTTACATTTATCTATAATAGTTGCACTTACTGTTCTATCTACTATATTTACACAAATAACATCGTATTTTTGTTTTATCAGATTTTCCACTTGATTGTTTTGTTCAAACATATTTACTTTTGCATCTAATAAATCAACTACTATCCTTATTCCATCTTCCTCTTCAATTTCTTTAGCTTTTTCTTTAATAGCTTTTGATATAGATGATACAAAAATATCTTCTTGATTATATAAAGTAACCCCTATCCGTATCTCTTTTTCTTCTCCTTTTACACTACTACATCCTATTAGAATAACCATATTAATCAATATTAAATTTATTAACATCTTCCCCTTACTTCTCTTCACAACATTCCCTCCAAAGAATACATTAATTCACAAATGGGAATAAAATCTTTTGATTGTAGTCATAATACATATTCTCATAATTTATCATTCTTGAATCTATTACTACATCTTCAAACCTATTTTTTTTAATTAAATCTACAGCTGCCTTTACCCCTAAATACCCCATATTAAATTCACTTTGCACAGAAAACCCATTGATAATCCCCTTTTCTAATGCAGATATTATATAATCATTTGTTCCTACACCATAAACTTCTATTTTACTTTCTTTAAATAACCCTTCTTTAATTTTTGCAATCTCTTCTAATAATTCCATATCAAAAGTAACTATTATATCACTTTTATTTTCTTTAAAAATTCTTTCAACTTCTTCTTTTCTTTTTACTTGTAAAAACTGAACCATATTATTAGTTAACTTAATTGACTCTATAAACCCTTCCTTTCTTTTCTTTATATAATCTACATCCTCTTCTATTAACACTAAGATATTCTTTTTAAAATGTCCTCTACTCATTATTTCATCAGCTAGCTTATAACCTATTTTATAATTGTCATAAGGTATATTAATTACTTTTGAATCCTCTACCTTTGTTTCTAAAACTACAATTGGTGTTTTCTTCTTACTTTTGTCAATTTCCTCTTTTATATAATTATATTCAATAGGTTGAATCAATATTGCATCAACTTCTTTATTTAATTCTTCTCTCAATACTTTTATTTGTTCTTCCTTATTTTCTTTTCCCTCCAAATTAATAAAATTTATATTTACCCCCATTTCTTTTTTTGCTCCATCAATACCACTTTTCAACCTAGAAAAACTATTTATTTTTCCACCTTTTGTGATTACTGAAATATTAAAAATTTCGTTTTTTTCCTTTAATAGAACTGCTTCATTTATAAAAATTATTAAAGATATTACAGCAAGAGAAAATGTAAAAACCAAAATACGCTTCTTTCTTTTTTTCATTTCTTAAAATCCCTCTCATCTACATTATTTATATCTATGCAAGGCATATGAATTCTTACTGTTGTTCCTTCATCTAATTCACTATATACTTCTAATCCATATTCTTTACCAAAATATATTCTAATTCTTTCATGAACATTTTTAAGTCCAATTCCTGATCCCTTTCCTTTTTCCTTAGAATAATTAGTTAAAAGTGATTCTCGTACTTCATCTAACATTCCCATTCCATTATCTATAACATCTATATAAATACTATTATCCTTTTTATAGGCTTTTATAAGAATTTCTCCATCTCCATCCATGTCTTCCATTCCATGAAAAATTGCATTTTCAATAAGAGGTTGTACTATAAGTTTTATAGATGCAAGCTCTTCTACTTCCTTTTCTATTTCAAAGGAGTAACTAAACTTGTTTCTATATCTTATTTTTTGGATAGTTAAGTAATTTTTAGCATGCTCTAACTCATTTTTTACAGTTATTATATTTTTTCCTTTACTTAAGCTTATTCTAAAGAATTTTGCTAAAGCCCCAACCATAATTATGCTATCCTTATAGTTTTCCTTTTCAATCATCCATATAATAGAATCTAAAGTATTATATAAAAAGTGAGGATTTATCTGTGCTTGTAATGCATTAAGCTCATTTTTCCTCTTAGCTTCTTGCTCTATAACTATATTTTCCATTAATAAATTCATTTGTATAGCCATAGATTTTATAGCTTTTCCCAAATGCTTTACTTCCGAACTTCCACTAATCTCTATATCTATATCCTTAATATCATTCTCTAATCTTTTTACATATCTTTCTAATTGCATTATAGGATAAGCTATTTTTTGAGATACAAAAACATTTATAATTGCTAATAAGAATAGTGTTAAACACATTATAAATATAAAGAATATTTTTATTTCTTTTTGGTCCGATATAATATCCTTCATAGGTGTTACATTAACAATTTTCCAACCTGTATATCCAACAGTTTTTACTGTTGTCATCCTCTCTTCATTTAAAAACACTTCTCTATGAACTCCATCCTCATAATTAGCTGCTTGTATATTGTTTTCTTTTTCTATATCCGAATAAATTAATTGCTGCCTTGGATGATATATTATTTCTCCATCCCTGCTTATTAAGTAAGTATAACTATTTTTACTAGTTTTATTTTTACTAAATATACTTTCAATACCTAAAAAGTTCATATCAACTAAAAGCACACCTTGAGTAGAATGTCCATCTCTAGTTATCTCTACAGATCTACTTAAAGAAACTACCCAATTATACTTATTTTGATTATATTCATATAAGTTCTGTATATGTGGTATTGAAAAATGCAAATTTTCTTTTTTATTTATAGCATCCTTAAACCACTTACTTTCTCTAGCTTTAACATCCTTTTTAAGTTCCCTTAAAGGATAAGATGCAATTCCCTTTCCTTCATCAGAAAATAAACAAATACTAACTAAAGATTCTTTATTTTCTTCATATAATAAACTCATTTCTAAATCTATATTTTCTTTTGCTAAATCTTTCTTTTTTATACCTCTATAATATACAGTATCTGATACCTTCATCATCTTTCTTAAATAATTATCTAAATTTAAGTTAATCTGTTCTAATATTTCAACATTATTTTCTGATACCTTTTCCTCTAACTCTTTTGTATATTTAAAATAAAGTATAGTTCCTATAAGTATCATTCCTACTATAGCTACTAAAGTAAATGTAATTGAAATTATTTGTCCAATATTTAATTTTCTATATATTCGTCTTATTTTATCCATTGAAAACTTTTTCATAAGAGGTCTCCTTTAACTTTTTCTATATTTTGAAGGAGCTACTCCATATTTTTTTCTAAATACATAGCTAAAATAATTTGCCTGAGAATATCCAACCTTTAAAGCTATCATATAAGCTTTGTCATCAGTTGAATTTAATAATTTTATTCCTTCTTCTAACCTTACATGGGTTAAATAATTTACAAAGCTCATTCCCACCTCTTTTTTAAATAAACTTGAAAAATAAGTTGAACTTACATGTAAATGAGAACAAACTTGCTCAACTGATAATTCACAATCACTAAAGTTTTCACTAATATACTTTTTAGCATCTTCAATTAAAAGCTTAGAAGAATTTATTCTATTTCCTTTTATATGCTTATTTATCCTTTTACCTAATCTTTTAAAAGTCTTTTCTACTTCCTCTAATGAAGTTATATTTTCTAAATAATTATAATAATTAAACTCTTCTTCTAAAACATCTTCCATCTTTAAATTATAGCTTTGCATAAGCTTTATAATAGATATCATAATTTCCATTAAGTATATTTTATACCCATTTAAAGGCATAATATAATTTTCTAAATTCTTAAATATATTTCCTATAACCTTCTCGATTTCATCTTCTGTTGAAATTTTTATAGTATCTAATAATTTCTTTTCCTCTGCTCCTGTAAATTCTAAGTTGATAACTTTATTAGGTTCTACATCCTTTATGTAAGTAACTTTACCTCTTCCTAATATAATTCTATAACTTAAAGCATCTTCAGCAGCTGTAAATGAACTCTTTAGCATATTATATTCATTAAATATATTTCCTACCCCTATAGAAATAGTCTTATTAAATATTTTGTAAAACTCATTACAAACTTGATTTAACCCCTTTATAAGTAAATCTATAGTATACTTTTCATCTAAACTAGCTATTAAAATAACTCTATCTAAGTAAATAAACTTAGTATATATACTATATTCCTCCATAGTATCTTCAATAATTTTACTTATAGAAACATTAACTAATCCTATATTTCCTTCAAAAAGATTTTCTTTTTTTAAATCCTTTCTCTTATCAAAATGAATTATACAAAAGACTAAGTCTCCCTTTAAAAACTCTAACTGGAATCTTTTTATCTCTTCTCTCCATCTCATATCCTTTACTTTACCTTCAATTGCACCAATTAAAAATTGCTCTCTCAATATAGGTAAACTTTCTTTATAATATTTTTGTAGAGTTTCCATATTACTTTTTTCTTTGTACTCTTCATCTAATTTATTTTTAACCTTCTTTAAAACTTCAGCAAGCTCTCTAGCACTTACTGGCTTTAATATATACTCTATAACATTTATTTTTATTGCTTTTTGAGCATATTCAAAATCATCTGAACCTGAAAAAATTATTATTTTTATTCCTGGCATACTTTCTTTTAAGATTCTACCAAGCTCTAACCCATCCATAAAGGGCATTGAAATATCCGTAAGAACAATATCAAGCTTTAATTTTTCAACCTTATCTAAAGCATCTTTTCCATTCTCAGCAGACCCAACTACTTCAAATCCATACTCTTTCCAATCTAATTTTCTAATAATACCTTCTCTAACTTCTTCCTCATCATCAACAATTAGTACTCTATATAAACTCACTCTTTTATCACCTTCCATAAATTTATATTAAAACCTTTTATTTCCTTTAAATTATAACACAGATTCACTTTAAAATTTAGAATTTAAAATTGAAAATAAAAAAAGCTGGCACAACAAGCCAGCTTTCTCTAAATTCTTAATTTCATATTTTACATTCTATATTTTCAATTTTAAACTAGAATTCCTATTACTAAAGAAAATCCTAATAAAACAAATAGTATTATTAAAACTCTATCCATTGTTTCTAGTGACACATCTATACGTCCATATAAAGTATCTCTAACAGTTTTCTTTTTTTCCTTAATTCCTTCTAGTTTCTCCTTTTCATTCATACCATTACCTCATTATTTTTTCGCTATATATTTTCTTACATCTAAAGCAACAGCTACTATAATAATTAAACCTCTAATTATATATTGCCAATATGCATTTACTCCTATAAAGTTTAATCCATAATTGATAACTTGTAATAAAACCGTTCCTAAAAGAACTCCAGGAATAGTTCCAACTCCACCTGAGAATGAAACTCCTCCAACTACACACGCAGAAATTGCATCAAGTTCATAGTTAAATCCTGTAGCTGTTGAAGTAGAACCTGCTCTTGCAGCTTCTAAGAATCCTGCTAAACCATAAAGCATTCCAGATATAATAAATATTATCATTATATTTTTAACTATATTAACACCCGAAACTGCTGCTGCCTCTGGATTTCCACCAATTGCAAACATATTTTTACCTAAAGTTGTCTTATTCCATATAAACCACATAATCAATGCAACTATTGCTAAGTAAAAAACTAAGTTTGGTATTTCTACACTTCCAAGCTTTAAAGAACCATTTACTGCATTTGTATATCTTGAATCTAAGTTTGCTACTGGTTGAGCACCTAATGGCGGTCTATCAATATAAAGACAAGAGATACCAAAAGCTATAAGCTGAGTTCCCAAAGTAATTATAAATGCATGGACCTTCAGTTTAGCTACCCCAAATCCATTAATTGCTCCAAATATTCCACCAATTACTATTGCTAATATTAATGGAAGAGCTAGTGGTAAGATAGGTAACTCTGGATACATTCTCGCTGCATAAGTTGATGATTGTAATAAAGAAGCTGAAATTATAGCAGTAAGTCCTAAAATACGCCCTGCTGATAGGTCAGTTCCTTGTAAAACTATAAGTCCGGCTACTCCAAGAGCTAAAATACCACGTGTTGATGCTTGACTTAAAATATTAGTAAAATTCTTTAAGGAAAGAAATCCTGGTTCCTTTACAATAAAGAAAATAATCATTAAAAATAAAACTATATATAAAGCATAGTTAAGAAGAAAATCTATAACTTTCTTTTTATCTATCTTTTTTTCTACTTTATTATTTTCCATAAATAAACTCCCCTTTTAAATATATTTTGCAGCCATAGTCATAATATCTTCTTGAGTAAGTTCTTTTGTATCACCTACTCCAGCAACTCGTCCATTTGACATAACTAAAATTCTATCGCAAATTCCAAGTAATTCTGGCATTTCTGAAGAAACAACTATTACGCCTTTACCCTTTTTAGCTAAATCTATTATCAATTGATATATTTCATATTTAGCTCCTACATCAATTCCTCTAGTAGGCTCATCCAATAAAAGAATCTCTGGCTTAGTTAAAAGCCATCTTCCTATAATAACCTTTTGTTGATTTCCTCCTGATAATGTTTTTATAGCTGTCTTTGAACTAGGTGTTTTTACCCTCATACTTTCTATAACCCATTTTGTATCTTCTTCCATCTTTTTAGAATTTAAAACACCTTTACTGCTATATCCATCTAAATTAGCTATAATTGAATTAAAATTTATAGATAGCTGTCCAAATATTCCTGTTGCTCTTCTCTCTTCAGTAAGTAATGCAAAACCATTTTTTATTGCTTTTCTTGAAGTAGAATTATCTACTTTTTTCCCATGAAGAATCACTTCTCCACTACTATGTTTTGCTATTCCAAATATAGTTTCTAAAAGTTCTGTTCTCTTGGATCCAACAAGTCCTGCTACACCTAAAATTTCACCTTTTCTTAATTCAAAAGAAGCATCTACAATAGATGGCTGATACATTCCAGTCAAATTTTTAACTTCTAAAATAACTTCCTCTGGCTTATTATCTTTTGGAGGGAATCTATCACCTAAATCTCTTCCTACCATTAATTTAATTATCTTATCTGTAGTAAGATTTTTAGCTTCTATAGTATCTATCCATTTACCATCTCTCATAATAGTTACATCATCAGAAATCTGTAGAATCTCCTCCATTTTATGAGAAATATAAATTATTCCACAACCTCTATCTCTAAGCTTATTTATTATTCTAAATAAATGAGTTACTTCTTCTTCCGTTAAAGACGATGTTGGCTCATCTAACACTAAAATCTTTGCATTATAGGAAACTGCCTTTGCAATCTCTACCATCTGTCTTTGAGAAACTGATAAATTTCCCATCTTTATCTTTGGATTAATATCTATTTCTAATTCATCTAAAACCCTTTTAGTTTCATTGAATAAAATTTTCGAATCTACAACTCCCATTTTCCCTGGAAATCTTCCAAGCCAAATGTTTTCCATAACATCTCTTTGTAAAACTTGATTAAGCTCTTGATGAACCATTGCTACACCATTTTCCATAGCTTGTTTTGGATTAGAGAACTTTATCTTTTCACCTTCTATAAAAATCTCACCTTCATCTTCTATATAAACTCCAAATAGACATTTCATTAAAGTTGATTTACCTGCTCCATTTTCACCCATAAGAGCATGTACAGTTCCTGCTCTTACTTTTAAATTAGCCTTATCTAAGGCTTTAACTCCCGGAAAGTTTTTACATATATCTATCATTTCAAGAATATATTTTTTATCTCCCATTAAATTCTCACCACTTTTCATTATTATTTATAAGATCTATTCCAATGTAAAATTTAAAATTATCCTCCCATCTTTCACTATTATTTTATAAGCTACATAGCAAGAGAAACATTGCTATGTAGCTTTTCTTAATAGGGACTATTTTGATCCTTTTATAAATTCTTTGTATGGTATACGAATTGAAACTTCAGTATCATCAAATTTATACTCAGTTCCTTCAATAGCTGATTTTCCTTCAACTAAATTTAATCCACATTCTAAAAGAGCTTTAGCCATTGCTTCTGCATCTTGAAGAACTGAACCTGTCATTAAGCCTCTTTCAATTAAATCTTGAGCTGCTTCAGTTGCATCAACACCTACTACAGGAATAGTCTTTTTAGCATCTCCATTGTTATATCCTTGAGCTTGTAATGCTGCTATTGCTCCTTGAGCCATACCATCATTATTTGCTATTACAACTTCAATATCATCTTTAAATCTTGATAACCAAGCTTCAGTAGCATTTTGAGCTAATGCTTGATCCCAGTTACAAACTTGTTGAGCTAACTTTTCAGTCTTGATTTTTGCTTCATTAATAGTATCTACTGAATATTTTGTTCTTGCTATAGCTTCTGGATTATCAGGTTCACCTTGAAGCATTACATATTGCATTACTCCATCACCATTTTTATCTATAGCTTTTGAATCTTTTTGCCATAATTTAGATAATATTTTTCCTTGTAATACACCAGCTTCTTTTGCATTAGTTCCTACAAAAATAGCTTTGTCGTAAGATTTTATTGCATCAGTAGTTCCCGGCTCTCTGTTAAATAATACTACTGGAACTTCTTCAGCCTTTATTTTATCTACTACAGTTTGTGCTGCTCCTGTATCTACTAAGTTAACTAGTAATAAATCCATTTCCTTTTGAAGAAGTGTATCTATACTATCATTTTGAGTAGCTTGGTCACCTTTTCCATCAACTATAGTAAGTTCTATTTTCTTATCATTTTCCTCAGCAAGCTTTTCTATGTTTTGTCTTACTGTAGAAATATAAGTATCATCAAATTTATAAAGACATACTCCAACCTTAATAGTGTCTCCTGTCTTTGCATCTCCATCAGATGCAGCTCCTCCACATCCAACTAATGAAATAGTCATCATTGCTGTTGCCATAGCCATAGCTAATACTTTCTTTACATTTTTCATAAATCCCATTCCCTCCAAATATATAAATTCTCTTAGTTATCGTTTACAATTCTATTATATTTAAATAACTATTTTTTTACATATAAAATCCTACACACTTTTATCAAAATTCTTAGGTGTTTTAAAAAAACTCCCTTGATAAACTGATATTAAATGGTAATGAAATCATTATAGTGAAAGAAATCATGGAATTAAAAAAGCAAATGACTAAAATACAAGATGGAAATGAAATATAAAAAAGCTATGGCTATATTTGCAACAAAAAAATTTAGAAGAAATAATATTTTATTGAAAAAAGAGTACAAATAAAAATTTCACTTAAAGCATTAGTACTCAACATTGCTAAATTGCATACTAAAATTAATAAGACTAGATTATGTTTTAGTCATTTTAAAACTAAATTACTTCAAAAACTATAATAGAAAATAAAAAAAAGAAGTATATTTACCTCTTTTAGTCATGTTCTAAAATAAATATTTAATCAATATATTTCATAGTATATTTAGAAAACTAACTTAAAAAATAGTTTTAAAACATGTTTTTAATTTTAAAATAAAAGAACCGTTACAAAATGATTATTAATCATTTTGCAACAGCCCTTTATATTCTATAAATTATACTTCAAATAATTTACTAATTGGTTTATCATCATATATTCTTTGAATAGCTTCAGCAAAAATTGGTGCTACTGATAATGATTTGAATTTATTTTTATCAATATTTTCTGGAAGATCAATTGTATTTAACATAACTAATTCTTCTATTGCTGAATTATTTATTCTTTCAAATGCCGGTCCTGATAAAACTCCATGTGTGCAGCATGCATAAACATTTTTTGCACCTAAATCTTTTAAAGCATTAGCTGCATTTGTAATTGTTCCAGCAGTATCAATCATATCATCAAGAAGTATACATCTCTTTCCTTCTATGTCTCCAATAATATTCATTATTTCTGATACATTTGCTTTTGGTCTTCTTTTATCTATTATAGCTATAGGTGCATGTAATTTATCAGCAAACTTTCTAGCTCTTGTAACACTTCCAAGGTCAGGTGATACAACTACTACATCATCTTGATCATCCATTCCTTTATCAATAAAATACTGAGCTAATATTGGTGATCCAACTAAATGATCAACAGGAATATTGAAATATCCTTGTATTTGTGATGCATGTAAATCCATAGTTAATACTCTATTTGCTCCAGCAGTTGTTAAAAGATCAGCAACTAATTTCGCTGTTATTGGATCTCTTGACTTAGCTTTTCTATCTTGTCTTGCATATCCATAATAAGGTATAACAGCTGTTATTCTTCCAGCTGAAGCTCTTTTAAAGGCATCTATCATTATTAATAATTCCATCAAATTATTATTAACTGGTGATGAAGTTGATTGAACTATAAATACATCAGCACCTCTAACAGTTTCATTTATATCAACTGATATTTCTCCATCACTAAAAGTTCCTACTTTTGAATCTCCTAATTCTACTTCTAAAATTTTAGCTATTTCTTTTGCTAGCTCCGGATGAGAATTCCCTGTGAATATTTTAATATTATTTCCGTGAGTTACCATTATTTGAAGACCTCCTAATTATTTAACCATTTAAATTATTTTTTTAATCCTTTTTTTTCAACCCAACCCTTTATATTTCTTTGTTTAGCTCTTGCTATCGCAAGATCTCCTTCAGAAACTTCATTAGTTATTGTTGAACCTGCTGCAATATATGTGTTGTCTCCTACTTTAACTGGTGAAACTAAATTTGTATTACAACCTATAAAGCTATTATCTCCAATTATAGTTTTATGTTTTTTCTTTCCATCATAATTTACTACAACTGTTCCACAACCAAAGTTACATCCGCTTCCTACTTCTGCATCACCTATATATGTTAAGTGAGCTACTTTAGTTTCATTTCCAATGTTAGCTTTTTTAATTTCTACGAAATCTCCTATTTTCACATTATTCCCAATGCTACTTTCTGGTCTGATATAAGCGAATGGACCTACATTAGTATTCTCTCCAACTTTACTTTCTAATATTACTGAAGATTCTATTGTTGCTCCATTTTCTATAATACTATCTTTTATTCTTGTATTTTGAAGTATTGTACATCTTTGACCAATTTTTGTGTTTCCTTCTAATATTGTATTTGGATAAAGAATAGTATCTTTTCCTATTACAACATCAGCTCCAATATAAGTTGATCTTGGATCAATTAAAGTTACCCCATTATCTAAATGTATTCTATTTATTCTATTTCTTAATATTTCTTCTGCTTCTGCAAGTTGAGCTCTTGAGTTTACTCCTATAGTATCCTCATAATCAGTTACTACAGCTCCAACTTTTTTACCTTCTTCTTTAACAATTCCAATGGCATCAGTTAAATAGTATTCACCTTGTACATTGTCATTTGATATTTTTTCTAAAGCATTCACTAAATCTTCAATATCAAAGCAATACATTGCTGCATTCATTTCATTAACTTTTAATTCTTCTTCATTACAATCCTTATGTTCTACTATTTTTAAAACTTGCCCATTTTCATCTCTTATTATTCTTCCGTATCCTGTTGGATCCTCTACTAATGCACTTAATAAAGTTGCTGAATTATTATTTTCTTCATGATACTTTATTAATTCTTTTATAGTGGTTTCTTTTGTTAATGGAGCATCTCCTGCAAAAATAAGTACAGTTCCTTTTTTTCCTTTTAAAAATTCTGCTGCACATTTAACTGCATGACCTGTCCCTAGTTGCTCTTCTTGTAAAGAATATGAAACTTTTCTACTTTCTGTTTCTTTCTTTACTAATTCTGCGCCTTTTCCAATGATTACATTGACATCCTCTATACTAGCCTTTCTCATGTTGTCTATAACATGATTAACCATTTCTTTTCCACATACTTTGTGTAAAACTTTTGGTATATCAGATTTAATTCTTGTTCCTTGACCTGCTGCTAGTATTAACGCACATCTATACATCTTACCACCTCTATTTTACAATTATTTACCATTGATTTTCTTTTATTTTATTTGAAAAAATTTTTTTCTTTATATCTATATTATTATATTTCATAGATTCTTGTATTTCAACCTTTGGAAAATATTAAATAGTCAATCTATGGAATTTTAAACATAAAAAAAATAAAGAGTTTCCTCTTTATTTTTTCAAATCTTCAATTTAATTAATAATTTTTTAAAACCAGATTTTCATAAAATTATAATAATTTAAATTAACTCTATTAACTTATTCAAATAATTTTGAAGGTCTTATATCTGATATTATTGATTCTTCAACTGAATGTAACTCTACTATTGATACATAATCATCTACAAGTTTTTTATTAACTTCTTTATTATCAACTAAAACTCCAATACCAATTAGTTCACTATCAAATTCTTTTAAAAGGTCTTTTATCCCTAAAGCTGTTCCTCCACCTTTCATAAAGTCATCAATAAACACACATCTTGAATTATTCTTCATAGCTTTCTTTGAAAGAGACATTTGCTGAAGTCTTTTACTTGTTCCTGAAACATAGTTAATTGTCATTGTTGGTCCTTCTGTTACTAAAGTATCTCTTCTAGCAATAACTAACTGTATTCCTAAATTCCTAGCTACTTCATAGGCTAGTGGAATTCCTTTTGTTTCAACTGTTATTATATAATCAATTTCTTTATCATTAAACCAAGCTGAAAGAATAGTTCCAGCTCTACTTATTATTTCTGGGTTATACATTAAATCAGTCATATAAATTCTATCACCTGGTATAACTCTTCCTTCATCTTTTAAAATATCACATAAATTTTCTGCAAAATCTTTAGCCATAGAATTACCTATTCTAGGTATATATTTTATGCCACCTGAAGCACCTGAAATAGTCTCTACTTTTCCCATCTCTAATTTATCTAATATTTCTCTAACTATAACTATATCTTCACTTATAGTTGATTTTGCAGCATTTAATAATTCAGAAAATCTATTAAGACCTATAATTTTATTAGGATTTTCTGTTAATATTTTAGTAATAGCTACAACTCTACTGTTTCTGCTTAACTTCTCCATTATAAACTCACCTTCATTTTATATTTATACGAATTATTTCTATATTTTCATTGCTTAATATTCATATTTTATTCTATATTCATATTTTTATCAAGATATTTGAAGCGATATTTTTCTCTCTATTATTCTGTTTTTTAGCTATTTTATCTATGCAGAATAAAAAACTTCTATAAATTAAGGAAATTTTTTTAAATATTCACCTTTTTGTTGTGTTCAATTTTCAAAAAATGTATATAATTATAAATGAATTAATAAGGAGAGGTGATTTTTATGTCATTCGATTTTATAAAAGACAAACAAAAGAAAGTTCACTTTATTGGAATTGGTGGTATCAGCATGAGTGGTCTTGCTGCTGTACTTTTAAATAATGGATTTAAAGTTTCAGGTTCTGATTCAAAAGAATCTAAAATTACAAATAGTCTTAAAGAAAAAGGTGCTGAAATATATATCGGCCATAAAAGAGAAAATTTACAAAATGTAGATTTAGTTGTTTATACTGCAGCTATTCCTAGTGATAACCCTGAAATTCTAGAAGCAAAAGAAAATAATATTCATTTAATGGATAGAGCAGAGTTTTTAGGATTAATAATGAAAGGACATAAATACAATGTAGCTGTTGCTGGTACTCATGGAAAAACTACAAGTACTTCTATGATAACTAACATAACATTAAAAGGAAATCTTGATCCTACTATATTGGTAGGTGGAGAATTAGATATTATTGGAGGAAACTATAGAATTGGTAACAGTGATTACTTTGTTACTGAAGCATGTGAATACAAAGAATCATTCCTAAAATTCTATCCTTATGTAGGTATTATCTTAAATATTGATGCAGATCATCTTGATTATTATAGAGATTTAAACCACATAATAGAAACTTTTAAAAAGTTCTCAACTCTAATACCAGAAGATGGTTATCTAATTGGATATAATGGTGATAAAAATGTTAGAGGAATCTTAGAAGAAGCTAAATGTAATACTTTAAGTTATGGTTTAGAAGATGCAGATGTAACTGCTAAAAATATAGAATTTAACAACAAAGGTTGTGCTACATTTACAGTTAATAAAAAAGGTGAGGACTTATTTACTGTAAGTCTAAATATGCCTGGAACTCATAATATTTTAAATGCTCTTTCAACTATTTGTGTTGGATTAATATTTAATATTCCATTTGAAAAAATAGCTGAAGGTCTTAATGAGTGCAAAGGTGCTCACAAAAGATTTGAATATAAAGGAGAAATTAATGGTATAACAATTATTGATGATTATGCTCATCATCCTGTTGAGATACAAGCTACTCTTAACACAGCTAAAAAAATTCCTCATGGCAAAACTTATTGTGTTTTCCAACCACACACTTATACAAGAACTAAAACATTATTTGATGAATTCACTACAGCATTTAAAGATTCAGATGAATTAATATTAATGGATATATATGCTGCAAGAGAAAAAGATACTGGACTTGTTTCTTCTGATGAATTAGGTGATGCAATAAGAAAAACAGGTTTAAAATGTACAAACGTTCATTCACATGATGAAGCTGTTTCTTATTTAAAAAAAGTAGCAAAAAAAGATGATATGATATTAACAGTTGGTGCTGGAGATGTTGTTATTGTTGGAGAAAAATTTTTAAACTTATAAAATTCTAATAAAATAATAAAATTTATTATTTATCATATTATATTTAAGCTAATTATGTAGTTAATACATAATTGGCTTTTTCTTTATTTATCTGTTATATTTCCATTTCACTCTTAACACTTTCTTCATTTATTATACATGTTTTGTCAAAAAAATTTATTTTTTTCTTTAACTTTATTCATTTTTAGTTTATAATTTAATTAATTAATTCAAATTTGAAACACTTTATATAATTTTTCGACATTTTTTCACATTTCTGAAACATTTTCAGAAAACATTTACTAATGATTTATAAAGGTTTCGCAAATAAACTACAAAGGAGAAATGAAATTGAGCAGATTTATAGGTTTATTAGGTATTACTGTGATTATTGGAATTGCGGTCTTATTCTCTGAAAACAGAAAAAAAATAAATTGGCGTCTTGTTGGGACAGGTCTTGGTCTTCAAGTTGTTTTTGCTGTTTTCATATTAAAAATTCCTGCTGGAGCAAAATTTTTCAATTTTATTAGTCAGGGTATTACTAAACTTCTTGATTTTACAAAAGAAGGGTCATCATTCTTATTCGGTCCATTAATGGATACAAATACAATTGGATCAATATTCGCACTTCAAGTTTTACCAACAATAATATTCTTCTCAGCTTTAATGGGAATACTTTATTATTTAGGTATAATGCAATTTATAGTTAAAATTATTGCTAAAGGTATTTGTAAATTACTTGGTACTTCTGGAGCTGAAACTTTAAGTGCGGTTGGTAACATATTCTTAGGTCAAACTGAAGCTCCTCTTTTAATTAAACCATTTATTAGTGATATGACTCGTTCAGAGCTTATGGCAATAATGGTTGGTGGTATGGCAACTGTTGCTGGTGGAGTTATGGCAGGATATGTTGCAATGGGAGTTAATGCTGGAGATTTATTAGCTGCTAGTATAATGGCCGCTCCTGCTGGATTAATACTTGCTAAAATTTTAGTTCCTGAAACTGAAGAACCAAAAACTAAAGATGTTAACGGAATAAAAATAGAAAATACAGCTTCTAATGTTGTTGAAGCTGCTGCTAATGGAGCTAGTGAAGGTTTAGGATTAGCACTAAATGTTGCTGCTATGCTTCTTGCATTCGTTGCACTTATGGCTTTATTTAATGCAATACTAGGTGCAATAGGTGGATTCTTTGGAGCTCCATGGCTTAGCTTCCAATGGATACTTGGTAAGATATTCTCTCCACTTGCATTCCTTATGGGAGTTCCTGCATCTGATATAACTACAGCTGGTAGTTTATTAGGACAAAAAATAATGCTTAACGAATTCGTTGCATACTCAGAACTTTCAAAAAATATAGCTCATGCTGCAGGATATCAAATACTTCAACCTAAAACTATACTTATAATGACTTATGCATTATGTGGATTTGCAAATATTAGTTCAGTTGCTATCCAAATAGGTGGAATTGGTTCACTTGCACCTGAGAAAAAAGGACTAATTGCTAAACTTGGTTTCAAAGCTCTACTAGGAGGAGCACTTGCTACTTGTTTAACTGGAACAATAGCTGGAGTACTTTTCGCAGTGTAGTTTAAATAAAAAATAATTAAAAATAATATTCAAATTTAAAATCGTCTTAATTTAAATTAGGACGATTTTTTTATTTAATCAAATTTATTTCTGTTTTATTTCTGTAAAAGTTTTTATATTAAATATTTATGTCTAATTAATATTAAAATTATAAATTAATAAAATCCTTGATTTATGTCAAGGATTTATAAATCTATAAATGATAACATTAGCCTCGTAAAAAGAAAAAATTTCTAATTAATAAAGGAGATGTTTATATATGAAGACAACTGTTGGTAATTATTTAATAGATAGTTTAAAAGAATATGGAGTTAAACACATTTTTGGTGTTCCTGGAGATTATAACTTAAGCTTTCTAGATCAAATAGATGACTCTGAAGATATAGAATGGATTGGTAATTGTAATGAATTAAATGCATCTTATGCAGCTGATGGATATGGAAGAATAAAAGGTATGGCTGCTATTGCAACAACTTTTGGAGTTGGAGAATTAAGCGCTGTTAATGGAATTGCAGGTTCCTATGCTGAAAATGTTCCAGTTGTAAAAATTGTTGGAATTCCTTCAAGTAAAGTAGTAGAAAATAGAAAATTAGTTCATCATACTCTAGGAGATGGAGAATTCTATAGATTCAATGAAATGTTTAAAGAAGTTAGTGTTGCTCAAACAATATTAAATGAAATAAATGCTAAAGAAGAAATTGATAGAGTTCTTAGAGAATGCTATTTATATAAAAAACCAGTCTATATTGGAATGCCAGTAGATTTAGCAACTAAAGTAATAAATGTTTCTGAAAAAACTTCTTATAATCTAGAGAGTGATAAAAATAGTTTAAATAGTTTCATTTCAAATGTAAAAAGTTTAATGTCTAACTCTAAAAAGCAAATGATTTTAGCTGATTTTGAAGTTAATAGATATAATTTAAATAAAGAACTTCAAGAATTTGTTGAAGCCTCAAATCTTCCTGTTTCTTCATTGGCTATGGGAAAAGGTGTTATAGATGAAACTCATCCTAACTTTGTAGGAGTATATAGTGGTTCTTTAAGTAATGAAAATATTACTAAGCTAGTTAAGAGCTGTGATTTAGCATTTTTAATTGGAGTTAAACTTACAGATTCAATAACTGCTGGGTTTAGTTACATAAATAAAAATATAACTCTTGTAGAAGTTCATCCTTTATATTGTAGAATAGGTGAAAACTTATTTAGTAATATTTTAATGAAAGATGCTTTAGAATCTTTAAAAAATTTAAATGTTGAATTTTCTAAAAATGATACACCACATGTTTCATTAATAAATAATTTTGAAGCTACAAATACTCCTCTAACTCAAAAAAGATTTTTCCAAGGAATTGAAAGTTTCTTAAATGAAAATGATATATTAATCGCTGAACAAGGTACTTCTTTCTTCGGTTCTTGCTTAGTTAATATGAAGAAAGGATGTACATTTATAGGTCAACCACTTTGGGGTTCAATTGGATATACTGTAGGTGCTTTATTAGGAACTCAAATCGCAGATAGAAATAGAAGAAATATTCTTTTAGTTGGTGATGGTTCTTTCCAATTAACAGCTCAAGAAGTTTCTACTATGATTAGAGAAAATCTAAGCCCTATAATAATGGTTATAAATAATGATGGATATACTGTTGAAAGACTTATTCATGGTCCTAACAGAAAATATAATGATATAAATATGTGGGATTATTCAAAATTAGTTTCTGTATTTGACTTAGAAGGAAACAGAAGTATTAGCTTTAAAGCAAAAACTGAAATTGAATTAATGAATGCTTTAAAAGAAGCTGATAATAATAAAGATAAACTTACTTTTATAGAAGTTTGTATGGATAAAATGGACTCTCCTCAATTATTAAAAGATTTAGGTGAATTATTCTCAAAACAAAATAGCTACTAAAAGTAAAAAAGACTTTTTCTAAAATGAAAAAGTCTTTTTATTTATATATTTTTTTACCACTCACATTTTTCTGAAACGAATTCATTTTTCTTAAAATTTAGAACCTCTCCTCCTAAATCTGAAAAATCAAACTCTACATAACCTAAATTTGAAACTAAAATAAACATTTCCCTAGCATTTTTATAAGATAAATCTTTGTAATCTTTTATAAATTCATTAATCTTCTTATCTGAAATACCATTTTTACTATAAGTAACTTTCATTCCATAAGGTTCTTTTTCAGTATATAATTCAAGTTTGTCGAAATAAATATTTCCCGGTAAATTATTCACTAATTTTATCATATCTGAATTATTTCCAACTAAACTTCCACTTAAAGACGAAAGTTTCTCAATATCTATTTTAGTTATTTCTTCTGATTTATTATTAACTGATATATTTTCATTATTACACCCAATTAAAACTAATGCCATTATAGTTGTACTTAGTATCTTAATTAAATTTTTCATAAATTCTCCCCTTATTAACCACTATATAAAAATAAATAACCTAAAATTTATATGTTATCTATTTTTTTAATCTTAGACTACTTTATAACTGTTACTTCTTTGCTAACACAGTTTAATACTTCATGACCATCTTTTGTTACTAATACTAAATCTTCTATTCTAACACCAAAATCATCTTTTAAATATACTCCAGGTTCAACTGAGAATATCATTCCCGGTTCTAAAACTTTATCATTTACACCACTTACATCTCCAAAATCATGACAATCAATTCCTATGCAATGCCCTGTTCTATGTGTAAAATATTCTCCATAACCATTTTCAGTTATATATTCTCTTGCAGCTTTATCTATATCACTAAATTTTACACCTGGTTTTACAGCTTCTATAGCTCTTTCATTTGCTTCTTTAACTATTGAATAAATTGATTCATGCTTATTTGAAGGAACTTTTCCAAAGAAAACTGTTCTAGTCATATCAGAACAATAATCTTTATATACACATCCAATATCTATAACAATACTATCTCCAACATTTAATCTTGTATCATCTGTTTCATGGTGTGGATCTGCTCCATTTGGACAAAAAGCTATTATTGGACTAAAAGAAAACTTATTTGAACCATTTTTTTCATAAAGTTCTTTTAAAAGATCAACACATTCAAGTTCTGTCATACCTTCTTTTAAGTGTCCCCATAATTCTTTCATAGTTTTATCATTTATTTTTGATGCTTCTTTCATAAACTCTATCTCTTCTTCATCTTTAATCATTCTAAGTTCATCTATTATAACTGAAGAATTCTTATATCCCTTTGCCGCATTAAGTTCCATTAACTCTATTAAATAATGTGATGGCCAAGTTTTATCTATTCCTAAATTTGAAGTATTGTCTATATACTTAGATAAAATTTCAGTTGGATTATCTGTATCTTCATACCAAACAATATCTACCCCTAAATCTTCATTCACTGGGAAAAGCTTATTATTTATTAATTTATGGTCTCCATTTGATTTAATAAGAAGAACTATCATTCTATTTCCTGGATGAAACCATTTCCCTGTTAAATAAAATAATGAAGATGGTGCTGAAACAAGAATTTGATTTAAATTCTCTTCTTTCATTCTATCTATAACCTTTTTAACTCTATTTTCTTTCATATTTCCCTCCTATTGTTTATAACTTTATTATTAATTACTATTATACACCTTTATATAGATTTTATATAATGATAAAATATTCTTTAGATATGTTTGTCATAAAAAATTATATATAATCTTTCAGGAGGATTTTATTATGAAGATTGCAGTTATATCAGACATTCATGGAAATATATATTCCTTAATGAAAGTCTTTGAAGACATAGATGATAATAGAGTTGATAAAGTTATTTGTTTAGGAGACTTAGTTGGATATGGACCACATCCTAACGAAGTAATAGCTTTAATTAAGAGAAGAGAAATTACTTGTTTAAAAGGAAATTATGATGCCTCTGTTTGCGATGGAGATTTCACATATATAAGAGATAATAATATAAATTCTTTTTCACTTCCTTGGGCAGTTGAAGAAGTAAGAAATTCAAATAAATATTTTTTAGAAAATCTAGAAACTGAATATAGATTAAAAGTTGGAAAAAGGGAGATTCTTTTTGTACATGGAAGCCCAAATTCAATAAGCGAATATCTTTTTGAAGATGGAAGCAATACTGAAGAAATTATGAAAAATTTAAATGCTGATATTTTAGTATGTGCTCATACTCATATTCCATCCTGTAAAATGTTTGGAGATAAACTTTTCATAAATGATGGTAGTGTGGGTAAACCTAAAAATGGTTCACCTAATGCAACTTATTGCATATTAGATATAAATGAGGAAACTGGCGAGGTAAAAGTTAAATTTAGAAATGTTGAATATGAATTTAAAAGAATAGTAAAGGATATGACTATGCTTAAATTTCCTTCTAATCTTATTCAATCATATGAAACTGGTAGAGAAGTTTAAAAGCAGGATTAATCCTGCTTTTTTATTCTTTTAAAACTCCTACTATTCTAGCTTTTCTAAGTATATCTCTATCTCCTTTTAGACATGAATAGAAAACTTCAGTTGCGTCCTTTCCTAGAGGAAATTTACAATTTCCATTAACGAACTCCTTAATTCCAGTAACATCATAAACAGTTCCCTCAATAACTATGTATGCTAAGTTATTTCCTTTTCCATTGTATTGAGATAAATCTTCCATAGTAAAATTTTTAATTTTACACCTAAATTCATTTTCAATAAAAATAAGTTCCTCTAATTCTTCCATTACATATTTAATTTTTTCTATAATTACTTCCCTCTCTTCAATTCGTGCACTTAACATTCCTTTTAAAATATTTATTTCTCTATTTTTTCTTATAATTAAATTATTAAGTACCATATTTCCCCCATAAAAATATTATTATATAACTATTCTATGTTAATTCCTTGATTTTGATTTAAAAATATTGTAAAATCATTTTAATATAATATTTTAATGAAACGTTGACGAGAAGAGTAAACTTAGGAAGTAGTTTTAGCGAATAAGGGATGGTGTAAGCCTTATACGAAGCCTATTTTGAAGAACATCTCTGAGTATCTAACCGAAAACTTTAAGTTAGTAGGCTTAGACGGAACTTCCAAACCGTTATAAATTTGGAAAGCATAAATTTTGTGTTTTAAAGCTGGTTTTCTTTTTTAGAAAACAAATTGGGTGGCACCGCGTATAGTATCCTTTCGTCCCATACATACTGGGAAGTGAAGGATTTTTTTTATATAATTTTTTATTAATAGGAGGAAAAATAATGGATAAAAACGTATTAGTTAGATCACTATACAGAAACACTTCTGACCATTTAGGAAAAGAAATAACAATAACAGGATGGATAAGAACTTTAAGAGCTTCAAATGCTTTTGGATTTATCGAAATTAATGATGGTTCTTTCTTTAAAAATATTCAAGTTGTATTTGATAATAAATTAGAAAACTTTAAAGAAATATCAAAACTACCTATAAGTTCATCATTAAAAATTGTAGGGACTTTAGTTGAAACACCAAATGCTAAACAACCTTTTGAAATTCAAGCTAGCGAAATCGTAATTGAAGGTATGTCAGATTCTGACTATCCACTACAAAAGAAAAGACATACTTTTGAATATTTAAGAACTATAGCACACTTAAGACCAAGAAGTAATGCATTCTCAGCTGTATTCAGAGTTAGATCAGTTGCTGCTTATGCTATACACAAATTTTTCCAAGAACAACACTTCGTATACACTCACACTCCAATACTAACTGGAAGTGACTGTGAAGGTGCAGGAGAAATGTTTAGAGTAACTACTTTAGATTTACAAAACCCTCCAAAAACTGAAAATGGAGATATTGATTATTCAAAAGATTTCTTTGGAAAAGAAACTAACCTTACTGTTTCAGGACAATTAAATGGTGAAACTTATGCTTTAGCATTTAGAAATATTTATACTTTTGGACCAACTTTCAGAGCTGAAAATTCAAATACAGCAAGACATGCTGCTGAATTCTGGATGGTTGAACCTGAAATATCATTTGCTGATTTAGAAGATAACATGAAATTAGCTGAAGATATGTTAACTTACGTAATAAAATATGTTATGGATGAATGTCCTGAAGAAATTCAATTCTTTAACCAATTTATAGATAAAGGATTAGTAGAAAGATTAAATCATGTTGTAAACTCAGACTTTGCTAGAGTTACTTATACAGATGCAGTAGAAATATTAAAATCTTGTGGAAGAACTTTCGAATATCCAGTTGAATGGGGAATTGACCTTCAAACTGAACATGAAAGATATCTTACTGAAGAACATTTCAAAAAACCAGTTTTCGTAACTGATTATCCAAAAGATATAAAAGCATTCTATATGAGAATGAATGATGATAATAAAACTGTTGCTGCAATGGATCTTCTAGTACCTGGAATAGGTGAAATAATTGGAGGAAGTCAAAGAGAAGAAAGACTTGATCTTCTTAAGAAGAGAATGGCTGAACTTAACTTAAATGAAGAAGATTACTGGTGGTATTTAGAGCTTAGAAAATACGGAGAAACTAAACATTCAGGATATGGATTAGGATTTGAAAGATTAATCATGTACATTACTGGTATGACAAATATCAGAGACGTAATTCCATTCCCAAGAACAACTGGTCAATCTGATTTCTAATATTAATATAATGTACAATAAAACTCCTTAGATAAACTAAGGAGTTTTATTTTGTCATTTTCTATCATCAATATAAGTTCTATTTCTACATTTCTATTAACAGTTAATTAATAATCCAACTCATACACCCATGTTATAATAAATAGTATTAATTATTAGGAGGAAAAACTATGGCAATTCTAATCGCATTAATAGTTTTATTAATAATCATAGCATTAAATATCCCATTAGCATTGAGAACTCAAAAAAAATTTTTAAGTACTTGTGAAGGTGAATATAAAATATTTCAAGATGCTAATCTAAAAAAATTCACTATATTATTCTTCGTTATATTAATAATATCAATTGGATTCGCAATTACATCTAAAAAATATATATTCTTACTTGCAGCTGCACTTATGTTATTTCTTGTAGTCGGCGCAGTAAAAAATGCAATGATAATTACTAAAGATAAATTATATTTTAGACAATGTGCTGTTCCATTAACAGAAATAAAATCTGCAGAACTAACATATACTGGTCAACAAAAGATTATGATATTATTCATTATGCAAAATGATCATAAGTTTGGATATGCTCACGGAAAAATAGATACTCCAAAAGCAATAGCAGAAGCCATAAAAGAAGTTGGAATTCCAGTAGAAAATAAATTAAATAAAAATACTGATGTTAAATCAGAATATCAAACAAATAAAGAATAATAAGAAAAAGGTCTGTGCCATAATTATATGACATAGACCTTTTTCTTATTTTATTTAATATTTAAATTCTTGCCAAAGACTAACTGCTTCTTTAGGATTCCAAGATTCTTGAGATATATGATTTTGTATACATTTATAATTCTTACCTTCAAACACAACTTCATCATATACTTCATACTCAATAGAATTTTTATTCCAATTATTAATATTATTTTCCACTAAATTTATTTTATCAATTTTTCTACTAAAAGAAATTCTTGATTCACTTCCATCAGATTTTGCTATCAATTCATAATCCTCATCTTCTTTACTTTCTAAGAATATTTTTATTCCATCTTTATTATTAAGTAATTTTCCTTCGAAAACTTTAATATACTCTTCATTTTTCATTTTTTTATTAATTACTAAATCTATCTCATTTGGATAAGTGGATGTTACTTTTATATAATTTTTTGTTTCTACATCAACTTCTATATTTCCATCCAACTCAACTACCATATCTTTTTTATCATCTACACTTTCATTTTGTTTAGCTCCACAACCTACCATTAAAAAAGAAGCTCCTATAAGCATAATTAGAATTGCTCTCTTTATTCTCATTTTATCTCTCTTTCCCTTCTAAAATTTAATAACTAATTATTTTCTCTTTGAAATATCCTCTTAGTACTTATATCTTTAGCTTCAATATATAATTCATACCACTCATCTTTATTTGAAGCTTTATCTTCCTTAACTTCAACTTCATTATTCTTTTTATCTAAAACTTCTTCTAATATTTTAATACTGTTTCCACTATCTGTTGATTTACTTAGCTCTACCCTTACCTCTTCACCATAGCTACTTTTAATCTTTATATATTCTTTATCTTCTAAATTAACTTCTATACTATTTTCTAATTCAGAAGTTTTCTCCATACTCTTTTTTTCGCTTCTAGTTAATCCATCAGAGTCCCTACATCCAACAAAAACTATAGAACTTAAAATTGCTACTCCTAAAACCCATTTTTTCAAAATCATTCCCCTCCCAAATAACCTTTTAGTATAAAATCAAATCTTATTTCATTCTACCAATTTATGTAAATAGCCGCAATAAAAAATACACTAATCATAAATTTGATTAGTGCATTTTAATTACGCTCTTATTTTGAACTTCTTTCTTTTAATAATTCATATAAAGTATTTACTGGAATTCCTGTTCCACCTTTTGCTTTATAAGGTTTTGGTGAATCTGTCCAAGCTGTTCCTGCAATA
Source organism: Clostridium thermobutyricum DSM 4928 (assembly GCF_002050515.1). Lineage (GTDB taxonomy): Bacteria > Bacillota > Clostridia > Clostridiales > Clostridiaceae > Clostridium > Clostridium thermobutyricum. The sequence continues at coordinate 147,064 of NZ_LTAY01000059.1, read as the reverse complement.
TCCATGTGAATCCATGAAGTTCCTTCTTTTATAAATTTCTCAATGAAAAGACCTGCTGTAATTGTTCCTGCATATCTTCCACCAATATTTTTTATATCAGCAATATCTGATTTTATTAATTCTCTATATTCATCAAATGCTGGTAATCTCCAAAGTTTTTCTCCACATTTTAATGAAGCTTCTTCAATTTCATTAAAGAATTTATCATCATTTGAAAGTATAGCAGTTGTTGTGTCTCCAAGTGCAACTAAAGCAGCTCCAGTTAATGTTGCTAAATCTATTACTTCTTTAACATTTTCTTTTTCTTGAATATATGTTACTGCATCTGCAAGAGTTAATCTTCCTTCAGCATCTGTATTAAGAACTTCTATAGTAGTTCCTTGCATACTTCCAATAACATCTCCTGGTTTATAAGCTCCACCTGAAATCATATTTTCACACGCTGCAACTACTGAAATAACATTTACTTTTAAACCTCTTTTAGCTATTAAAGCCATTGTTCCTGCTACTGCAGCAGCTCCTCCCATATCTGATTTCATTGTATCCATACTAGTTGAAGGTTTTAATGAATATCCACCTGCATCAAAAGTTAATCCCTTACCAACTAAACCTGTTACATTTTCTTTATTAGATTCATCTCCAAAATATCTCATAACAATTAGTTTTGGTTCTCTTATTGAACCTTTTCCAACAGTTAAAAAAGCTTCCATTCCAAGCTCTTCAATTTTTTCTTTTCCTAAAACTTCTACTTGGAATCCATATTCCTGTCCTAGTTTAGTAACTGAATTAGCTAAAACTTCTGGATACATTACATTTGCAGGCTCATTTACCAAATCTCTTGCAATTATAATTCCTTCTGCAATATTTTCTCCTTCTTTAACAGCTTCTTTAATAGCATCTAATTTTGAATTATCAATACTACATCCTGATAATGAAACAAGAACTTCTTTTTCTTCTTTATTTGATGATTTATATTTATCAAATTTATAATCTGAAAGAATTAAAGAAACTGTCATAGCTTTTGCTCTTTCACATACATCAAATTTATCAGTAACTATCATTCTTACTACTAAATCATTTATTTTTAATTCTTTAGCTTTTTTATAAGCTTTTGAAAGATTTACTTTAATTCCTTCTAAAGTACATTTATCTTCTTTTCCAAGTCCTAATAAAATTACATCTTGAATTCTTCCTTCAACTTCACGAGTATAGTTATAAACTTCTCCTGATTTTCCTAAGAATTTTTCATTCTTACTTAAATAATCTACCATTTTCTTTATTTCAGGATTTTTTATTTCTAAACTATCCTCAAATAAAGATACTATTAATCCTTCTGATTCTTTACATTTTTTTGATTTAACACTAACTTTCATTTATTTCACTCCTTACATATATTCTTCCATTAATATTATTTTTCCTAATCTTAAAGTTTCTTGAACATTTATTATTCTCTGATTAGATGAGCCTCTAAATTTTAAACCTTCTCTAGAGAGCATTTTTTCAAATTTACCATCAATAAGTACATCTATATTTTCTAAAAGGTCTCTAAAGCCTTTTCTATTATCTATTTCTTTTAATAAGTACTCAATTGTATAACCAGTAAATGACCAAACACTTAAGTTATTTTCTTTAAACTTTTTAGCCATATATGCAAATTCCTCTGCCCTTTCAAAAGGATCTCCTCCACTAAAAGTAACTCCTTTTAAAATTGGATTATCTAAGACATCCTGAATAAGTTCATCCATGTCTTTTTCTTCTCCTCCTGTAAAACTATGAGTATCTGGATTAAAACACCCTATACAATTATGTCTACAACCTTGTGAAAAAAAAACTCTTCTCATTCCAGGACCATTAACTAAACTTTCATATGCTATTCCTGCAAGTCTTATCTTTTTTGCCAAAGAAATCAGCTCCTCTAATCTTTGTTTTATATTATACTACTTTACTCTGATTTAATAAATACATTTGATAACTATTATTAATTAATTCATTTTTTAAATAACTTCTTTCATTTAATTATAACCTATTTTTCTATATTAATAACAATCAATTAATATACTCTAAAAACTATATACACAAAAATTTATAGGTGTATAATTAAAGCCGAAAAAACTAAACTAGTTCTTTAATTTAAAATTTTTATAATATTTTACAGGAGATTTTTTTATGAAAAAACGAAGTATGTATATGCCAATTTTAATGGCAATTCCTAGTTTTGGGTTAGGGTTTATGTGGAATATGAAAAGTACACTTCTTCCACTTTTAGTTAAGACTGTAACACCTTCTGACTTTAAACTAGGATTAATTGCCGCACTTTGCTCTTTTACTGGAATTTTCTTTCCTTATATAGGAGGAGTTTTAAGTGATAAAAAAAGATTTAAAATGGGAAAAAGAAAACCTTGGGCTCTTTTAGGAGGAATAATAGGTGGAGTTTTTGTTTTTCTATTAGGATTTTCTAAGAGTTATATAGAAATGCTTATATGCGTTTTCGTAGCTTGGTCTTCCTTTAATTTTTTCCAAGGAGCATATTATTCTTGGATGCCAGAAAGTGTTGAACCAAATCAAGTTGGTTCTGTTAATGGATTAGGAAAATTATTTTATTCTTTCGGAGGATTATTATTTTATTTATTTGCTGTAATATTATTTAACATAAATCATAAATTACCTTTTATTTTAATCGCAATTTTAGCTTTACTACCAATATTATTTATTTGCTATTTAGTAAAAGAAAAAGATACAGAAGCTACAACTCCCCCAAAACTTAATTTAGATTTTCTAAAAAATTTACCTGCTATGAAAGTATTTTTAACAGGTTCATGCTTTTATTTTGCTTATGGAATAATAACTCCATTTTGGATACCTTATTATGAAAAAAGAGATCACTTTAGTGGTACAGAAATAAGTTTTGCCTTAACCGCTCTAACATTAGTTGGTATGATTCTTTCTGTTTTCATAGGAATGCTTTGTGATAAGTGGAGAAAAGATAGAGTTTTTCTTATTTGTTGTATAGTTTACGGAATTGCATTTATTATTGGTTGGGATGTAACAAAACTATATATGCTTTGGATATTTGCAATAATTTCAGGAATTGCATTTATAATGTTCCAAGTAGCTTACTATTCCTTAGTTCCTGAAATAGCTCCCAAAGGTCACATAGGTGAATATATGGGAGTAAATAATATATTTATATGTATTCCTCAAATCATTAGTAGTATCGTAGGTGGAATTTTACTAAATAATAACGATGGTGTAATTATATTTCCTATTGCAATAATAATGATGATTATAGGTTCAATAATTATAGCAACTTATAAAAAACCTAAATTTGCTTAAAAGGAATGTGTTATAAAACACATTCCTTTTAAATTATATATAATTCTCTTTTATATTTTCTAATAACGCTAATTTCATAATATATATTAAAATCAATTATTTAATTACTAAATATTATATTACATTAAATAAAGTAGTATACTTTACTATTAGAGGGGGGAGATCTTTATGCCACTTTGGTTTATTTATGCTATTTTAGGTGCTGTATTTGCAAGTTTAGTAAGTATTTTCACTAAGCTTGGAGTAACAAATATTAGTCCCTCTTTAGCAGGTACTATTAAAGCTATTATTATGGCTATATTTTTTATTATAATTTCATCTTTTAATGGTGATTTCACAAAACTTTCAGGTATAACCAATTATAAGAAAGATCTTTTGTTTTTGGTTCTAACTGGAATTTTTGGAGCACTTTCATGGTTATTTATGAATTTTGCCTTTAAACATGGTAGTGTAACTAAAGTTGTACCAATAGATAAAATGTCCATAGCAATCACTATTTTACTATCAGCACTAATATTAAAAGAACACTTATCAGCAAAAACTATAATTGGTGTTGCTTTCATAGTTATAGGTGGAATAGTTATAGCTTTACATTAAAAAGAAAGATACTTAAATTTTAAGTATCTTTCTTTTTTTAATTTTTATATTTTACATAATTAAGTCTTCCACCTGCATAAATAACTTCAATTTCTTTATCAGTTAAATCTACAGTTGCTTTGAATTCTATTCCATTTGTATTATTTCTAAAAGTTACTTCTCCAAGCTTTAATTCATTCTTTATATTCTCACAAATAATCTCATCCATTAAGTCTATACAATCATAACTTTTTTCATCTTTAAATTCTAAAGGAATAATTCCATTATTTATAAGATTAGCTTTATGAATTCTTGCAAAAGATTTTGCTAAAACAGCTTTTATTCCTAAATAAAGTGGTGCTAATGCTGCATGTTCTCTACTTGATCCTTGCCCATAATTATCTCCTGCAATTATTAATCCTCCGCCATTTTCTTTAGCTCTATTTGGAAATTCTTTGTCAACTGTATTAAAACAGAATTCTGAAAGATAAGGAATATTTGATCTAAATGGTAAAAGATTTGAATTTGAAGGCATTATATGATCTGTTGTTATATTATCCTCAACCTTTAATAAAACTTTTCCACTTAATTTTTCATCTAAAGGTTTATTAACTGGAAATGGTTTTATATTTGGACCTCTTTTAACTTGTACCTCTTTATTAGTTTTTGCTGGAGTTAAAATCATTGAATCATCAATAATAAACTCTTCTGGCATTTCTATATTTAAATCAATTTTCATTTCTCTAGGGTCTGTAAGAACTCCATTTATTGCTGAAACTGCTGCTGTTTCAGGGCTAACTAAATAAACTTTAGCTGATAAAGTCCCACTTCTACCATAAAAATTTCTATTAAATGTTCTTAATGATATTCCATCTGTACCAGGGGCTTGCCCCATTCCTATACATGGTCCACATGAATTTTCTAATATTCTAGCTCCTGAGCTTATTATATCTCCTAAAGCTCCATTTCTAGCTATCATCTCCATAACCTGTCTTGATCCTGGTGCAATAACCAGGCTAACATCTGGATGTACCTTTTTTCCTTTTAATATTTTAGCTACTTTCATTAAATCTTCGTAAGAAGAGTTTGTACAGCTTCCTATAGCTACTTGATCAACTTTTATTTTACCTATTTCTGAAACTTCTAAAACATTATCTGGTGAATGTGGTCTAGCTGCCAAAGGTTCTAATTTATTTAAATCTATAGTTACTTCACCATCATAAATTGCGTCTTCATCTGGTTCAAAATATATAAAATCTTTTTCTCTATTTTGCGCTTTAAAAAATTCTAATGTTCTTTCATCACTTGGGAAAATAGAAGTAGTTGCCCCAAGTTCTGCTCCCATATTTGTAATAGTAGCTCTTTCTGGAACTGAAAGAGTTTTAACTCCTTCTCCTCCATATTCAAATATTTTCCCTACTCCACCCTTTACTGAAAATTTTCTTAAAACTTCTAAAATTATATCTTTAGCTGCAACCATTGATCCTAATTTTCCTGTAAGATTTATTTTATAAACTTTAGGAGTATTTATATTATATGCACCTCCTGCCATAGCAAGTGCAACATCAAGTCCTCCTGCGCCCATTGCAAGCATTCCAACTCCCCCTGCTGTTGGAGTGTGACTATCTGAGCCAATTAAAGTTTCACCTGGTTTTGAAAATCTCTCTAAAAACACTTGATGACATATTCCATTTCCCGGTTTTGAAAAATAAACTCCATGTTTTGAAGCTACAGTTTGGATAAATTTATGATCATCTGCATTCTCAAAGCCTTGTTGTAGCATATTATGATCTACAAATGCAACTGATCTCTTAGTTTTTACTCTATCTATCTCCATAGCCTCTAATTGTAAATATGCCATAGTCCCAGTAGAATCTTGAGTTAAAGTTTGATCTATTTTAATTCCTATTGGTTGTCCAGTCTCTATTTTTCCTTCAACTAAATGCTTTTTTAAAATCTTTAAAACTAAATTATCCCCCATATAGTAAATTCCCCCTTAACCTTTTATTCTAATTTCTCGCTTTCAAATCTTTGTATTCTTTATAAAGTCTAACTAACTCTTTATCAAAAAGACTTCTTTTAAGCCTAACAGCTGTTGCTCTAACCATATCTAGTATACCCTCAGCTTCCTCTTTATTAAGTTCAATTCCATACTCCTTAAATTTATTTATAATAGCTGATTTACCAGAATGTTTTCCTATGACAATTTGTCTCTCTAATCCAACAACTTTTGGATCAAAAGCCTCATAATTTTTTGGATTTTTTATAGCTCCATCCGCATGTATTCCTGATTCATGAGCAAACATATTATCTCCAACTATTGCTTTCCATGGAGGTAATTCTCTACCTGCGGCTCTTGATACATATTCTGAAACTTCTCTAAACATTTTTGTATCAAAATTAGTATCATGACAAAGTAATATTTTAAATGCCATAATCACTTCTTCTAAAGCAGCATTTCCAGCTCTTTCTCCTAATCCATTTACAGTTACACCAATATGATTTGCTCCTGCTTTAGTTCCTGCTAAAGCATTAGCTGTTGCCATTCCAAAATCATTATGTGTATGCATTTCTATATCAAATCCTGTATTTTTATATAAATATTCAATATCTTTTTTCAATCTAAAAGGTTCCATTATACCTACAGTATCACAATATCTAAATCTATCTGCTCCTGCTTTTTTTGCTGTATTCATAAATTGAACTAAAAAATCTTTATCTGCTCTTGATGCATCTTCTCCATTTACAGAAACATATAATCCATTTTTCTTCGCAAATTCAACTGATTTAACCATATTTTCCAAAACCCATTCTCTTGAAGTTTTTAGTTTGTGTTTTATATGAATATCTGAAACAGATATAGATATTGCAACTGCATCAACTCCACAATCAATTGATTCTTCAATATCTGAAATTACTGCTCTATTCCAAGCCATTATACTACTTTTTAAATTTCTATTTGCTATATTTTTTATTGCTCTTTTTTCATCCCCACCCATAGTAGGAATTCCAACTTCTAATTGATCTACCCCAAGCTCACTTAACATTTCAGCTATAGCAACTTTTTCAGCATTTGCAAATACTACTCCTGCTGTTTGTTCACCATCTCTAAGGGTTGTATCTACTATATAAATTTTTTTCCCATTCTCAGGATTTATTATTGCCATTTATTACGCCCCCTCTTTAATCCCCAATTCAATTTCTAATTTATACCATAATATCATAATAAATACATTTATTCAATAATTTTTGCAAGATTATTTTTTCCTCTTGCATTTTAAAATATTTTTATTATTTTTTCCTTCATAATACAATACTTATTTGCAACTTTTTTTTATTTTATTGCATTTATTTAAAATTTTAATTTTTATAGAAAACATTTCTTTGTTTTTGTACAAAAAATAAAGAACTCAAACTTTTAATTTGAGTTCTTTGATATTAGCAATTTCTATAATAATTAGTATGAGAGTCAGTATGAGTTATTCTATCTTCTCTCTCATGATATTTACCAGGCCCAAATCTTTCATCAAGACTTAAATATCCTGTAACTCTTGAAACACCTTGTATATCATTTCCTTTGCAATTAGGACAAACTTTATCTTCATTTTTAAGATAAGTTCCACAATCTTTACAATATCTTATATGAAAGTTAATACCTAAATAACTTATATTAGTTTTCTTATAAGCATAATTTAAAATATCCATTATAGCTTCTCCTGTTGGACAATCATCAACTTCTAAGTAACTTATATGTCCTCCATTACACAAGCTATGATAAGGTGCTTCAATATCTATTTTTTTAGTTATTGATATTGGACATCCTACAGGAACATGGAAACTATTTGTATAATATTCTTTATCAGTAACACCTTTTATTAATCCAAACATTTTTTGATCCTGTTTTATAAATTTTCCGGAAAGTCCTTCTGCTGGTGTAGCATAAGCACTCCAATTAAGATTTGTTTCATCACATAACTTATCACAGTATTGTCTTAAATAAGTTATTATTTTAACTCCTAATTCTCTAGCTTCTTCTGACTCACCATGATGACTTCCTATTAATGCAGTTAATGTCTCTGCAAGTCCTATAAATCCAATTCCCCAAGTTCCTTGTTTTAAAATTGGTTCTATTGAATCATCTTGATTTAAATTTTCAGAACCTTTCATTAAATGTTGTCCTGCAACAAAAGGTAAATCTTTAACTCTTAATTTTTTCAGTACACTATACCTATGCATTAGTGATTCTTTTGCAGTTTCCAATCTCTCATCTAATATGTGGAAGAACTTATCAATGTTCCCTTCAGCTTGTATTCCGATTCTTGGAAGGTTTATAGTAGTAGGAGCTATATTTCCTCTACCTTTACATCCAGGTTCTCCATTTACATTTTTCATTAAATAAGTTCTACATCCCATAGTTGCTGGCATATATCCCTTATCATAATAAAATTTATTGAAGTCCGCATCTATATTCATAAATGTAGGGTTCATTCTTTTTGCTGCTACTTTACAAGCTAATTCATATAAATAGTAATATTTATCTTCTTTTTCTCTATTTATACCTTCTTTAACTCTAAAGATTATATTTGGAAATATTGGTTGCTCACCTTTTCCTAGCCCTTTTTCGTATTCTAATAAGAATATTTCACAAACTAAAGCTGCATCTTCTGAATTTGGTATTCCTAAGTTAATTGATGAGAAAGGAACTTGTGAACCTGCTCTTGAGTGCATTGTATTAAGATTATATACAACTCCTTGCATTGCTTGGTGAATTCTATTTCTTAATCTTTTTTCTACTAGTTCATTCAATTTACTTTCATCAATTCCTAGTTCAATAAATTCTTTTTTTATTTCGTCTCTTGTTGGTTTAACAAATACTGCCATATCATTGTCAAAATCAGGATGACTTTGACCTCCAAACATATCATTTTGAGTTGACTGTAGAAGAATGCATGAAAGCTCTGCTGCTGTTTCTATTCTTCTTGGTGCATTTATAGTTCCATATCCAGTATTAAATCCTTTTTCTAATAATTCTCTAGTTGGAATATGAAGACAATTTGTTGTTAAGTTATAACTATCTAAATCATGATAGTATAAATCACCAACTTCATGTCCTTTTGATAAATGCTTTGGCATAGTTGCTAAATTGTGCCATTTGTTTGATTCAGATGCAATTCTTAAAAGTTTGGAGCTAAAATTATTTCCAACATTAGCATTATCTCTATCTGTTTCAACACCAATTTTTCCGATGGCTTTCATAAGGTCTGATTTAATTTCTCTAACTTTTGTTCTTTCTTTTCTGTAGTTTCTATAAGCTATAACAACACTTTTTAAACTTGTATCTCCTAATGCTTTTTCAACTAAGTTTTGAACTTCCTCAACAGAAACTCTGTCATTTCCAGTCATTTCTATATAATTTATTACCTTTTGAACTATGTCAAAAATTTGACTTGTTCTAAGTTTTACACCTACTTCTGTAGCTGCTTTCTGAATTGCATTAGCTATTTTAGATGAATTAAATTCAACCTCTCTGCCATCTCTCTTCACAACATATAGCATTTAAACTACCCCCATTACACAATATCTAGTATATTTATTACTGTATTATTATACTTCAAAATATATACAGGTGCAATTACCTTTTCCTATATATTTGTTTGATATAGTTATACTTATGTCTATTTATCTCTATTTTTTAGTTTATTTTGTACTTTTTCTTTTATGATTTAATAAACATTAAGTTATCTTTTTATAGTTCAAATTAATATACATAAAGTATATTAATTTTTAAAAAAGAAGGTGTTAAAATGAAAAAATTATTTTTTATTCTTACTATATTTTCTACTTTCTTATTAATAGGTTGTAATAAGAATTTAGAAAATGAAGAATCTACTCAAACATCTGCAGGTGTTAATAATAATATTCCAAAAGAAACCTTTATTTATCCATACACTGGTGAAATTTCTTCAGATAATCCAAATTTGCAAACTGCTTACATGTCAATAATAGAGAATTCTTCTTTTGCAAGACCACAAAATGGATTATCAGAGGCAGATATTGTTTATGAAACTTCAGCAGAAGGTGGTATTCCTAGATTTTTAGCTTTATTCCATAAAAATTCTCCTGAAAAAATAGGACCTGTAAGAAGTGTTAGGCCATACTTTTTAACTTTTGCTAAAGAACATGCTCTTCCTTTTGGACATTGTGGAGGTTCTTCTGCAGCAATTAGTGAAATTAAATCTGATTCTTCCTTAATGAGTTTAAATGAAATGTTTAATTCCAAAGCTTACTTTAGAGATACTAATAGAAAAGCTCCTCATAATTTGTACACTAGCTCAGATAAACTTAAAAATTTGATAAAAGAAAAAAACTTTAATATTTCCACAAAGCAATTCTTTAAATATGATGTCAATGCATTAAATACTTCAAAAGAAATAGCAAATAATATTCATATTGAACCTAATAAAATTTATACAATAGACTATAAATTTGAAAATGAAAAATATACAAAATATATGGATAATGAAGTATCTATAGATGCTAATAATAATAATCCAGTAGCTTTTACAAATGTAATAGTACAAAAAACTGATATTTATTTAAATGAAGATGGATCACATTTAGACATAGATTTAGTAGGTGAAGGAACAGGTTACTTATTTACTAATGGAAAAAAATCTGATATTACTTGGAATAAAATTTCTGAATATAGTCAAACAAAATTCTATGATTCTAAAGGAAATGAAATCAAACTATCTCCTGGAAATACAATAATAAATGTTATTGATAAAGAAGCTAAAATTTCAATAGAATAAAAATTTAAATTTTCTAAACTCAATTTTTATTAAAATTATAAAATTTGAGTTTCTTTTTTTAGAATTTTTTAGAAATAAATTGCAAAACTATATCAGTAGTGATATAGTTTTAATTAGCAATAGTGATATAGATTAAATTAGCAATAATGATATAGTTTGTACTAAGGAGGATTTTAGTATGCAAAAAATTGCTTTAGTAACCGATAGTGGTTCTGATTTAACATTAGAAGAATTGAAGGAAAACAATATAGAACTTGTTCCTTTTAGAATAATATACCCAGAAAAAGAATATAATGATGTTTTAGAAATTTCACCAGATGATGTTTACAATCGATTAAAAGAACATATTCCTACAACTTCATTACCAAGTATTGATTACATGGAAGGAGTATTAAACAGATTAGAAAAAGAGGGATATACTCATGTAATTATGATTTCAATCTCAAGTCATTTCTCTGGTACTGGAAACTCATTTAGATTATTATTAGAAGATCATCCTAATTTAACATCTTTTGTTTTTGATTCAAAAACATTAAGTGCCCCTCAAGGAACTCTTGTATTAATGACTGCTAAGATGATTAGAGATGGACTTTCATTTGAAGAGATATGTGAAAAGCTACCTATTCTTAGAACTCAATCACATGGATACTTCACAATTGATACATTAGAGTATTTAAAAAAAGGGGGAAGAATAGGTTCTGTTGCAGGTACAATAGGTTCTGTTCTTAATATAAAACCTATTATATGGGTTTCTGATGAAGGTGTTTATGAAACATATGCAAAAGTTAGAGGACAAAAACAAGCTCTTTCAAGATTACAAAAAATAGCTAAACAAGAACTTGATAAATATGGTGATTGTGATGTAACTGTTTTATCAGGAGGCGCTGATGATCTTGCTCAAAAACTTTATGAAATGATAAAAGATTTTGATCACATAAAAAGTATAAGATTTTCAAAAATAGGTCCTGCATTAGGTGTTAATACTGGACCTGGTACTGTGGGAGTATCATTACAAGAGGTTCATTAATATGAATGATAACTTTGAATACACTAGCTTAAAGGATATAAAGTCCGAAGAGAAACGTTTATATAATGAATATAAAAAGAGGATGGCTGAACTAAAAAAAGCTAAAAAAGAAAAAATTAAGGCTACTAGTTCAGGGCAAGTATTTACTAAAGGATTATTACCTATATATGTTTTGCATATATTAAATTTAAATCCTACTAACGGTAACGAAATTGCACATAAAATTTCTCAAAGAACTGATGATAAATGGCGCCCAAGTACAGGTGGAATATACCCTATTTTAAAAAAGCTTGAAAGCGAAGGATTGATTGTTGGTGAATGGGATGATCCTAAAAAGAAATTTAAAAAAATATATTCAATTACAGAAGAAGGTCATAAAGATTATTTAAGAAAAAAAGCTCTTTTAAAGCCTAAAATTGAAGAAGCACTAGATGTATTTAATTTAATATACAATGATATTTATTAATAAAAGGAATGCTATTTTAGCATTCCTTTTATATTTTAGAATAATTTTATTTTTTCAGTAAATAATACTTTTATGGAGGTGCATTATGTTTGCGAAGATTATAGATTTAAATAATTCAGAAGCTTTTGTAATATCAGATTCAGATATTATAAAAGTTATTCCTATATCATATGTAAATAATAATAATATAGGAGATAAAATCTTTATACCTTCATCCATGGCAACCTCCTCCCATTCCTACATTAACACTACTAATAACTTAATTTAAATTGTTCTCTTAAAAACATTTCACACAAATGATAAAAGGCTATAAACTTTTTAGTTTATAGCCTTTTATTTTTATTCTACTGTTATTGCGTTTACTGGACAGCTTACTTCGGCATCCTTAGCTTTTGCTATAATATCATCTGAACTTGGTTCTGCTTTTGCAACTGCCTTTCCGTCATCATCCATTTCAAATACTTCTTCACATAATGTAGGACATAATCCACATCCTATACAAGTATCTTTATCTACTTCTGCATGCATAATTTAACGCCTCTTTTCTATTAAATTAAGAGGTATTTAATATAAGCCTTCGAATACAAGTGAATATAATGGATTATCTATAACATACTCTTCTGCCTTACCTTCTTCTAAAGCTTCAGTAAGCTCAAGATTTATAGGAAGCTCTCCAATTAAAGGTAATCCTAAATATTCAGCATGCTCTTCTGCTGACTTTTTACTAAACACTCTAATTTTAGTTTGGCAATTATCACATGAAATATACGCCATATTCTCAACTACACCTTTTATTTTAACTCCAACTTTTTGAGCCATTATAACAACTTTTTTAACTATCATTGAAACCATGTCTTGTGGAGTTGATACAATTACTAATTCTTTAACATTAAACTCTTGCATAACTGTTAATGCTATATCTCCTGTTCCTGGAGGCATATCTATTAGTAAATAATCTAAATCTCCCCATACAGTATCAAAATACATTTGATTTAAAACACCATTTATAACTGGTCCTCTCCAAATTACTGGATCATCTTCAACTTCAGTTAAAAGATTCATTGATATAACTTTTATTCCTGATTCAGTTTCAACAGGTATAAATTTTATATTATTTTCATCAACTTGCTTTATTCCAGCTCTTTTTTTATTAATTCCGAAAAATCTTGGCATTGAAGGTCCTGTTATATCAGCATCTAAAACTCCAACTTTATAACCTTTTTTTCTTAACATTGAAGCCATTATTCCTGTTATAGTTGATTTTCCTACTCCACCTTTTCCACTAATTACACCTATTACATTTTTTATATTTCCGTATTTAGGTGTTTTAGCTGATGGACATATTTCAATTCCTTTTGATGCACATGAACTTTGGCTTGCGCATCCATCACAATTACTCATTTCCTTGTCCTCCTAAAGTATACCAATCATTTGGTACTTGATTTGGTTGGCTAACCTCTATATCCCATTTATTAAAATCAAATTTACCTATAACATAATATTTTTGATAAATATGATTTACTCTATCATCTACAGTTATTATTGTTTTAAATAAATTACTGCTATACCCTCTATTGTTAGCACTAATAATTACATTAAAATCATTAAAATTGCCATTTACAAGTTTTGCTCCTGGAACAACCTTTTGAAGTTCTTGTGAGAATTTTTGTAAATCCTCTGAGAATAGATATCTAACACATTCAACGTCCCCTAAGACATCTACTCCAACTTTGGCATTTCCTTTATCATAATAATGTTTAGTTAAATCAATTACTTTCATAATACTTCCATAATAAATTTCATTAAAATCTCTCGGCTTTCTTATAAATGAAAGATTATTTATTATAGTATCATCTAGGTTTTTAGGCACTTGGAAAGCTTGATTTTTATCCCAGAAATTCCCTTCTCCACTTTTATCTACGCCTACAACATAATCATATTTTTTAACTTTATCTCCAGTATAAACTTCAAATATGTAATCTGGAGGTAATGAACTTCCTTTTGGTCTAACACTACCATGAGATAATGTTTCATATAATTGATGAATAGCTTTTGGATCTGTAATTATAAATCTAAATCCTGGATCTCTACTGTTTTGAATAACTATTTTATCTACTTTAGTTTGCACTATGTAATTAAAATCATTATTTCTAAATCCTAATTTAACTAGTATTCCATTAATAGGTGCAAAACCAATAAGTAAAAGTCCAGCAGCTACTATAATGACTATTGCAACTATTATCTTTTTACCATTCACTTCAATATCACCTTCTCTATTTATGTTTTTCATAAATTAATTAGGAGAAGCCTTAGGCTCCTCCTAATTATAATTATTATAATACTTTACACATTTTATGGCAACGAATTAACTTTTATTTAATAATCTTACTTTGTTGGTACTACTACAGTAGCTTTCTTATAATCATAGAACATTAGCCAATATCCATTACCATCATTTTCTTTACCTTTAATCCAGGTAACAAAACCAGATTTACCCATATAAGGTTGATCTTCTGCATTTTTTCTACCTTTTATAGCATAAATTATATGCTTTAAATTACCTTTATTATCACATTTATATCCAATTAAAAATTGTTTATTTTTTATTATATAAGGATAGTAGTTAATCATAGGATTATAAACAATTGAATGTTTGTCGTGATTTTTAGCATCACACATATCATCAATGGTATTTACAGGAACTTTATACCATTTGCAGTATTTTATCTCTTTAAAGCAACCTTTAACCTCTTCAAAGCCTTTTGCTATATTTTCAAAGAAGTTTCCAACTCCACCTCTAAGTTTAAAATTATCTGGATCTATATTAGCTTCTTCAATACTTCTTTCATAACACTCGAAGTCTTCTTTGCATTTCATGTTAATTTTGATTTGCTCTTCTATTTTATCTTTTTCATTACATTTCTCTTTACATTCTTCTTTACACTTTTCTTTACAATCCTCTTTATCTTTGTCTTTTTTCTTATCCTTGTCCTTTTCTTTTTCCTTTTCTTTATCTTTACACTTTTCTTCTTTTTTAGGTTTTTCTACTTTCTTAGGTTTTTCTTCTACTATTGGTTTCACAATTGATTTTTTATCATCACTTTTTATAACAGGACAATTTTTCCATCCAGTTCCTGGTTTTTCTCCATTCATAAAACCATATAACATGAAAACAAGTTTTCCACCTGTATTTTTACATATTCCAGCTCCTGAAATCTTATCAAATGACATATTTATTCCAGCTATATTTTCTGAATGATATTCTTTACTAGCTTCACCTTTTCCATTATCAGATACTAGTAGTGGCCCCATATCTATTATTTGTTTAGTATCTTTTTTATAACAAATAAGTACTATGGAATAATTGTCTTCCTTTTTTAAATTTTGAGCATAAAAAGTGATTTTACATTTGTCTCCCTTAGCTTCAATTTTTGAATAACCTGATACAGCTTTATCGCCGCTTGATGCATTATTTTCGTCCTCTTGTAATATTATGAAATTTCTATACAATTTATTATGTGCCAAGTTACTTTTACCTCCACATGTATATTTATTCCATATAATATATGCATCAATATCCTAAATATGATAATACTATTTTATTTATACGCATAAATTTTATCTGCAAGAATTGCAAATTCTTCTATTGTAAGAGTTTCTCCTCTTCTTTTAGGGTCAATGTTAGCCTCTTCAAAAGCTTTTTCTAAATCTGCTTTTCCAACTCCTAGATTTTTAACTCCATTCCATAAAGTTTTTCTTCTCATATTAAATACATCTCTTATTAAATCAAATAAAAATTTCTCATTTTCAACCTTTACTCTTGGTTTTTCTAATCTATCAAGTCTTATTATTATAGATTCAACCTTTGGTCTTGGCATAAATGAACTAGGAGCAACAGTTCTTATAACCTTAGTTTCAGCATAATATTGAACCATTAATGAAAGTGATCCATAATCTCTTGTATTTGGCTTAGCATCCATTCTATCTGCTACTTCCTTTTGAATCATTATAGTAATACTTTGAAATTTTGCTCCACTTTTTAAAAGTTGAGCTATTAATGGTGTAGTAACATAGTATGGTAAGTTAGCTGCTACTTTAACACTCTTTTCTTCACCTATAAGTTCATCAAAATTAACTTTTAGTGCATCTTTATGTATAAGCTCAAAATTATCATAATCTTTTAATTCTTCTTCTAATATAGGTATTAAATCTTTATCTATTTCAATAGAAGTTACCTTTTTTGCTTTCTTAAGCATTTCTACTGTTAATGTTCCAACTCCAGGTCCTATTTCTATAACAAAATCTTCTGGACCTATCTCTGCTCCATCTACAATATCCATTACAACTTGCTTATCTATCAAAAAGTTTTGTCCTAAACTTTTAGTAAAATTAAATCCATGCTTTTTTACTATATCCTGCGTTTTATAATTTGTTAAATCCATCTACTTATTTATCTCCTCTTCAACCTTTTTTATTGCCTCTACAAATTCCTCTTTTGATATTCCATAATTATTTAATCTTGAAATCATTTGTGCACTATTTCCATATCCAATTCCAAGTATTTTTCCTAAAAGAGTTCTTCTTTTTTTAGAATCCTTATCACCAGTTAATTTAAAGTACATCATGTCTTCAACGTTATATTCTTCTCTCTTTTCTTCAACAGTTATTTTTACATTTTCAAGAGCTTTTATTATTGTTTCTGGAGATGCATTTTCAACCCCAATATCTCCATCTTTTAAACCTTCATCTTGAGAAATATAAGCATGTTTTATTCCTTTTACCCTTTTGGAAATAATGCTTCTAATCTTTTCTCCAGCAAAATCTGGGTCAGTAAAAACAATAACCCCTTTTCTCTTTTGTGCTTCTTTTATTCTTTCTATAACTTTTCTATTTATACCAAATCCACCAACTGCTATACATTCAGCATCTACTGCTCTTTTTATAGCATCAATGTCATCTCTTCCTTCAACTACTATAACTTCTTTAATCATAATATAAACTTCCTTTCATGAAATTCCCTCAAATATAAATAACTTTCTTATATTTTAATCGAAATGAATTTATTTATATTTGAAAAAACCCCACACTTCTTATTTATATATTAAATTTACATATATATATTAATTATGTCAAACTCAAAATATAAAGATCAATTTATTTTACAAACACTTATATTTAATAAAAATATATAAAAATAGAGGATAAGATTAGTCTTATCCTCTAAATTATTTACCATTCGCCTGGATATGCAACTATATAAGCATTTAGCCCATATCGTCTACCCCATTGTATGCACCTTTCATTCGATGTAAAATATACGTCAATTATATTTCCCTTGATAGCTCCACCAGTGTCTGCTGCTCTTGCAAGTCCATATCCTTCTACATATACTAAACTTCCTAAAGGAATAACTCTAGGATCTACTGCTATTGTGCTAATTCCACCCGGGTTATATACTGGCTTAACTCCTGTTGCAGTAGTACCATGTAAAGCATAAGCTGTAGATTGAACTACTAATTTCTTTTTATACTTTAAAGGTGATCCACTTCCTCTATTAGGTATATATTTAACTGGATTTTTAGTACCTTGCATTACTAATGCATTAACTGGTTTTGAAAGTGTCTTTGATTGTACTTCTTTCTTAGAAACTTCTTTTCCATCTTTGTAAGTTACCTTATAAGTTACTTGTTTCTTTCCATTTGTACCTTCACTCTTAACTACTTTTTTTCCTTTTTCAAGGTTTGAATCATTTTTAACAACTGTTTCGTAAGGTATTGATTTTTCTTCCTTAACAGTTTTAATTTCCACATCTACTACCTTTACATTCATATTAGGTGTAATCTTTGTGTCAACGCCTGGATTTACTTCATCTAAATCCTTATTATAGTCAATTCCTTTTGATTTTAATTCTTCAATATCTGCTTCTAATGCTCGTCCCACAGTTTCTTCAGCGGTATGAAGGGCAATTTCCTTCCCACTCATCTTAACATTTACAGGAACAGCAGTTTTAACTATAATTTCATCATTCTCATCAATTTTAGATTCTAAAGAAGGTTCTACCTTATCTTTATCTTTAACTTCAATACCTTTAGATAGTAACACCTCTTCAACAGTTCCTTTGTAAGTAACTAAAGTTTCTTCTTCCCCATCAATAGTTACTTTAACAGTCTTTCTAACATTTACGATAACTATCGTAGCTACAGCTAAACATAAGGCTATAGCTAATGTTAGTTTTTTTGCATTTGGACTGTTAGAAAAATTCTCTTTACAAGCTTTAAATTTTTCTACCATTTTAACCTCCTTTGGCAATATAAGAAAATTTAATCTTTTTGTAACCTTTTAATTAAATTTATCCCTATTGCTCTTAGAACTATCGTATTTATCATAAATTTTATCTATGATTTTAGTTCTAATTTTCCAATTTAAGTTTTTAAACTAGGAGTTTCCCCCTAAATGGCATACGAATAGTAAAGCTATCACTTTTAATTACCATATTTTATTTTTTTATACAATCAAATCCATTATATTTTACTTTATATTTATATTCTCATCAACTTGAAAAAATTCTCATTTACTTGATTATTTAATTCTTTTGGGCTTATTTCTCTAATTTCCGCTATTTTTTCAATAATCTCTTTTATATAATCTGAACGATTTCTTTTTCCTCTGTTAGGAACAGGTGCCATAAAAGGTGCATCAGTCTCTACAAGGATTCTATCTACAGGAATCTCCTTAGCAACTTGAACTAATTTTTTTGCATTTTTAAATGTTATTACACCAGTAAATCCAATATAATATCCAAGTTTTATACATTCCTTTGCAAACTCAACGCTTCCTGAAAAACAATGAACTGTTCCTCTAACTTCTGGGAATTCCTTCATTATATCTAAAGTATCCTTATGTGCATCTCTATCATGTATTACAACTGGAAGATTTAATTCTTTAGCTAAAGCCATTTGTTTTCTAAAAGTTTCTTTTTGAACTTCTTTTGGAGGATTTTCTTCCCAATAATAATCTAATCCAATTTCGCCTACTGCAATTACTTTATCATTGTTATTTATAAGCTCTTTTATTTCCTCTAATCTTTCATCTGTAAGCTCATCAGCATTTTCTGGATGAATTCCTAAAGCTCCATAAATAAAATCGTACTCATTAGTTAAATCATAAACTTCTTTTACACTTTCATATGAAGAAGCACAATTTAATATTCCTATTACTCCATTTTTATTCATTTCATTTAATAGTTCTTTTCTATCTTCATTATAATCTTCTGAATCATAATGAGCATGTGTATCAAAAATCTTATAATCCATTTTATTAACTCCCTTTTTTCTAATAAACTTTATTTATCATTATACAGTATTATATAATACTAACAAAACTATTCATAAAGAAAGAAGGTGTATTTAATCATGGATTTAACTTTTACTATTTTAAAAGAAACAAATTTATTTAACCATTTTACTAATGAAGAGTTTGATAGATTTCTTAATAACCCTTTTGTAAAGCTAAAAAATTATTCAAAAGAAGAAACTATATTTTTAGAAGGAGACCCTTGTACTGGCATAAGTCTAATTATTGCTGGTGAAGTTCATATTCAACAAAATAATTCAATAGGGAATACACTTACAATATCTAAACTACACCCAAAAAATATTTTTGGTGAAAACATAATGTTTTCTAGTGACTGTGTTTATACAGTAGATGTTGTTTCAAAATCTAATTCAACTATTCTACATATAAATAAGAAGGTAATAACTGAAATGCTTATGAATAACGAAAAATTTCTAATTAAATTTTTAACTCTACTTTCAAATAAGTCAGTTGTTTTAAGTTCTAAATTGAGGCAATTAAACATGAAATCTTTAAGAGAAAGAATTTCTACATTTTTATATTCAGAATATAAAAAACAAAACTCATATACAATTAAACTATATTCTACTAAAGAAGATTTAGCTAAAAACTTTGGGGTTCAAAGACCATCATTATCACGTGAATTAATAAATATGAAAAATGATGGCATAATCACTTATGATCGTAAAAGCATAACTATTTTAGATATAGATAAATTAAATTCTTTTTAACTAAAAAGAAAAATAATACTGATTTCAAAAATTATAACATGTAACTTTTTCTTATGGTTTTTGACACTAAACTGCCACAATTGTATCTTATAATAAGTCTTGTAAAGTAGTTAAAGCATTATTATTTACCCCTTATAACCATCTTAATTGATTGGTTGCCTAGAATATCTCGTCCCCCTATTGTAGATATTCTAGGTTTTTTACTTTGTTTTTTTTATTTTTAATAATCTAATCTCTTCATTTGCTAAGTTTCTATCTAAAGTCTTAAAAGTTTCTATATATTCTAATTTATCAGGAATATTTTCTACATGTATAAAGTTCCAACCACTTTCTTTTATTTCAAATAACTTTTTTATCTTCTCACTAAAAGTTGGCATAAAAGGCTCTAATAAATTTGCTATATTAATTAATTTTATAATTGAATAATTACGCTCTTCATTAAATTCTTTTACTAATGAAATTATATTTTTAAGAGCACTCCTTAACTCTCCTCTTTCAATCTTTTCTCCAATCTCTTCGTAATAATTTATTATCTTATCTTTTTCATATTTATTTTTATAAATATTACATTTACCTTTTTTATATAAACTAATTGTATTTATATAAAACCTCTCTAAAATTTCAACTAATTCATAATTATTGGCATTTATAAAATTTCTAAATCTAAAATCAGAATCACTTTTCTCAGGTGAATTTGTAATTAAATAATATCGAATTAAATCCACAGAATATTTTTCTAACACATCATTTATCCACAATGCCCAGTTCTTTATTGTTGAAAAGTTCTTTCCTTCTAACTTTAAATGATTACTTGAAAATATTCTTAATTTAACATTTTTATATCCAAGTGCAGATAATATCCCAGTAAATATTATAGAGTGGAAAGGAATATTATCCTTGCCATGTACTAAATAAACTCTACTATCTTCACTATTAAAATAATCTTCTAATGTCTCTTCTTTACCATCTATACATTCTTGTGTTGCTGTAAGATATCCCATTAATGCTTCAATCCAAACAAATATTTTTTTGTCTTCATATCCATCTAAAGGAACATCAACTCCAAATTTTATATCTTTTGTTACTGCCTTATCCCTAAGTCCTTCGCTAATATATTTTTCTGTGATTTTTTTTGCATTTTCTCTCCAATACTCACCATTTTTAAAAATACTCTCAACTTCATCATTTAAACTTGATAGCCTGAACATTAAATTCCTATCATTATCAGTACAATCTTCATAAATATATCCTTTATTATATAGTTCTAATATTTTATCTTTTACCCACTCTTTATGATTTTTACTATCAGTATTTGAAAATAAATCAAATGAAAAATCTAAACTATTAAAACACTTTTTAAATTCCTTATGATATTTATCAATTATCTCTAAAGGTTCTAAACCTTCTTCATGTGCTTTCTCTAATACTAAATTACCATGAGTATCACTTCCAGATACAAATATTACTTTATCTCCTTTTTTCCTATGATATCTAGCAATTATATCTCCAGGTAAAAGAACTACTATTCTTCCTAAGTGAAGTTTTCCATTTGTATATGGCCAAGCATTTCCTATTACAATTCTCATTTTTCAAATCCTTTCATAAAAAATAGACTGTATCAAATTAAATTATTTTAAATTAATCTTTTGATACAGTCTTATATTTAATTAATTATCTTACTATGCTACCAGTTGGTAATTTTCCTGGATTAACTAGATTTAAAATAGTATCATTACTATCTGATGCAGCAATTATCATACCTTGTGATAATTCACCTCTTAATTTAACAGGTTTTAAGTTAGCTACTAAAACAACATATTTTCCTACTAAATCTTCTGGTTTATAGTGCATTGCTATTCCTGAAACCACTTGTCTGATTTCTCCACCTAACTCTACTTTTAATTTAAGTAATTTTTTAGCTTTTTTAATTGGCTCACATTCAACTACTTTGACAACTCTTAAATCTATTTTTTCGAAATCTTCTATTGTTATCTCTTCTTTTATTGGTTCCATTTCTACTTTTGCTTCAGCTGCTTCTTTTTTCTTAACTTCTTCTAATTGAGCTAATCTTAAAGCTTCAAGTTCTTCTAACTTTTTATCAACATCTATTCTTGGGAATAAAGCTTCACCTTTCTTAACTGTTGTTCCTGGTGCAGTTCCATCAAAACCTTCTAATGAAGCCCAATCTTTAGCAGTTACTGCTAATTGTTCATTTATTTTTTCTGAAGTTCTTGGAAGGAATGCTGATAATAATACTGATGAGAATCTTAATGCTTCAGCTAAATTATATAAAACAGTTCCTAATCTGTCTTTTTTAGTTTCATCCTTAGCTAATATCCAAGGAGTTGTTTCATCAATATATTTATTTGCTCTTCTTATTAATGTGAATATTGCTTCTAATGCGTCTGGTATTTTTAACTCTTCAATTGCACTTTCAACTATTTTAGGAGTTTCTAATGCTAAGTTTATAAGCTCATCATCTACTTCCTCTTTACCTAGAGGTGCTGGAAGTACTCCATCAAAATATTTTTCAATCATTGCAACTGTTCTTGATAATAAATTTCCAAGATCATTACAAAGGTCTGAATTTATTTTCTTTATGAATATTTCATTATTAAATAATCCATCTGAACCAAAAGGTATTTCTTTTAATAGATAGTATCTTACTGCATCTACTCCAAATCCTTCAACTAATGCAACAGGATCTACTACATTTCCTTTTGATTTTGACATTTTTCCACCATCAACTAATAACCATCCGTGTCCAAATACTTGCTTTGGTAGTGGTAAATCTAATGCCATTAACATTATTGGCCAATAAATTGTGTGGAATCTTAATATATCTTTTCCTATTAAGTGAACATTAGCAGGCCAGAATTTTTTGTATAATTCATCATTATCACTTCCATAACCTAATGCAGTTATATAGTTTGATAATGCATCTATCCATACATAAACAACATGATCTGTATCAAATGTTACTGGAACTCCCCAGTTAAAGCTTGTTCTTGAAACACAAAGGTCTTGTAATCCTGGTCTTAAGAAGTTGTTTAACATTTCATTTTTTCTTGATTCTGGTTGAATGAAATCTGGATGATCTTCAATATATTTTATTAATCTATCAGCATATTTACTCATTTTAAAGAAATATGCTTCTTCTTTAGCTTCATGAACTGGTCTTCCACAATCAGGACAATTTCCATTAACTAATTGAGTTTCAGTCCAAAATGATTCACATGGTGTACAATATGAACCTTCATATGAGCTTTTATATATATCACCTTGATCATATAATTTTTTAAATATTTTTTGTACAGCTTTTACGTGATAGTCATCTGTAGTTCTTATGAATTTATCATAACTAATGTCCATCATATTCCAAAGGCTTTTAATTCCTGCAACTATCTCATCTACATGCTCTTTTGGTGTTATTCCTTTTTCTTCTGCTATTGTTTGGATTTTTTGACCATGTTCATCTGTTCCAGTTAAGAACATTACATCATATCCTGTTAATCTTTTAAATCTTGATATAGCATCAGCAGCTACAGTAGTATAAGTATTTCCAATATGTAGCTTCGTTGATGGATAATATATTGGCGTTGTAATGTAATATGGCTTTTTACACATAAATCATTCCTCCTAAAATTTAAATTTTTCTAATCTTTTGCAATAAAAAAACCCTATGCCAAATTAGCATAGAGACGTAATAAACGTGTTACCACTCTACTTCACTCTTATCTTACAATAAGAATCTCAATAGGTAAAATTTCACCTTGCAATATAACGGTTGCATCCGTAAATCCCTAACACTTAACGCTCAAGACTTCTGCTCTGAGGCCATCTTCATCTTACTTCCTACCACAGGTTTTCAGCTTCTCCTGCTCTCTTATAGACATTCCATAAAACTACTCTTCTCTTCATAGCATTTTCATTTTAACTATATAATATTCTAAATAACTTTAACTGTCAACAACTTATAACTATATATATTACATTTTAACCTTTTTATGTAAATTAGCATTTTTTACAGCATATGATATAATATATAATACTTTAATAGGAGGTAATATAATGAAGCTTAATTTTCATAAAATTGGACTTAGAAATATAAAAACTGCTTTATCTGTAGTTATTTGTATGGTTATTTTTAGTGCAATAGGTGATGAAAATCCTTTTTATGCTTGTATAGCTGCCGTTATTTGTATGAAAGACACTGTCTCAAGTAGTTTTACAATGGGTAAAAATAGACTTATAGGAACTATCATAGGAGCACTATTTGGAACATTATTTATATATATTTTAATTCATATAACATTTTTAACTCACTATATTCCATTCATAAGTGGTATAGGTATTGTTATTGTTATATATACATGTAATTTATTTAATAAGCCTGGTTCTGTAACTATAGCTTGTATAGTATTCTTAGTTATAATGGTAAATTATAGTGGACCTCAATCTTACGCTTATGCTTTAAATAGAAGTATGGACACAGCCATTGGAATAATAGTTGCAATTCTTGTAAATAAATATTTTAATCCACCTGCTGAAGAAGCAAAGGTTGAAAAATAAATTATATATAATTCTCATTAAATAAAATTTGAGAAAAAAATATCAACTACAAAATTATTTTGTAGTTGATATTTTTTATTATATTAAAAGAATTTTTATATTATTTTTAATATAAAAGCGAAGTAATTCTTAATAACTACTTCGCTTAAAAAATACTATTCTTCTTCATAATCTAATACATCTATTATTACAGGATTCTCTTCTTTAAAATTATAAATTATTTTAGGAATTTCTAAATTTAACTTATGATTTTTAAATGAAACTTTTAAATTAGAAATATCATTATCAGGAATATAAAATTTCTTTTTATAATCATTAAATTGACTAATCATCATTACAGACATGTTTCCTCTATTTGATAAAACTTTTTTTCTTTTTATTTTCATAAATAAATAATCATCTTTATAGTCAATTTTTATATCTTTTTTTTGGATTCCTGGAAAAAATCCTTGTATCAAATATTTATCTTCTTCATTTTTAATCGATATTTCAATATCGCCTTGATCCACTTCTTCTTCAAAAAAATCTGAAGAATTAATTTCATTTAACATATCTAAATAAAGATTTTTGAAAAATCCAATCCCTTGGTTATTATTCATATTTGTCTCCCTAAACATACTCCTATAAACTA
Source organism: Clostridium thermobutyricum DSM 4928 (assembly GCF_002050515.1). Lineage (GTDB taxonomy): Bacteria > Bacillota > Clostridia > Clostridiales > Clostridiaceae > Clostridium > Clostridium thermobutyricum. The sequence goes on along the minus strand of NZ_LTAY01000059.1, from coordinate 121,563 downwards.
GAATATTAGTTTTCTATTTATTTTGATACTAAATTTAAATATTTTCTTTAATTTCTACTGGCTTTCCTATCAGTCTAATTAAAACAATTAAAATAACAATAGCAATTGGTAATATTATATACACTGGAACTCCAAAACCTGCTGGTATATATCCAAATACTACAGTAACTATTGCTACAAAAATTGCATACCACATTTGAGTTCTAACATGCTCTATATGATTACATCCAGCTCCCATAGAAGAAAGAATTGTTGTATCTGATATAGGTGAACAATGATCTCCAAAAATTGCTCCAGTTAAAACTGCGCTTGTACATACAATTACATATCCCATATCTGATGAAACTGAATATCCTAAAGGTATTGCAAGTGGCATCAAAATTCCCATAGTTCCATATGCTGTTCCTGTTGCAAATGAAATTATTGCTCCAAGAATAAAAATTATACTTGGAAGAAGAAAAGCTGGAATAGTATCTGATAAAAGTGTTACTAAATATTTAGCTGTTCCTAAATCTTTTATAACAGAGCTTAATGACCAAGCAAGTAAAAGTATTACTCCTGTTATTAAAAGCCCTTTCATTCCATCTATCCAAGCATCAACTGCTTCTGTTACTGTAAAAATTTTCTTCCATACTGCCATTCCTATTGCAACTATGGATGCTAGTATAGCTGATTGAAAAAGAGCTGTTGATGCATCTGCTGCTGAAAAAGCTTGTTGAATTGATGAAAATGAAAATGGTGAATTGTTTAATAATTCAATTAATGCAGTATTTTCTCCTAACATTATTGAAGAATATCCACTATAATAGAAACTCGCTAAAGCTGATAATATAAGTGTTCCTATTGGAATTATTGCATTCCATATACTTAATTTAACACCTTCTTTAACCATCATTTCTTCTTCATTTTCTGCTTCTACAACTTCATTTATCCCTTTTCTTGCATTCAATTCTGCTTTTCTCATAGGTCCAAAATCTCTAAGCATTATTGTTGTTATAACTACAAATGCAAGTATTAATATATTATAAAATCTAAAAGGTATTGTTTCTAAAAATACTCCAAAAGCATCTACACTCATTCCTATTTGAGTAAAAGAATCTTTTATAAGTCCCACTTCTAATCCTATCCATGTTGAAATTATTGCAAGACCAGCAATTGGTGCTGCCGTAGCATCTATAATGAAAGCTAGTCTTTCCCTTGATATTTTAAGTTTATCAGCAACTGGTCTCATTATAGGTCCAACAATTAATGAATTTGCATAATCATCAAAAAATACAAGTAATCCTAAAAACCAAGTTACAAGTTGTGCACTTCTCGGCGTTTTTGCTCTTTTCGCAAGTGCTTCTGCAATAGCTCTTGCTCCTCCCATTTTACCTACAAGACTTATAACTCCTCCAATTGCTAAAACTTGAAGTATAATTCCTGCATTCCAAGGATCTGCTAGTGAATTTAAAATCCTTTGTATAAGATCTAAGAAAGCCTGTACAAATCCTTCAAAAACATTCATTCCACCAATTTGAAGCATAAAGCACCCTGCTAATGCTCCTATAAATAATGATATTACTACATTCTTTGTTATAAAGGCTAAAACTATTGCTACTAATGGTGGAACTATTGTCCATATTCCAAATTTCTCTGCATTTAAAACTCCTGGGTCAACTTCTGCTGCAAATGCTGCTACTGATAAGCTCATTATTAAAATAAAGCTTAATAAAAATACTACTACTTTTCTTACTTTCATTAAAATGTCCCCCTTATTTTTATTACTCAGAGGTTTTCTTACAAAAAATGTAAAAAGAACCTTGAGATAACACCCAAGGTTCTACAATATGCAAAATCCTAGAATGATAGCCCAACACAATTTCTTGTGACAGTCTTATGCATATTCTGCATAATCCCAGGATTATAAGATTAAAGCAATTTCTTATATCCTTCGGCGAATCTTCCTTTTCTATAGTTCCAATTTGCTTATAAAAACTATAGTACTCTTAAGCTTCGCGCCTCTACCTCTTCGTATATTCAACTTTAATTTAAAGTTAGTATACAGTATATCCTATTCTTTCGCAATAGTTTGTTCATATTTTATTTGTATTTTATTATTAAATTATCTACTCATGAATTTTTCTATCTCTTCAACAGTTTTAATCATATCTTTAGTTAATACTTCTCTGCCTGTTTCTGTTATAAGAATATCATCCTCTATTCTTACTCCAATTCCTTCTTCTGGAATATAAATTCCTGGCTCAACAGTATAAACCATTCCTGGTTCTAATATAGTATTTCTTCTTGGATTATCTATATCATGTGTATCAAGTCCTAAACTATGTCCTATGCTATGGAAGTAATATTTTCTAACTTCACTCTTATCTTTCATAAGACCTAATTTTATACACTCTTCAGCTATCCACTCAGTTGCTTGATTATTTAAATCTATAAAATTTACGCCTGGTTTCATAGCCTCAATAACTCTTTCATTTACACTTAAAACAGCTTCATAAACTTCTTTTTGTCTTTCAGTGAATTTACCATTTATAGGGATAGTTCTTGAAATATCTCCATTATAGTAATTCCATTGAGCTCCAAGGTCAAATAACATTAAATCTCCATCTTTTAAAGTATCATTATTAGCTACATAATGAAGAGTTGTTGCATTTATACCTGCTGCTGCTATAGTTTTAAATGCATAATCTGATATTCCTCTACTTCTACATTCAAATTCATAGAAAGCCTCAGTTTCATATTCTTTCATACCTGGTTTTATACTTTTCATTATACATTCTACACCAGCTATTGTTATTTCTATGGCTTTTCTCATTTCTTCTATTTCTTCTGGGCTTTTTACAAGTCTTAATGGTGCAAATAAAGGAAATACATTTTTTATATTAACATGAGGATATTTCTTTCTTAATTTTTTAGCATATTCTCCAGCTATTGTTTGAAGACTATCAAAAGAATCTTTTTCTAAATCTAGGTATATAGTAAATTGTTCTTGTTCTCCTAATAATCTATTTAAAAATCCTTTAAGCTCTCCTAAATATCCAACTTCTTTTATTCCGTTTAATGGCTCTACTTCTTCTTGTCTTATAGTTTTTCCAAGCCATCTTTCCATTTCTAAATCTATTTCTTTTATAAACATTTTTTCAGTAACTTCACCATTAATTTTTGAAATAACTAAAATATGTTTTTCCTCTGCCAATCCTGTTAAATAATAAAAGTTTCTGTTTGGTGTAAAACCATACTTTTCATCTGCTGTTTTTTTAGGTGCTTCTCCTGCAAAAAGAATTAGTAAGGAATTATCATCCAATTTTTCTATTAATCTTTTTCTGTTTAATTCAAATACTTCTTTTTTCATTTCTACTCCCTCTTTCTTTTTATTTTTACACTTTATCTTTTGATATAAAACAATTACTCTACTGCCAGTACTCTTACTTTTATTACTTCATCTATTTCACTTATCTTATACAAGAATTTTTTAACGTCGCCTTTTATTTTGGCAACATCTAATGTTATTGTAACATTAGCTGTCATGTTTATAGGTATATCTTGACTAATTGTTAATATATTTAACTTATTTGTTGCAATAAAGTCTAATACTCTTGCTAATGCTCCTGATTTATGTGATAAAAGTAAAACTATAGTTATCTTTTTACTATTAACTCCTTCAGCCATTTGATAAACAGTATCTTTGTATTTATAGTAAGTACTTCTGCTTATTCCAACTACTTTTACTCCTTCTGAAATGTCTTTTACCTTTCCTGTATGAATAAGCTCTTTAACCTCTAATACTTTATAAAAAACATCAGGTAATACAGCTCCATTTACAATAAAAAATTTTTCTTCTTCCATAAATCATACCCCCTCTTAAATTACTTTCCATTTACCCTTATTGAATATTTTACCACAAACAAATTATTATTAATATAAAATTCATGTATATTATTATTTTTTTCAATTAATATAAAAAATAAAAGTCTAAATAATTGATAATTTATCAAATTATTTAGACTTTCTTTGAATTATAACAAATTATATGTTTTTACTACTTTTTTATTCAAAATAAATAAAACTATGATTATACTTATTATCAATAATAGGAAATTAACTATAAAAGTTAAAAAAATACTCCTAGTTAAAAGAGCAAATCCCAATAGAATCCCTCCAAATATTACTGAAATTATTATATTTCCTAAGCTTTTAAAATTTCCTTTATAAAGATTTTTTTCAGTTTGCCATACTATTTTAGGCGATATATAATCACATAAAATCCCAATAACTGTTATTAAAAAACAAGTTAGTATTTGAATTATTAAACTTAATATAAAAATTTCTAATCTAACTTTTTCAATTACAAGTAAACCAATCCCAATTACTAAAATTAGTGAATTTATAGCAAATGCAGAAATTATTTTTGCTAAAAGTTGAGTTTTATAACTTACAGGTATATATTTAGAAACTATAAAATTATTTCCTTCTCTACTTAAGGCAGTACTACCTGCTGATCCACTTGACATTCCAACTCCTATAACTAATGGTGTTCCTCCAATTATTAAATATCCTAAACTCCAATTTAAATGATTAGCCCCATTTGAAAATAATATAACCATATATAATACTGGTATATAAAATAACATGACTACACAATTTAAAAAGAAAGTTGGATTTCTAAAAATAATTTTAATTTCTTTAATAACCAAAGCTTTAAGCACTGATGAACTTTTAACTTTTGCCACTTTTACTTTTTCTTTATTAGAACTAATATCTCCAAACCCTTTTAAGCTTTTTAAATATAGTTTTTCTGAAACAAAATATAATAATGCAAATAATATGACTACAATTAATAATACTATTCCCATATTTATATATCCTGTTGAACTTCCTGGATTAGATAAAGCCATTACTTCTAATTTATTATTTATAAATATTGAACTTATTAATTTTAATAAAGACTCTTTTCCTACTATTGCATTAGCTGTTCTTATTCCAATTCTATTTCCTTGAAAAAGTAAATTAATTAATATTATAAATACTATAAGTAAAATTGAAAAAATAACTTTTATAACATCTTTGTGTTTTGAAAGATTTGATATACTCATCAAAATAGTTGAGATTATAAATCCAATAATCATAGGTATTATAGGATTAAAAATATAAGCCAAAGCAACAAATATATAATAAATAGGATTAGAATTTGACACTGTTCCATAAGCTATAAGAGGTAAAACTATAATAAGTGAATATATATATAAATAAATTAAAATTCTTATTAGCTTACTTATAACTATCTCACTAGCTCTAAAAGGAAGTGATATATAGATTTCATTATCTTCAGCTAAAAAGAAGTTATTTAATACACTAAATAATCCAATTACAAATGTAATCCCACTTCCTAATGCCAATATAAAATATAATAAAAGTTCTTGTTTACCTAACTTTTCTAAAATTCCATAAGCACTTGCAACTGCTCCTGCAACTCCACCTGATAAGCAAAGTATAACTATTGCAAAGATTAAACTTCTAACTGGAGTTGGCATCTGGAATTTTCCTTTTGTTCTTTGTCCCTTAAGTGAATATCTTAATAAAAGCCTAATATTCCTCATCATCTGTCATCTCCAAGAACATTCTTTCAAGTGAACTATCAGCTTTGAATTCTTCTCTAAGCTCATCTAAAGTTCCAACAAAAATCAATTCACCTTTTTTTATAATACCAACTCTATCACAAACTTTTTCTGCTACTTCTAATACATGAGTTGAAAAAAGAACTGCATTTCCCATATCTGCATGATCTCTCATCATTCCTTTAAGTATAAAAGCAGATTTAGGGTCTAATCCTGTTAAAGGTTCATCTAAAATCCAAGCTTTTGGATTATGAACTAAAACTCCCATAATAACAACCTTTTGTCTCATTCCATGAGAATAGCTTTTAATAGTATCTCCTAAAGCATTCTCCATTCCAAATTTATTTGAAAGCTCTTTTATTCTAATTTCTCTATCTTTTTTAGATACTCTATAAACATCAGCCATAAAATTTATATATTCCATTCCAGTAAATTTTAAAAACATATCTGGACTATCAGGAACATATCCAAATTGAAGCTTTGCTTCTAATGGATTTTTACATATATCATAGCCATTAATCTCCACTCGCCCTTCTGTTGGCTCTGTTATACCAGTAATCATCTTTATTGTAGTAGTTTTTCCTGCTCCATTTGGTCCTAATAAACCAAATATCTCTCCATCTTTTATTTCAATATTTAGATTACTTACAGCATTTCCTCTTCCGTAATTTTTACTAACCCCTTCAATTTTTATCATATGTTACACTCCTTTTAATTAAGGTGATATTTCAATATATATTATCATTATTCCCAACTTTATTAAACGGTATCTTTTATCTTTTAACTAATTATTAACAATCAATTAAGTTAACATCAGCTTAACTACAGTTATAGCTGCAAAAATAGCTGCCATATCTGCAAAAACAGCACTCCAAAGAGTATGTCTTATTTTTTTTACTCTAACAGCCCCAAAATAAACTGTTATTGTATAAAAGATAGTTTCAGTTGTCCCCATAATTACAGAAGATAAATTTCCAATAAAAGAATCTGGTCCATAACTTCTTATTATATCAGTAAAGATTCCAATTGCTCCGCTTCCTGAAATAGGTTTTATTAAAACAAGAGGTATAATCTCTTCTGGTAATCCAATTAAAGAAGCAATTGGAGATAAAATTTTATTTAAAAGTTCTAATAAATTTCCACTTTTAAATATTTGTACTGCTATAATCATAGCTAAAAGGCATGGAAATATATTTAAACAAACTTTAATTCCATCTTTCGCACCTTCAAGAAACCATTCATAAACTTTTCTTCCTTTTATCATTCCATAAACTAAAATAACAAGAACTATTATAGGAATTATACTTTTTGTAATATATCCAAACATAAAAAGCCTCCCCTAAAAATACCTCTGTAATATTTTGCAACAAGTTACCCCAACAATAGCTGCTACTGAAGTAGAAATTATAGCTGGGAGTATTATTGCTCCTGCATTTGCCGAACCTTCCGCAGCTCTTATAGAAAGTATTGTTGTTGGAACCAATTGAATGCAAGCTGCATTTAAGACCAGAAATAAAGCCATGTCATTAGAAGCTGTTCCTTTTTCTTTATTTAGTCTATCCATTTCTTCCATAGCTTTTATTCCAAAAGGAGTAGCTGCATTTGATAATCCAAACATATTTGCAGTTAAGTTCATAACTATTGCTCCAAGGGCTTTTTCATCTTTTGCTGCTTCTTTAAATAAAATTTTTAAAATTGGCCTTAATATTTTTGCTAATATAGCTGTTAATCCACTCTTTTCAGCAACTTTCATTACACCACACCAAAAACACATTATCCCTACAAGCCCAATTACAAATTTAACAGTACTATCACTTCCCCCAACAATAGCTTGTGTTACTTTATCTGCATTTCCAGTAAAAAGTGCTACTATTATTCCTAAAAAAATCATTGCAAACCAAATATAATTAATCATAAATCCTCCATTTAAGTAATACTAACAATTAAATATATTCATTGAACTTAACTTTTATTAGTGCTAGTATTAAATATATAAACAATATGTAAATGTATAAAGGAGTTTTACTTATGAAAGAATCAAACATTAAATTAGCTCAACAAGATATTGATGAAGCTTTAAAAACAGTTGAAGATTTAGAGAGAGTTATTGATGAGGATGGAGTATCAAAAGATACTTTAAAAGAAAAATTTATAACATTAAGTGAAAGACTTCAAAAATTAGAAGATCTACTAAAAAGTGAAGGTATACTTTAATTTATAAAAGGAACTGTATTAATACAGTTCCTTTAGTTATTTTATTTATAAAACATCTTCTTTAAATTTATCTAATCCAATTCTATCTATAAAAAATCCTAGCTTTTCACCTGGCTCTGCATTTTCACTATAATAAGCTAAAATATTATCTACTATTCTCATAGCTTCTTGTTCACTTACATCTTGGATTATTATATCTGCAACTCTTGGATTATATCCTGCTGAACCACCTGCAACAACCATCATTCCAGTTACATCAGCAATTATTCCAACATCTTTTGCATAAATACTTGAACAAGCATTTCTACATCCTGCTACTCCAATTTTAGTTCTACAAGGCATAGGCATCCATTGATATTTTTTAGATAATTTCATTCCCATTCCTATAGTATTATATTTTGATCTTTTACAAAATCCTGCTGGACACATTTCTACATTCTTAACTGTATTTTGCCCTTTTACTGCTGGCTCCATTTGAAGCTCTTCCCATATTTGTGGTAAATCTTCACCCTTAAGATTTGTGATAAGTAATCTTTGTCCTGAAGTTATTTTTATAACACCATTATACTTTTTTGCAACAGCTGTTATTCTTTCTAATTCTTCTATTTTAATAAATCCTCCTGGTATATGAGGAGTTATTCCAAATGTTCTTCTCCCATCTCTTACTTTTTGTAAATTACCACTATGAGTTCCACTAACCATAAATGGTACATTTGGCATTTTATTATTTTCCATTTAATTTTACCTTACCCTTTCGCCTTAATATCTATCTTAAAATTTATTTTCTACTAATACTATTAAATTATATCATTACTTAATATTTTTTATTGTAACTTCAGTTACAATAAAAGAGATGATTTCCACCATCTCTTTAATAAACTTACTCTTCTAATATTTCATTCATCATTTTAATATAGTCCATATTAAAATTAACAAAACCTGCTTCTTCAAATTCTTCTTTGCTCATAGTTCCAATTTCTAAATTTCCTATATTAACTCTAGCTTTTATCTCTCCTTTTTCTAAAGCATTTTCATCTTGTTTTATATATTTATTTTCTTTTCCTAATCTAATTTTATAATTTATTTTAGGATTATTTTCTTTAAGATATCCGATTCTTAAATCTCCTATTTTATTCTCAATATCTATTTTGTTATTAATTTCTTTAGGGTAGAACAATATTTGCCCAACTTCCTGAGATATATTTATATTATTCGTTTTATTCATCACAACAAAAATTCCACCAACACCTTGTGATATATTTATTTCTGTTGAACTTACTTCTTTATTTATTACTGTTAACCCTACACCATTATATAAATCTAATTTATTTAAAGAAATATCTTTAAATATTGCTACTCCTGCACCTATAGATACATTAATATCTTTATTGAAATTCTTAGGAATAGTAACAGTTATTTCTGTTTCTGCAGATATATCACTCATTTTCTTTTCTCTATTTTCAATAATAAGTTTTCCATTTTTAATATCTGATTTTATAGATTCTTTATTTCCTTTTGCAATTACTTCAATTGAATTTACATCTCCACTTTTAAATTCTATACTTCCTGAATCCATTTTTATATCTATACTATTTATATTCTTTGCATCCTCTTTTAAATCTAATGATATTTCTTTATCTTTAGATTTATTAGATAAGTTAACTATTTCTCCAATATCTTCTATATTATAATCTTCATAATTCATAGAACCAAACTTAACATCACATCCAGTAATTCCAAAAGCTAAAATTCCAATAAAAATTACGCTTAATATTTTTTTTATCATAACCTCTCTCTTCTCCTTATTAATTTATATCAATGCCTTTTTTTAATGAGTCTTTCGCAAATATAAAATATATACTAGTCATAACTAAAATAGTTATAATATCTAAAATTCCTGTTTTAACTCCTGAAATCTCAATATAATAAAAAGGTATAAATCTATAAATAAATTCTAAAATACTCCAAATTATATTCTCAAAAATCAATATTAAAGCTATTGTTGCAACTATATTTAAAAAATAATTTTTTATATATTTTTTTAACCCTATAAATACAAATAAGCCATCTGCAAATATAAAAATTCCAAAAATAAATGTATCAATTATCAATATTATAAGGCGCATAATATCAAACATTTCTATAAATCCATAGTAGTTTTTAATTGTTAATACTACCTGAATTAAAAATATCAATAAAAATGGGATAACTTTTATAATATATTGCAAAACTTTAGCTAACAAATACTCAGACCCTTTAATTGGTGTAGAAAATAATAAAGCACTTTCTCTAGAAACTCTTCTTGTTCCTTGAAAAAAATAATATATAGGTGATGCTATTAATATAAATATTAATATAACAAAACTAAATACTGTTCCTATTAAACTACCTAAAAAACTTGTGATTATAAGTGTAAAAACTATGTATAACCCAAACCCAATTAAATCCCATACTTTATCTTTTTTAAAACCATACTTTAAAATATTAAATATATTCTTCATACCCTTTACCTCTTAAAAATTTCTTTATATGCACCTTCAATAGATGCTTTATATTTCTCTCTTATATCATCTGCTTCTCCACTTTCAACAATAATCCCATCTTTTATAAAAACTACTTTATCTAAAAGCTTTTCAAGTTCTCCCACATAATGCGTTGTTATAATCATTGAAGCTCCATCTATCATATATTCTATTAACGCATTTACTATTTCGTCTCTTGATAAAATATCAACTCCTGAAATCGGTTCATCTAAAATATATAACTTAGATTTTCTTCCTAAAACTAAACTTAAAGATACTTTTTCTAACATCCCTTTTGAAAGTGATACTAATTTACTATTCCCTTCTATATTCATGAATTTTAAAAGTTCTCTTGCTCTCTTCTCATCAAAATCTGGGAAAAAATCTTTATAAAATCCTATTGAATCTTCAATTTTCATCCAAGGATAAAATTGATTATTTTCTCTTAAAAATGAAACTACTTCTTTTGTTTCTCTTCCCACATTCATTCCATTTACTTTTACTTCACCTGAATCAGGCTGTAACAATCCTGCTATGATATTTAAAATAGTTGTTTTCCCATTTCCATTCGGACCTAATATACCAAGAACTTTTCCTTCTTCTAACTTAAATGACATTCTATTTAATACACTTTTTCCACTAAAAGATTTTGTTACGCCATTAACCTCTAATATATTCTCCATTTTATACCTCCTCATAAAACGTATTACATGCTTCTATAATCTCTTCCTTTGTAAATCCTAATTCCTTTGTATCTTTAATAAATTTTTTTATAATTTCTTTTGAAATGTTTACTCTTAAATTATTTATTATTCCTTTATCTTCAGTAACAAACTTCCCAATACCTCTTTTAGTATAAATAAGACCATCCCCTTCTAACTCTGTATATACTCTCTGTATAGTGTTTGGATTAACTTTTAATTCACTTGCAAACTCCCTAACCGAAAGAAGTTTATACTCTGAAACATATTCCCCTGATATAATCTTTTTTTCTAAATACCTCTTTATTTGAACATATATAGGTTCATTAGTATTAAAATTAATCAAATACATCACCTCTCTTGTATTACTGTATTACTTAAATAGTACACTGTTACATTAATTTGTTAAAACTGTAAAATTTGCTAATAAATTAATTTAATATATTAACTCTTTGATTTTCTCTTAAACCCTTTATTTTACTTAATTTTCCATAAAGTATTTTAAAATTAAAAATTAAAGTGGCACTTAAATATATTTAAGTACCACTTCATTTAACTATTAATTTTAAAATTTATAATATACTTTTAATTTAAATATTAACTTCTATCTCTTTTTGAATATTATCATTTTCTTTATTTAACTTTTTTAAAGAGTTATAAAATATACAGCAAGTTATTATGGCAGATAATAAGTCACTTATAGCTCCAGCCATCCATATTCCATTTAACCCAAATATTCTAGGTAATATAATCATAAATGGTATTAATAATATAACTTGTCTTAAAAGACTTAAAAACATAGATATTTTAGCTTTTCCAACTGATTGAAAATAATTAGAGCTTATTATTTGTAAGCCTATAACTGGTATAAATAAAAGATAAATTCTTAATCCATTCTTAGCAATTTCTAAAAGCTCTGGATCATTATTAAATATTTTTATAAGTAATTGTGGTGCTAATTGAACTACTAGCCATCCTATTGTAACTATTATAGTTGCAGTTATAGCTCCATAAAACACAGTTGTTTTTACTCTATTATACTTTTTAGCACCAAAATTATATCCTATAATAGGCTGTGACCCTTGATTTAATCCAAATATAGGTGTTAAGAATATCATTCCTATACTTTGAACTATAGTCATAGCACCAATTGCTAAATCCCCTCCATAGTGTTTTAGAGAATTATTTGCTATTACTTGTACAATACATGCTGCTATTTGCATACTACAAGGACTAATTCCTATAGAAAATATACTAAGTACAATATATTTTTTTAATTTAAAGTTTTCTTTTTTAATCTTTATTGCGCTTTGCCCTTTTGTAAAATAATATAATATCCATATAGTTGCTACAAATTGAGAAATTACTGTTGCAATAGCTGCTCCTCTAACTCCTAAATTAAATACGAATATTAATATTGGGTCTAAAATTATATTTATTATAGCCCCTATAAGCATAGATAACATTGCTATTTTAGGACTTCCATCACTTCTTATAGAATGATTTAAGCCAAAGCTTAACATACTTACAATAGTTCCTGCAAATATTATCTGCATATATTGTCTAGCATATATCTCAGTACTACTACTAGCTCCAAAAACAACTAAGATTTTATCTAGAAAAGCTAATCCTATAATTGTTATTAATATACTAAAAATTATAATTAAAACAAAGGCATTTCCTATATGTTTCTCCGCTGTCTCTTTATCTCCTTTTCCTAAAAAAATAGATATTCTTGCAGCTGTTCCTATTCCAACTAACATACCAAATGCTAATATTATTGTCATTATAGGCATTGTTATACCTACTCCTGTTATTGCAAGTTTACCCACACCTTCAATATTTCCAATATACATTCTATCAATTATATTGTATAAAGTATTAACTAGCATTCCAATTATAGCTGGAACAGAAAAACTTATAAGAAGTTTCGATACCTTTTCACTCCCAAGCTTATTTTCTTTTGTCATTCCTCATCCCCCTCTTCCTTAAAATCCAATACTAATTATAACAAATATTCATATTTTATTCTAAATTTTTTAATTATTTATATTTAAAATTAATTATTAATTCACCAATAAAATAAAAAAATAAAAGGTATCAATTTTTTTGATACCTTTTATTTTATCTATTTAACACTTTCTCTATCTATTATAGTATGAGGTAATATAAAGTTTGCTTCTTCTAACTCTTGTTTATTTAAAAGTTTTATAAGCATTCTCATAGCAACTGATCCCATATCATAACTTGGTTGAGCTACTGTTGTTAATTTAGGATAGAATATTTCCCCTACATAGTTATTATTAAATCCTAAAACACTTACTTCATCTGGTACAGAAATATTGTGATTTCTAAATCCATTTATAACACCCATTGCTAATTCATCTGTAGCACAAACTACAGCATCAATTTTCTTACCTGATTCTATAAATCTTTCTACTGCTGTTACACCATTTTTAGCTTTTAAGTTTGAAAGATATAATAATTCTTTATCTATTTCTAAATTAGCTTCTTTTAAAGCTTTTTCATATCCTATGTATCTATCATTCCAAGCATTTTTCCCATCTTTTTTTGCTCCTACAAAAGCTATGTTTTTGAAACCTTTATCTAAAAGATACTTAGTTCCTTCATATCCAGCTTTAACGTTATCAATAGTTACACTTGGTAGTTTACCATTCTTATCTTCAGTTTCAACTAAAACAGTTGTTATATCTAGTTCATTAATTAAATCAAGAATTTCTTCTTGAAGCGAACTACTCATATATATAACTCCGTCAACCATTTTCTCTTTTAAAACTCTTAAATATTCTTTTTCTTTTTGAATATCAAAGTCTGAGTTTCCTAAAATTATATTATAATCATAAATGTTTGAAACATCTTCTGCTCCTCTTACTATTTCAGGATAAAACTGGCTTGAAATGTCCGGTATAAGAATTCCTATAGTTTTTGTTCTTTGAGTTTTTAAACTTCTTGCAACGATATTTGGTCTATATCCTAATTTTTTAATTGCATCTAATACTTTCTTTTTAGTATCTTCGTTTACAACGTCTATATCATTTAAAACTCTAGAAACTGTAGCAATTGAAACTCCAGCCTCTCTAGCAACGTCTTTAATAGATGTAGCCATATCTATTTACCTCCTACGACCTTATTAATTTATTTATTATACTCACCTTTAAAATTTAATGCAAGTTTTTACTTTCATTGTTTACACTTTTTACATTTTTTACACACAACAATACATTTATTTTAATATTCTTTCTTATTTTCTATCAAATCATCTCTTAATTTATATTATATATTGAAATTTTTGTAAATCAAAGTGTTTTATCCAAAAATTTAGAGGTCTTAAATTTTAAGACCTCTAAATTAAATTTATTTTACTACTTTAACATTCATGTTTAACTTTTCACCGTTAATTGTTACTTCAGTATAATCTGAATCAGTATTGTAGAATATTTCTTTAGTTAAAGTTTCTTTCTTAATTGTATCTTGGAATTTCTTAATAACTTCGATTAACATATCATTGTCAGCAACAAATAATTCTATGTTATCAGCAACTTCAAATCCTTTTTCTTTTCTCATATTTTGGATTTTTGAAATCATTTCTCTTACATGACCTTCTTCTTTTAACTCATCAGTTATATGAGTATCAAGAACTACTCCTGTATCTCCTTCACCAGCAAATGCAAATCCTTCAAGGCCTTGCATTGTAACAAGTAAACTTTGAGCATTTAATTCAATTTCAGTTCCATCAACATTTATAATTTCAACTTCGCCTCTTTGAATTTTTTGAGCTAAATCCATTTGATTTCTAGCTGCGATTTCTTTTCTTATTCCTGGTATTAACTTACCATAAGCTCTTCCAAGCACAGGTAAATTTGGTTTAATTTCAAAGTTAACATATTTAGATAAGTCTGATCCAAATTCAATTTCTTTAATATTTAACTCATTAGCTATAATATCTCCATAATATTCAGGTAATGAAGATGTTGATACTAAGATTTTTGAAAGTGGCTGTCTATTCTTAACATTAGCTCCATTTCTAGCACTTCTTCCAAGTTTAACAATAGTGTAAGCTAAATCCATTTGCTTTTCTAAATCTTTATCTATTTCTTCTTCATTAGCTTGTGGCCATGGACATAAGTGAATACTTTCTATAGCATTTTCATCCATATTAACTACTAAGTTTTGATAAATTTCTTCTGTTATGAAAGGAACAAATGGTGCTGCGATCTTAGATAAAGTTACAAGAACTTTATTTAAAGTTACATAAGCTCCTATCTTATCATCTGTTAATTCAGCTGACCAGAATCTTGATCTATTTCTTCTTACATACCAATTTGATAATTCATCAGTAAACTCTTCGATAGCTAATGCTGAATTTGTAATTGAGTAATTATCAAGACCTTCTTCCACAGTTTTAATTAATGTATTTAATTTTGATAATATCCATTTATCCATTACATTTTCTGATACGAAATCTGCATATTTATTAGGATTGAATTTATCTAAATCTGCATATAAAACATAGAATGAATATACATTCCATAAAGTTCCTAAGAACTTTCTTCCTGCTTCTGCAACATCATCTATTGAGAATCTAGTTGGTAACCATGGTGCACTTGCAGTATAGAAATGCCATCTTGTAGCATCAGCTCCTTGGCTATCTAATACTTCAAATGGATCTACAACATTACCTTTTGATTTACTCATTTTTAAGCCTTTTTTATCAAGAACATGACCTAAAACTATACAATTTTCAAATGGATTTCTATCAAATATTGCAGTTGAAATCGCAAGTAAAGTATAGAACCATCCTCTAGTTTGGTCAACAGCTTCTGAAATAAATTGTGCTGGATAGTTTTTATCAAATAATTCTTTATTTTCAAATGGATAGTGAAGTTGTGCAAATGGCATTGATCCTGAATCGAACCAACAGTCAATAACTTCATGAGTTCTCTTCATTTCCTTTCCACATTTTTCACAATGTAAATGTACTTTATCTATAAATGGCTTATGAAGTTCAATATCTTCTGGTACATTTATTCCTTTTTGTTTTAACTCTTCAATGCTTCCAATACATTCTCTATGTCCGCATTCACATTCCCAAATTGGAAGTGGAGTTCCCCAATATCTATCTCTTGAGATACCCCAATCAATAACATTTTCAAGGAATTTTCCGAATCTTCCTGATTTAATGTTATCTGGTAACCAATTTATTTTATCATTGTTAGCTAATAATTTATCTCTTAAAGTTGTCATTGCAACAAACCAGCTATCTTTTGGATAATAAAGAAGTGGTGTATTACATCTCCAACAATGTGGATATGAGTGAGTGTGTTTTTCTGCTTTAAATAACTTATTATGTTCTTTTAAATAATCACAAATTTGTTGATCACATTTTTTAACAAACTTACCAGCCCAAGGAGTAACTTCTTCTGTAAAGTTTCCTTCTGTATCAACTAAGTTTATAAATGCCATTCCATTTTTCTTAGCAACAAAGCTATCATCTTCCCCATAAGCTGGAGCTATATGAACTATACCAGTACCATCTGATAATGTTACATAATCACCATGAATAACTTCAAAAGCTTTTCCTTCTGGCTTATGAAATTGTAATAATTGCTCATATTTCATTCCTAAGATTTCTGAACCTTTAAATTCTTTAATTATTTCAGCTTCTTCTCCTAATACTTTTTCAACTAAGTCTTTAGCTAAAATATAAGTTTCATCTTCAAGCTTAGCTTCACAATAAGTATAAGCTTGATTTACACATAAAGCTACGTTTGAAGGTAATGTCCAAGGAGTTGTTGTCCAAGCTAAGAAATATTTATTTTCTTCTCCTACAACTTTGAATTTAGCAATTGCAGTTAAATCTTTTACATCTTTATATCCTTGTGATACTTCGTGTGATGAAAGAGCAGTTCCACATCTTGGGCAATAAGGCATAACTTTATGACCTTTGTATAATAAATCTTTATCCCACATTTGTTTTAAAGCCCACCATACTGATTCTATGTATGGATTATGATAAGTTACATAAGGATTATCCATATCAACCCAATAACCAATTTGATTGGTCATTTTTTCCCACATGTTAACATATGTGAAAACACTATCTTTACATTCATGTACGAATTTTTCAACACCATACTCTTCAATTTGTTCTTTTCCTGAAATTCCAAGTTTTTTTTCAATTTCAAGTTCAACTGGAAGACCATGAGTATCCCAACCTGCTTTTCTTATAACTTTATATCCCTTCATAACTTTATATCTTGGGATAATATCCTTCATAACTCTTGTAAGAATATGTCCTACGTGAGGTTTTCCATTTGCTGTTGGAGGTCCATCATAAAATGTAAAATATTCTCCATCTTGATTCATGTCAAAGCTTTTTTGAATAACGTTTCTTGCTTTCCAAACGTTCTCCATGATTTCTTTTTCCATACCTACAAAACCATTTGTAAGTTCTACTTTTTTATACATGTCAAAACTCCTTCCATAATTAAAATTTATATTTTAAAATTTTTCTATAAAATAAAAAAACCCGCCCTACTAAACAGGACGAGAAAATATACTCGCTAAACCACCCATGGTGAAATATCAATACACTTAAATTCAGTTTTTTCCTGAAAACATATATTGATTTAAATTCAGATACTATCATATCCTATCTCTTAACGCGAGATTACGTGTAAGCTTAATAAGAATTTTCCTTTCAGCCACCAACTCCTAGGTGATTTTCATTGAAATGTATTATACTTTTACACCAGACAAGCACTCTCTTAAAATACAGTAAACAACTACTTTTCCTAATCATTGTCTTTTTAAAAAATATTATATATTACGCATATATAAAAGTCAATTGACTATAATATTATTTAATTTAATATTTTTATAAATTTACTTCAATTACAACACTTTATTATTTTAACTAATAGAAATTATTAATTAGTATTGATTTTTATTTTTTAAAATGATTTAATTAAAGTATCAAATAGATTTTTAAACATTAGATATAAATATTTTACATTAAGGAGGATTTGTGTCTTGGAAAATAATAATATACAAAAAGAAGTCTTAGATAAATTAACTAAAACATGCGTATGTAAAGTAGTTTCTAGAGCCAAAGTTAAAGAAGCAATAAGAAACGGTGCTTTATCATTAGATGAAGTAAAAAAAGCCACTGGTGCTGCAACAGGATGCTGTGGTGGTGCTAGATGTGTATATAAAATACATGCTTTAATTGATGAATACAAGGAAAATGGTGATTTTAAATAAAAATAAACCCGAACTTTTTAAGTTCGGGCTTTTTATTATTTTTAAAACTACTCAATTACATGATTAATCCAAATATAATACTTGCTGAAATTATAAAAATAGCCATTACTCTAATCACTTTTATAGTATTTTTTATTCCAATCCATTTATTAGTTTCTGGAATTCCATATGGAAATCTTATAAGTAATATTCCAAATAAACATCCAAAAGCTATTAATATACCTTTAGATAAAATTTCAAATTTTAATATTGATACAACGATATTTAATACAACATAAATAAAAACTAATCCAAATAATCCTACCAAAAACTTATTCTTATTTTTTTCTACATCATTTAAATATCTAATGAAATCCTTTTTACAATTTTCACAACAAAAATGAAAACTTTCATCCATATCAAGCTCTCTATAATAAATGTTTTTTTCTATCTCATCATTATCTAGCCTTTTACCACACCAAATACATTTCATTTTATCCCCCATAAAGTAATTTTTAAACTAAGTTAGCTGTTTTTATAATAACGCAACATATTCTTCAAATTAATTTTTCTATTATATATTTATTGTTATTATATACCAATTTAAAATAATTTGAGTATAATTTTTATAATAAATAAAAAAATATAATTAAAAAAGGTTTTTCCTCAAAATTGAGAAAAACCTTTTTATCTACGAATTAAAGTACATATATTTGAAAATATATATCTCTTTTTTAACTTATTAATTTTCTTCACAATATTTTTCTATTGCATTAGCAACAGTTTTTGCATGATTTACTGCATGTACTACAGTCTTAGCTCCTGTAACAACATCTCCTGAAGCAAAAACACCTTTTTTAGTTGTTCTTCCTTCTTCATCAGTTACTACAAGACCCCATTTATTTGTCTCTAACTCTTTATCTCTTGAAGCTATTGTATTTCTTGGCTCTTGGCTTATAGCTATTATGGTAGTATCACATTTTATGAAAGATTCTTCATCTAACATTTTAGTTTGTATCTTTCCATCTACTTCGATATTTTCTGTTTTTACAACTTTTATTCCATCTTCAAGGATTTCTATAGGTGCTTTAAATAAATCAAATTCTACACCATCTTCTTTTGCTTCTTCAATTTCTTTATTAGTTGCTGTCATTTGTTCAAAGCCTTTTCTATAAACAACATAAACATGCTCTGCTCCACTTCTCTTAGCAACTCTAGCTGCATCCATAGCAACATTTCCTGCTCCTATAACACAAACTGTTTTTCCTAAATTATAAACTTCTGGTGCTTTTAAATAATCTATCGCATAATGAACATTTCCTAATGTTTCACCTTTTATATTTAATTTCTTAGCATTCCACACTCCAGTTCCAATAAAAACAGCTTTATATGCATCTTCTATAAGTCTATCAAGCGTTATAACTGGTCCTATCATTATGTTAGGTCTTATTTGTACTCCTAATTGAACTAATTTATTTGAAATACTATCAATCATTGAATTTGGTAATCTATATTCCGGTATACCATATCTTAAAACCCCACCTATTTTTTCATGAGCTTCAAATATAGTAACTTTAAATCCTTTTTGTGCAAGAATAAATGCTATTGTTATTCCAGCTGGGCCTCCACCTACTATAGCAATTCTATCTCTATTACCTTGTCCTTTTTTTAAATTTAAAGTTTCTAAATATTTTCCTGACACTTCTTCTTCTATTTCATAGAAATGTATTGGTTCTCCTTTTATACCTCTTATACAACTTCCAGCACATTGTTCCTCATGAGGGCAAACTATTGCACATACTGCTGATAATGGGTTATTTTCAAATAGCATTTTTCCTGCTTCCTCAAACTTATCTTCTCTATATAAGCTTATTACTTCAGGAATTGATGTATTTATAGGACATGCTTCTTTACATCTTGGCTTTTTGCATAATAAACATCTATTAGCCTCTTCTGTCAAAAATAAACTTTTCATCCTTTTATCCTCCATGTTATTTATTCTCTTTGTAAATACATTATATATCTTATGTCAAATCTTATTCTAGTCTTAAATTTTAATTTTTTACCTTGTCTATGGATTTTTAATTTATAACTTTATGTTATAATCGTAAAAGAATTATTTTGAAGGGAGCTAATTTGATGGCTAGTAAATTCTATCTTGAAAAATTAAGTAAAAAAGCTAAAGCAGAACAAGGAAGACCTTGGATTTATACAGATGAAATTAAAGAATACGAAGGAGAATATAAAAACGGAGATATAGTTGAAGTTTATAATCATAAACATTACTTTATAGGTAAAGGGTACATAAATGATGCTAGTAAAATAGCAATAAGAATTATGACTAGAGATATAAATGAAGAAATAGATAAAGAATTCTTTAGAAGAAAATTTAAGGCAGCATGGGAATATAGAAAAACTGTTATAGATACTTCTTCTTGCAGATTAATATTTGGAGAAGCTGACTTTTTACCTGGATTAACAGTTGATAAATTTGAAGACTATTATGTTATTCAAATATCAACTTTAGGAATGGATCAATTTAGAGATATAATTGTTCAAGTTCTTGTAGAAGACTTTGGAGCTAAAGGAGTTTATGAAAGAAGTGATATTAAAACTCGTGAAATAGAAGGTTTAGAGCAAACTAAAGGATTTTTAACAGAAGAATTTGATACAAATGTTCAAATAATAGAAAATGGTGTTAAATATATAGTTGATTTAGAAAATGGTCAAAAAACAGGATTCTTCTTAGACCAAAAAGAAAACAGAGCTGCAATCCACAGAATTTGTAAAGATAAAGAAGTTTTAGATTGCTTTACTCATACTGGTTCATTTGCACTTAATGCTGGTATTGCAGGAGCAAAATCTGTTCTTGGAATAGATGTATCACAACATGCAGTTGATTGTGCAACTAGAAATGCTGAACTAAATAATCTTCAAGATACTGTTAAGTTTGAATGCCATAATGCTTTTGATGTACTTGCTGATTGGTCAAGAGAAGGCAGAAAATTTGATGTTGTTATACTTGATCCTCCTGCTTTTACAAAATCAAGAGGAACAATAAATGGAGCTAAGAGAGGTTATAAAGAAATAAATCTTAGAGGAATAAAAATGGTTAAAGAGGGTGGATATTTTGTAACATGTTCATGTTCTCATTATATGGCTGAAGATCTTTTAAGAAAAACTATAGCTGAAGCTGCACATGATGCACATAGAAGTCTTAGACAAATTGAATTTAGAACTCAATCTTGTGACCACCCAATTTTATGGAATTCTGATGAATCTTATTACTTAAAATTCTTCGTTTTCCAAGTAGTTTAATATAAAATTTATAGAGGTATTAAATTCCAAAGTTAGATTTAAATAATTTATATAGTTTTAGTAAATACTATTTCATGATAACTTATTTAGGAGGTATATTATGAAATCATTAAAAAATACTAGAACTGCTGAAAATTTAATGAAAGCATTTGCTGGTGAAGCTCAAGCTAGAAATAGATATACTTATTTTGCTAGTAAGGCTAATAAAGAAAATTATCCTCAAATTGAAGAAATTTTTTTAGAAACTGCTGATAATGAAGCTGCACACGCAAAAAGATTTTACAAGTTTCTTGAAAAAGATTTTCAAGGAGCACAACTAAAAGTAGAAGCTGACTATCCTGTAGAAATACCAGAAACTACAGAAATAAACTTACGTTTTGCTGCTGATGGAGAACATAATGAAAACTCAAATCTTTATCCAGTTTTTGCAGATATAGCAGATGAAGAAGGCTTTCCTGAAATAGCTACTTGCTTTAGAATGATTGCCAAAGCCGAAGTTGCTCATGAAAATAGGTTTAGAAAACTTGCCGATAATATAAAAAATGGTACTGTATTTAAAAAAGATGATAAAGAAACTCTTTGGAAATGTGGTATCTGTGGATTTATATATGAAGGTCCTGAAGCTCCTAAAGCTTGTCCTTCTTGTAAACACCCACAAAAATTCTTTGAAGTATTTAAAGAAACTTATTAAAAAATAAATGGATGTAATTTTGATATTACATCCATTTATTTTTTTATTCTACAATTATATGATTATCTTTATATTCTGGCACTAAATTTGTAAACCCTTTTTTCATTGCATATTCAACATCAGGCATTAAATCTAATTCTTTCATTCTTCCATAATGCTTTGCTTTAGAAATAAAACTTTCTAAATCTTTATTTTGCTCATAAATGTATTGCGCAGTCTTACTTATATCAGTAAGTTCTATTTTATTTGTTATCTTACTTATCTCATCTATTATATATCCTGTGCATATGAAATCATCCATAGTAAATTCACCATTAGTACCAGAGTTTAATATTATTATATCTTCATTTATTTTAGCTAATTTTTCTGCAACAGATTTCCCATTTAATACACATCCAACAAATATTCTTTTTGCTCCTAAAGATTTTGTTAAAGCTTTTGTTCCATTACTTGTTGTAATTAAAATAGTTTTTCCTTCAACTACTTCTTTAGTATATTCAAGGGGTGAATTACTTAAATCAAATCCCTCTATTTTTTCAGCATTACGCTCTCCACCTAAAATACAATTTTCTCTACCTATCTCTTTTGCTTTTTCTAACACTTCTTCTACAGTTAAGAATGGTATTACTTCTTTACACCCATTTCCTATAGCTGTTACCATTACTGTTGTAGCTCTTAACATATCTATTACAACAATATTTTTTCCCTTTATATATTCTCTATCTATATATTCTGGTGTTATTATCACATCTATCTTCATTGCATATTACTCCTTATTTTTCAAATCAATATATTCATTAAAATTTATAACTTCCTATATAAATCTTATAAACTTAATATAACTAAATTATATACTAAAATAATTCAATTATAAAAAAGCAACTTAACTTTATAATTTAAAGTTAAGTTGCTTTTTTAATTTACTTAAAGTTTTTTCCTTGATATATATCATTATCTACAAACGCTTTATCTATTGCATTTAAAACTTCCCATTTTTTAAGGCTCCACATAGGTCCTATTAAAAGATCTCTTGGAGCATCTCCAGTTAATCTATGAACAACCATTTCTTCAGGAATCATAGTTATAGCCTTACAAAGAGTATCAATATACTCATCTTGTTCCATAAGTTTTAATCCACCTTTTTCATAAAGACTTACAAGTGGTGTTCCCTCCATAAGGTGAAGTAAATGAAATTTAACCCCTGTAGAACCTGTATGAGCTACAAATTCTACTGTTTTAAGCATATCTTCTTGAGTTTCTCCTGGAAGACCAAATATACAATGAGTTACAAAATCAATTTTTCTCTTTTTTAGTCTTTCAATTGCATCAATATATACAGAAGTATCATATCCTCTATTTATCTTTCTTCCTGTTTTATCTGAAACTGTTTGAAGTCCTATTTCTATCCATACATAAAGTTTTTTATTCATTTCTTCTATTAAGTCTAGGACATCTTCTCCTAAACAATCTGGTCTTGTTGCTATTGCAAGTGCCACAACACCTTCTTGATTAATAGCCTCTTCATATTTTCTTTTAAGTTCTTCTATTGGCGCATATGTATTTGTATAAGCTTGGAAATAAGCGATATATTTACCTTGTTTCCATTTTTTATTCATCATGTCCTTAACATCAATAAATTGTTTTGTTATAGATATTTCTCTATTTCCAGCAAAATCTCCTGATCCTCTTTCACTACAGAAAGTACACCCTCCTTTTGCTACTTTTCCATCTCTATTTGGGCAAGTGAAACCACCATCTAAAGAAATTTTAAACACTTTTTCACCAAATTTTTCTCTTAAAAAATGGTTTAAATTATGATATCTCTTGCCATTCCATTCTTTAGCCATTTTTGCCTCCAATTTATAAATTATTTTCTTATACTATAACACAACTATTAATTACTAACCAACAAATGAATTTTTAATTATAATTTAGCTACTTCTTCTTTTTCTACATCTATTATATATTCTCCTAAAAGATTTTGACTAATGCCATTTACTCCATCTTTCTTTTTAACATTTATTAAAATATTTGATTTTACTGATGCAACATATTCTACACTATATTTATCTAACGGAAATATCTTATCAAGTTTTAAATCTAATAAATCTCCTCCAGGCATAGTATAAATTTTTAAACCTTTTGAATTATTACCTTCTATATATTGAACAATAAGTGCATTAGACTCTTCTGTAAATACAAAATTTGCTATTTTTGTATTAGGTAATATATCGCAATACACTATCTTTTGAGCTAATGGCTTTTCAAGTATTTTTTCTAAATCTCTTGGAGCTATTTGTTGACCTCCTCCTGAAGCAGCAGCTGGTCTTGCATGTTCCATTAAAGCAACAGCAACAAAACAATTTTTACCATCTGTTGTACTAAAAGCTATCTTATTTGAATCAAGACTCATCCCAACAGTCTGATAACTTTGTTTCGGTATCTCTTGTACATCAATCATAGGCTCCTGTCCTTTAGGATATAATATATCTGGTAAATCATTAAGATTAGTTATTTTTTCTTTATAAGATGCCTCGGCATCTATAATATCTAATGAATTTCCATTAGAAGCTACTTGTTGTTTATTAGTACTTTTAATTTCAGATATTTTATAACTTTCTGACTCTTTTTCAACTTTTAATACCCACTTATCTAATGTGCATTTTGCTCCTTCACTTTGAGTTTTTACAACTTTCATTTCCACATATGCACCATCTTTTAACTCTGATATTCTATCTACTGTATATGATACTACACTCATTTCGTTTTTTCCTAAATCTTCTTTTGTTGCAAGTTCTTTTGTTGATATTTCATTTGCACCTTCTATATCTCCTATTTTCATCTTAAACATATATTCTAAAGCTTTTTGTCTTGCCACATCAGAATTAAATATCTTTATATCTCTATTTTCTTTTTGACATCCAAATAAAATTACTACAAAAATTAATAATATGATTATTAAATTTTTCCTCATTTGATTTCCTCCTATCTAAACTATCAAAATTAGTTTTCCTTATAATACCCCTCTTATTCACTATTGTTAGAATATTTCAGTAAATTTACTTATATATTGTTAAGAATACTAATTTTTTTAAAGGAGTTTTTATGCTAAAATATTTTTCTAAAATTTTTCAGATTGCCGCTGTTTTTATTGGAACTATAGTAGGTGCAGGACTAGCTTCAGGTCAAGAAATAACTCATTTCTTCACATCTTTTGGTCCATTAAGTTTTATATTTATAGTTCTGTGCGGGATTTTTTACATTATAATAACCTCAATTATAATTAAGATAAGTAGTCATAAAAATCTCAACTCTTATAGTGATTTTATAAATGTTATAAGCCCAAATTTTTTTGGTAAAATAACTGGTGTAACTATGACTTTTTATCTTATCTCAAGTGCTTCTATAATACTTGCTGGAAGCGGAGCTTTAATTCATCAATTTTCAGGAATTCCTAAGATTGTTGGTACATTTTTAATGATTGCTATTGCAATATTTTTTCTATATCGTGGGACTGAAGGATTAATAGAAATAAATTCTTTTATAGTTCCAACATTAATTTTTACAATAGTTACAATCACAGGTTTATATTTATTCTTATGTATGGATACAATAGACTTCACTCAAATATTAGAAAGTTTTCCTAAAAAAGAAGGCAATTTAGCAATTTCAACTATTCTATACGCAGGATATAATGTTTTTTGTTGTTGTGGTGTTCTAGTTCCGTTATGTACTAGTGTTAAAAACAAAAAAATTATGAAAAAAGGTGTAATTGTTGGCGCTGTAGGCCTTACATTACTATCTTTAATGATTAACTTTTTACTTACTGTAAATGTTCCTTATATTTTTGAATATGAAGTTCCATTGCTTTTTGTTTCTAAAAGATTTGGAACTATAATACAAGCATTATTACTTATAGTTATTCTTATGGAAATGTTCTCTACAGAAGTTTCAGATGTATATTCAATAAGCAGAACTTTAGAACACACTTTTAAAATTCCATTTAAGAAAAGTGTTATTTTAGTTTTATTAATTGCTTTCCCTATTTCTCTTATAGGATTTGGTAAATTAATTTCAACATTATATCCTATCTTTGGAATTTTAAGCTTAATATTTGTTTTTTGTTGTGTGAAATACTATATTAAAAATAAAAATAATTTAAAGTAAAATAAAGCAGTACTTTAGTACTGCTTTATTCCTTATTAATTAAGTTCTGCAATTTTAGTAACTCCAGTATAAATGGCAGAAATCTTATACCAAGTTTTATAATCTACTACACCAGTTTGAGGCAGTCCAAAAATACTTTGGAATACTTTAACTTGCTCTGCTGATTTTGGTCCATATATTCCATCTACTGCTACTTTAGGAATTAAAGGATAGTTAATTGAAATCCTATTTAAAAATTCCTGTGTACTTCTAACTGGATTTCCTTTAGATCCTATTGTTAAAGAAAAACCTGGATATGATTGAGGACTTCCTTTAACTTCAGGTGCAGTAGTAAGTTCAATATTACTTCCATAATAATATTTTAAAATATCTACAGCATTTCTACCTTGATCCCCTAAATATTTACTTCCCCATTGACTAAGCCAATTTGGGCATGTAACTGTTGTTCCATTACAGTACTGTGAAAAAAGTGGTTGTTTTCTGCCTATTCTCTTTATATAAGTTGAAAATATCTCATCAACAATAACATTAATATTATCATATGTGTTTCTTCCATAAGAAAAGGCTTGGTCAAATGCAGTTGAATTAGTTATATCAAAATTATATCCTCTTGACCTATACCATTCTGTATATATTCTATTTAACGTAAATGATATTATACAAAAAATATTTGCCTCTAATGCGCTTCTTGGCCAAGTTGAATAAATTTCACTTGAAGCTACATTTTTTATATAATCTCTGTATAAAATTGTATGATTTCTTCCTGAAGAAGCTGGCGCACCTTCATGTACTGTAATAAACTCTGGAACTACTGGATTTGGAAGAACAACTCCACTAGAAGGTGGTGGTAGTGGTTTAGTTTCTTCTTCTGGAATTTTATTTGGAAAATCTCCATTAAGTCTATTCGGTTGTACTGTTATTACTTCTGGCCTAACACTTATTTTTTCCTCTTCTTCTAAATGAGCTGGTTGATATGCAGTTTCATCAGCAAATACCTGACATCCATCAATAACAAAATCTCTAAAACCTTCTTTTTCAATTCTTATATTGTATAAACTATATGGATTTTCACCAGATGGAGATTCCGAATTAGCTCTTGGTGGTGCATCTAATTCTATAGTTTCAGTTAAACCAGAAGAATCTGTTTGCAATATTACTTCAGTTACTCTCTTAGAACGTTTCCTTTGTAAACCTGTTTGATCTACAGCTGTTATAGTAGCCTTGCAACCATCTATTGGTATAAAATTTCGATATTGAAAACACTGAATTCTTAATCTTCCTTTTTCAGCCATAATATAACTCCTTAATATTTCTCTTATAATCAATCTATTCCAATTTAAATTATTTGTTCTTTAATTCTTTAGTTTTCTAACAAATAATCCATTAACGTCATATTCTTGATAGTTGCCTCTTGTAGCACTTGCTCTCATGCTATCAAAAACACCTTTAAGATCTAGCATTCCATATCCCCATTCTCTATTAGGATATATATCTCCTTCTCTCATTTTAGCTCCTCTTATAATGTAAGCTTTCATCTTTACAGAATACATAGTAGGATCATTATCATCTACAATTCCCCATTGCATTAATAAAGCACAACATCCTGCTAAAACTGCTCCTGCAACTGATGAACCACTGGATATTTGAGTTCCTCCTCCTGGTGTAATTGTTAATGCATCAACTCCTCCAGCAGCTATATCTGGCTTTATTCTACCATCTCTAGTAAATCCTCTTCCTGATTTACCAACAGTAGCCGTATTATTTTGATTATAATATGCAGCAACAATAGTACTATTTGCTGTGGATGGCATATTTAGTGTTATATATTGGCTTGAATTTAAAAATTTTGTTCCTGGAGATATAAGCTGTCTTTGAGGCAACCAAGCATTATATCTTCCATCAATAATATAATCACCTATTAATCTAAACTGCCAAATTCCTTCTTTCAAATCTTTAATTTTAATTCTTATAGCTTCATCTCCTGTTATCTCCTCAGGTATTAAATATTGCACATACATTGTAGTCTTTTCAAAAACAAATCTTATCTCTTCTATTTGATGTAACCTAGCTGGTATTTTTTCTATTACTTCTCCTGATGGAGATATTATTGATAATGATACTTTATCTGGTTTTCTAAACCAAATTTCAAAATTTAAATTTGTTTGATTTTTATCTGCAACTAACTCTATTGTTTTCATATCTCCATTGCCAGTTAAAGTTCCTTCTGTATGAATATCTGCATCTCCTTCATTTCCAGTACATGTTACAACAACAACTCCTCTTCTTTTAGAGAGATCATCAATATATCTTTCTATAATTGTATGTCCATCATGTGAACCCATTGATGTTCCAAGTGGAATATATAATATTAATGGCATAAGCTTTTGCCTAGCTACTTCAATTATATGCCTTATTCCTAATACAATATCTCCATTTTCATATCTTCCTCTTCCTTCAATTGTAACTCCTGCTTCTGATAAATAACCAGGTGATGCTTCTTTTAACTTAACTATTATAAATTCACAATCTGGTGCTGCTCCTATTAATTCTGGATTTATTCCTCTTGCTCCTACTAGTCCTGCAACCATAGTTCCGTGACCAATTTCATCTTTTGAATTTACTATAGTATAAGGATCTCCTCCACTAAGACTTAATTTTATAGCTTCATTTATCTCATTTTCTTCAAATACTCTTCCATAATCATGCCAAGTTACTGGATTTCCAGATACAGTTTGATCCCATAAAGAAACAATTCTAGTAGTATCATCTTCTCTCATAAATTCTTTATTTAAATAATCAATTCCACTATCAATTATTCCTACTAATACTCCTCTACCTGTCAAAGAAAGATATGGGTTATTATGAAATAAATTAGCTCCAGATGCTTCTACTGGAGATAATAAATTCAAAGTGTATACTGGTGATGATTCAACATAAACTATTTCATTTACATTTTTTAATATTTCAACTAGAACATTATAGGGCGCTTCTATAACAGCAGTTCTCTCATCTAATATAATTACATTAGCCTCTGGAAAATTTTTTGCTATTATTGATGCTATATCCCCATAATATTCTACTATTCTTTTTGCTCTATCTATTCTATTTCCTACCATAGGTATATTTAATTCCTCTCTTAAAATTTCTAAAGAATTATATGCACACACAGTTCCATATCCCCATATTGGATTTGGATATATCTCATCTGGTCTATCTCTTTTTGCTCCTCTTACTAAATAATTTTTAAGTCTTTCACCAAATAAAAATTTATCATTTCCTTTTACTATTCCCCATTCCATAAAAAGCGCTACCACTCCAGTCACATGAGGTGTTGCCATAGATGTTCCTGTTTTTGTATCAAATCCACCTGGTGACAAAGACATTATATTTTCTCCTGGTGCTATAAGTTCTGGTTTTATATTTCCATTAGAAGATAATGCACCTCTTCCACTAAAAGGAGAAATATTATTTGTCACATTATTATAACTTCCAACAGATATCACATTACTAACTGTAGCTGGTATTCCTAAAGTATTAAATAAAGTTGGATGTAAAAATTTTGTATTAGGATTTAATCCTTCTGAAATAGGAAGCCAAATATCATATCTTCCTGTATATTTATTTAAACTTTTTATTTTTAAAACCCATGTCCCAGAAATTAATTCCTCTCCCCCTGCAACTAGACTTATTAATATTTCTCCTGTTAAATCAAAAGGTTTAGGTCCTGAAACATAAAAAAGTACTCTATCTCCATCTAACCCAACTTCATTAAAACCTTGCCTTAATGTAAATTCTCCAGTAGTTTTAGCTGCTGGATTTGTAATTTGTATACTAATTCTACTTAAAACACTTAAGAACAATGATAAATTTAAAGATTTTTCTCCTAGTTCAACATTAATATCTATATTTTGTTCTTCTCTTAACTCTCCTCCAACATGATGTGATGCAGCTCCTTCATTTCCTGCTGCTATTACTATAGTTACTCTTTCTAAATCACAAACTGTTTGAATATATTTTTCTAAAAGTGAACTTCCATTATGAGCTCCATCATTAGTACTTAAACTTATATTTATTGCAAGAGGCATATTTAATTCTCTAGATTTATCAACTAAAAATTTAATTCCTCTCATAATCTGTGTACTTATACTAAATCGTCCTCTTGTAGCTTTAACCATTGCAATAGATGATTTAGATGCAACTCCATATCTATCCCTTGGTATATTACCTCCTGCACATGCAATTCCAGCAACATGAGTTCCATGCCCTATCAAATCATAAGTTGGTACTACACTTAAAGGCTCAGGAGCTTTTAGGGCTTCATTTATCTGCTCTTTATTAAAAACTTTCTTAAGATCTAAATCCCAAATATATTCTATTCTAGTTGTTCCATCTTCTTTTTTAAATCCAGGATGATTATAATCAATTCCAGTATCAATAAATCCAACTAAAACTCCTTCTCCATAAGTCGAATAAGTACTTTGAAGTTGATTTACACATATATCTCTATTACTATAAAAATCAGTAGTATATAAAACTTTAGGTAATTCTATATATTGAAATTCTTTTACTTGCATAAGACTATCTAACTTATCCACAGATATATTTATTATTCCATATCCATACCCTAGATTTTCATATGTTCCACCTAAGTTATCCACAATTTGTGATAATTTATCCACATTTTCCCCACTTATACTCACAACTTCTATAGTTTTTTTATCTTCTGACATTACATTGTTACCTAAAAAGTTAAGCTTTTCATTCAAATTCCTATTTTTTAATTCATTATAAAATCTTAATTTAGATTCAAAAATATCTATTGCTATAATAATTCACCTCAAAAAAAGTACTATTAATTCATTCTATGAATCAATAGTACTTTTGATAAAATATTAAGTTATTTTTTTATTTTTATTAAAATTTATTGACTTATTATGCCATTAGTATTATACTTACAATAGTTGGTAAAACAAATTTAATATCGCGGGATGGAGCAGTTGGTAGCTCGTCGGGCTCATAACCCGAAGGTCGTAGGTTCAAGTCCTGCTCCCGCAACCATAAAAAGATTCTAAAAAGAATCTTTTTTTATTTTAAATTTAAATTTTAACTGCTACTATTAAATTACGATTTATTGATTGATCAACTCTATGAATATAATTATTAAATGGTTCTTCATCTAAAACTTTAAATCCATTATTTTCTAAAACTTCTTTTACATCTGCATATTTTAAAGTAAATTCATTAAATGATATACATAATGAGCCTTTAACTTTTAATACGTGATGCCATGATGGTATACAATCTTTTAAAAGTTGTAAGGGACTTCTATCCATGCTTTGTTCTGTAGCACTTTTACTTCCATGCTGAACTCCATATGGTAAATCAGAAACAAGAATATCACATGAATTTTTCTTTATTAAAATCTTCGCATTTCTTGTATCTGAAACAAATAAATTGAAGTTTTGAGTATTATTTTTCATAAACTCTTCTTTTTTACTAGCAGTATCAACTATGAAACATTCTGCAATTTTCTTTCCATTAGCTCCAGATCTTTTTTCTTTTTGAGATTTATGTTTATATTTTCCCATTTTTAAATATCTAATAAGATATGTTTGAATTTCTTGAGCCCATTGTGAATTTATTTCTATTCCAGTTACATCAAATCCTCTAATAAGACCTTCATATAATGTTGTTCCTTTTCCACACATAGGATCTATTAATCTTATTTTTTTGCTTCCTGTTTTACAAGCACTTAATGCTAAGTTAACCATTAATCTAGTAAACTGTTCATTTGTTTTTCCAGTATATTTTAATATTTGAACCATACTTTCTGGGAAACTTCTAAAATCTTCTATAGCTATAGGCTTTAATAATCCTTCTTCAACAACTTCAAAAAGAGCATAGAAAATTGATGCTGTACTTATTCTTTTAAAATCTTCTTGTTGTAACTCCTTCTCAGTTTTAAAACAAATACAAGCTGGAAGACCTAAATCTCCTTCAAATATTTCTTGTATTTCTACTCCATGTGAAGATATTATCGCTTTTAATTCTGAAAATGCAATAGTTAATGCAGTATCAAAATATATACGGTTATGCCCCGGATTTGCTAAAATTGCATATTGCTTCATGTTTTTATCATACCTTTCTAACTTTTATGTAGATTAAATTTTACACTACATAACATTAAATTGACAATAATATTAAAAATTAAATTTTAAACTTTAAGAATCTAGTTTTTGGACTCATACCTGCTTTTATTTGGGTTTTTAATGAGTTGTGATTATATGCCCAACATCCTGATATAGGTTCTTTTCCCATAGTATATGCTAATTCTTTAAGTCTAATTAATATTTCTGTTCCATAGCCTAAGCCTCTATATTTTGAATTAACATACATACCAATATTTTTATGTTCTTCAAATAAAATTCCATTAACAAAATGTCCAAGTCCAATAATATTTTCATTATCAATAGCAAAATAAAATTCTTTTTTAGAAATTCCTTCTTTTAATTTTGGATAATATTCTTCTGATATTTCATTTGCTAATTCAAAATCTTTTTCCTCTAAAAGTCTTAACGTTATTCTCTTTTTATCTATTACTTCTCTTTTGGAATCTATTGAGTAATATGAGTCTTTCTCCATATCTTTATAATTTTCTAGTATTAAACCAAGTAAAGTTTCATCACTAGTAGATACTGAAGCATGTGTAACATATTCTAATTTTTTAACTTCAGAAAATATTTTATCTCCTATATGAAAATATTCTTTATTTAAAGTAAATGACATTATAGTGTTTTTATCATATATAGCACATGATCCAGCGAAGTTATCATCAACCATTATTTTATAAAAATTTGATTGCATGATTCTTTCTTCCCAAAATACATCTATAAATATATTATTTTTCCTATAATATTCTTTTAAATAATCTAAAATATCAATTATATTACAACTCCAAAATCTAATCTTCATTTTATCGCTCCCATTTTACTTTATATAAAAAAAATAGTAGCACTTCTTTAATGTAAATGCTACTATTTTTATTTATATCTTTTTAACGAATTCTGATTTTAAGCTCATAGCTCCAAATCCATCTATTTTACAATCTATGTTGTGGTCACCTTCAACTAATTTTATATTTTTAACTTTAGTTCCCTTTTTTAAAGCTGAAGAAGCACCCTTTACCTTAAGGTCTTTTATTATAGTTACAGAATCACCATTTTGTAATACATTCCCATTTGCATCTTTAACTACTAAAACATCTTCATTTACCTCTTCAGAATTTGCATTCCATTCATGAGCACATTCAGGACAAACTAACATTAATCCATCCTCATAAGTATATTCTGAATTACATTTTGGGCAATTTGGTAAAGTTGACATATATAATACCTCCTAATTTTTCTATGTATTTTTATAAGTATTTACTTATAGGTTTATATAATATCATAGTCTTTTAGTATTGACAACGTAATTACATATATTATTTATTTAAACATAAATGGTACTTTTTTACTTGATAAAAGTAATAATAAAGCTAGTCCCCTCACCTAATTTACTTTTAACTTTAATACTTCCATTATGCTTTTCTATTATAGATTTTGATAAAGCCAAGCCTATACCTATACTCTTTGGCTTCTTTTCTGAACTATTTTTATAAAATCTTTCAAATATTTTTTTAAGCTTGTCTTCTTCAATTCCTTCTCCATTATCTTTAATCTCTACTTCTAAATATATAGGGCTTTCTCTTATTAAAATTTCTATTTTTCCACCATTACCTGTATGTTCTATTCCATTTTTAATAATATTACTTAAAGCCTCACTAATCCACTTTATATCATGTCTTAAAATAAAACTTCCATTTTCATAATTAATACTTATATTTTGATTCTTTTCTTCAGCTTTTATTTTTAAAGGAGCTATAGCTTCAGATATAGTATCTAAAATAGATATATCCTCCATTTTATAATCAACTACATCACCTTCAAGTCTTGCATATTTTAAGAGAGTTATAGTAAGCCAATCCATTCTCTCTAATTGTCCTGCACTAAGCTCTATAAAATTTTCTATATCATAATTATTCATATTCTTATAATCTTTTAAAATATAATTATAAGATATAAGAGCTGTTAATGGAGTTTTAAGTTGATGACTTATATCATTTATTATATTTTTAAGATTTATCTTTTCTTTTTTAAGTTCACTTATATCCCTCTTTATTCTATCTTCCATAAGTGAAAAACTTTCATATAAAGTTTCAAAAGTTCCATCTTTAAGTTTATAATTATTATTTTCTGAAAAATCACCTTCTATAATTCTATTTGCTCTATTTATTAACTCTGTAGAAAGCATTAAATTTTTCTTATCTCTTAAGTAAATTAAAAATAATAATATTAAGGATAATGTTATCCAAACTATTATTATATTTCTATATAAATTCTTCTCAATGTTATTCATAATTGGATTTAAACTTAAATCTAAGCCTTCTTTATAAGAATATTTTTCCAATATATCTTTTCCAATACTATAATCATCATAATTTCCTTTTGTTATAGCTGCTATAATTTTATCTTCATCAAAGCTTTTACTTTTTGATAAAGCTCCTATAATAGAAATATTTTGTTTTATATAAGCATTATTTATTTCCTTTAGCGTAGAATTAAAAACAAAAATTAAAAAAGCTCCAAATATTAAAAATAATACTGAAGCTACTAATATATTTTTTCCCCTCTCATTTAAATCCATTAATTTTCACCCCATCTATATCCAATCCCTCTAACAGTTATTATATACTTAGGATTTTTCAAATCATCCTCAATCTTTTCTCTAAGTCTCCTAATATAAACATTTAAAGTATTAGCGTCTACAAAATCTCCGTCAATATCCCAAAGCTTTTCTAATAATCTTCCTCTTTCAATAGTTTGTCCTTTATTTTCTAGTAAAAGCATCATAAGCTTATACTCACCTTTTGTTAAAGTTATTTCTGTTGAATTTTTAAAGACTGTATGTGAAAGTTTATCTATTTTTAAACCACCTATTAAATTAAAATTACTTTCAACTGACAGTTTTCCCTTTCTTCTTGAAATAGCATTTATTCTAGATATTAACTCTCTAATTCTTATAGGCTTTGTTATATAATCATCTCCACCTAAATCAAGTCCTAAAACTACATTACATTCTTCATCACAAGCTGTTACAAATATTAATCCAATATTGTTATTCTTATTTTTTATATATGTACAAAGCTCATATCCATCACCATCAGGTAGTGTTATATCTAACAAAGCTATATCTATTTTCTCATTATCTATAGCTTTCTTTCCTTCTTCTACGCTAAAAGCTAAAACTACTTCAAATCCTTCTTTTTTTAAACTATATTCAATACCAATAGAAACTGGTCTATCATCTTCTACTAAAAGTATTCTCATAAAATTTCACCCCTCTTAATTTTACCATAATAATACTTTTTATATTATTATTTCCTAACAAAATGTGAGATACCTAAATTTAATTAGGTATCTCTATAAAATTATCTATATTTATCTAAAACTATTTCTCCATCTTCAATTTTTATAATTCTATCAACTTCATCAGTTATCGAAATATCATGAGTTATCATAATTAAAGTTTGATTATATTTTTTACAGGAGTATTTTAATAAAGATATTATTTCCTTTGATGTTTTACTATCTAAATTTCCTGTTGGCTCATCTGCTAAAATAACATCTGGTTTATTTGATAAAGCTCGTCCTATTGCAACTCTTTGCTGTTGTCCTCCTGATAATTGAGATGGCAAACTATTTTCTTTTCCATTTAAATGTAGCATTGAAATTAATTCTTTTTTATATTCTTTATCAACTTTTCCTTTATCTAAAAGAACTGGCATATCAATATTCTCCTCAACTGTTAGTGATGAAAGAAGATTAAACTCTTGAAATACAAATCCAATATTCCTTCTTCTTATAATTCCAAGCTTCTTATCTTTAAGCTTTGAAAAGTCTACTCCATTTAAATAAACCTTTCCACTAGTTGGCTTATCAACTCCACCTATCATATGCAGAAGAGTTGATTTTCCTGAACCTGACTCTCCAATAATTGCAATAATTTCACCTTTTTTTATTTTTAAATTTATATTTTTTAAAGCCTCAACTTTTGTTTCACCTTTTCCATAAATCTTACTTAACCCTTCTACCTTAATCATAATTTACTCCTTTAATCTATACTTCTAATCATTTCAATTGGCTTATCTAAATTTAATCTTCTTATACTATTTAAAGTATTTAAAATTGAAACTATTATTATAATTAATGTTCCTAGAATCATTACTCCATATGAAAAACTGAATTTCTTTTCAAAGTTTTGTATAACTTCAAAAATCACCAATGTAATTCCATTTCCTATTATTAAAGCTATTAAACATTGGATTAATCCTTCATAAATTAAACTTTTTCTAAGCATAACCTTGTCCATTCCAACAGCAAACATAATTCCAAATTCTTTTTTTCTGTTATTTAAAATTATGTCTCTTATATTTATTAGACTTATAATTGCCATAGCTACTATCATCATAAGTATAAGATATATAATTAATGCTATAGAGTGTATTCTTACAGTTTCTCTTTCTACCGCTTTAGCTGTATCATAAATAATATTTTCATAATCATCTTTAAATAATTCTTTCAAATCTTTTTCTATTTTAGGCATATATTCAGCTCTTAAACTTTCATTTTTAAATTCAAAAATATACTGCTCATCAAATTTTGATTTTAAATTTTTTGCCGTACTTTCCGAAATTATAATACCTATAAAATTTCCATCACTTTTTTCCAATTCACCAAACACTGTCTCTAAATAAACAGTTCCCATTAAGTTTAAATTTAATACATCTGTCTTTGCACCTTTTGATATAATAGGTTTGTGTACTTCTCCTAATTCTGTTTTAAAACTTTCAGTTTTCTCTATCTCATCATCCATATAAACTCTTATATTATTTCTATTTTTAGGTGAATAAATTGCTCCTTTTTCTTCATTTGAGAAAAGTATTGCACCATTATTTTTAAACTCTTCTAAATTAATATTATTTCCATCTATATATGGCAATAAGTCATTAAAATATTTATCATTTATTACATATGTGTATCCCCAATTTCTTGGCATTACTACTTCTTTATTTTTATCAAAATATGCATAATTTTGACTATCCTTTAATATATCCTTATCTAAGCCTTCTATCCTAATAAAAGGAGTATAAGTAATCTTTTTAGCATAACTCCCTATTTCTTTATACTTGCTTAAAATATTTTCTAATTCATTATAAATTTTATCATCATTTAAATAATTTATAGTTTGAAAATCTCTTGCCGTAGCCCCTAAAATTCGTTTGATTTCTTTCAACTTAAAAGTATAATAACTTGTAAATACATTAAATATTGTTAATGAAATTACCATAGCCAAAGTTAATCCTATTAAGTTAACTTTATCACTTTTTAAATTCTTATATGCTAATTCTCCTTCATATCCAAAAATCTTTCTTATAAAACTAGATTTAATTTTCTTTTTTCTTCCTTTTAAATTTCCATCTTTAATTCCTTCTATTGGTGATAATTTACTTAACCATATCATTGGAATTAAGCTTGATATAATGCAAACTATTAATGATATTATTACTGCAATTAGTATTATTTTGAAATTTATTGTACTTCTAATATCTATTCCATATTCATTTATAATTCCTAAAAGTCTTTCCCTAATGCCTAAGAAAATAATCTCCCCTAAAATAATTCCCGGAATTATTGATATTACTGATACAATTAAACTTTCTTTTAAAATTAACCTTCTTATTTGTCCATTACTAGCTCCTATACATTTAAGCATAAAATAAGCCTTTTTCTTTTCTTTTACTGATGCATTTATAGATATATACGTAAAAAATATTAAAGCTAATATTAATATTCCTTGAAGGATCGCAGTTGATTTATCTGGGTAATAGATATCTCTTCCTAATGTTATCTTTTCACCTAATAAAAGTATTCTATCTATATTTAAGTCTATTAATGGTTTATCTCTAGGTACCTCAGATACTTCATTCCAATTCAAGAACTCCGTAACTCCTATATCCTTACCTATTTCTTTTATTGATTTAACAATATTCTTTTCATTTATAAGTTTTATATGAGCATTAACACTTTTCATTTGACTAACATCTTTTATTCCTAAAATCTTTCTATCAGATGCCCCAATATCCAATACATTTGTTATAAAGCCTACAACTACTCTATCTTTTCCTAATACATTTATTTTATCTCCAATTTTTTTATTTATAGTTTCCTTATTTCCTATAATAATTTCATCCTCTGATAAAGGAATTCTTCCTTCTATCTCATAAGAATCATTCATTAATATTTTTTCTAGATAGCTTTTATCTGCATAAAATATTTCTTCTGTTATTTCTGAGTATCCTTCACTATGTTCATATCTAGTTACTTCTCTATGCGTATAAGTAAACCCAACTTTTTCTATTAAACTATTATTTAATAATTTACTTGCTTGTTCTCCATTAATATTTAAAAATTTAGAATGTTTATCTCCAGTAGCATATTTATTTGCCTGTAACTCATATTGTTTATTTAAATTATTTACCTCTCCTAAAAAAATTAGCATTACTAATCCAAGAATTATTCCTAAAAGAGTAAATACTGTTCTTTTCTTATGTTTTATAAGTTCTTTTAAAGCAATTTCATCATAACTTTTCATTTTAAATTCCCCCATAAATTCTCTATGATTAAAATTTTAATTTATTTAACTTACAATCTAATAAAAGTAAAATTACTTTTTTGTAATTTTAACTTTATTAGACTGAATACTAAATTTAAATATTTTATATTTTATTTAAATAAAAAAATAGTAGCTCTCATTTTAATTTTGAGATACTACTATTTCTTAATTAAAAAACTTTATTCCCACGCCTTTAAAGCATCTATCATATATTGCCTTACATCAAGCCCATAAACTTCTTTTATTTCATCACTTTTTAAAACTTTTTCTACTTTATCGTTTTTTATTATTTTCCCATCATTTATTAAAATTGCTCTTTCACTAAACATTTGAACCAAATTTAAATCATGTAAAACTCCTATAACAGTTTTTTTATTTTCTTTAGTCCATCTTTTTATATATGATAATATTTCTATTTGACATTTTAAATCTAAATGATTTGTAGGCTCATCTAAAAGTATTATATCTGGCTCCTGTGCAAAAACTCTTGCTAAGTAAACTCTTTGAAGTTGCCCACCTGATAACTCACCTATAAGCTTATCCTTTTCTTTATATAACCCAACATTTTCAATTGCTTTTAATATTATTTCATTATCTTTACTTGATAAGCTTTTAAACATACCTTCCATATATGGATATCTTCCTAATGCTACTGTTTGATATATTGTATAATCAAAAAATATATTTGAAGTTTGACTCATTAAAGCTAGCTTTTTAGCTAAATCCTTTCGCTTTAAACTTTTTAAATCTTTATTATTTATTTTTATTTCTCCTTTATAATCAATTATATTTCCTATTGCTTTTAATATAGTTGATTTTCCACATCCATTAGGCCCTATTAAAGCTATACTATTTCCTTCTTCAATATTAAAGGAGATATTATGTACTACATCTATACCATTATATCCACTTGATAAATTTTTAATTTCTAACATTTCTATCTCCTTTTTCTCTTACCAAAATAAATATATGCAAAAAATGGTGCTCCAATAATTGCAGTTATCGCACCTATAGGAAGTTCTGATGGTGATATTACAGTTCTTGAAAGTAGATCTGTGAGAACCATAAAAATTCCGCCAATAATAAAACTCATTGGAATAACTATCTTATGCTCTGAACCAAAAACTTTTCTTACTACATGAGGAATTATTAAGTCTACAAATCCAATTACTCCACTTAAAGCCACAGCACTTCCTGAAAGTATTGCTACAGCTATTAAAAGGTGTTTTTTTACTTTTTGAACTTCCACACCTGTAGTCATTGCCTGTTCTTCTCCAAAACTTAAAATATCCATTTCTTTTGTATATTTTAAAGCTACTAATAATCCTATAATGCAAAATGGTATACTAGCAATTACATATGACCAACCTTTCATTGAAAAAGATCCCATTTGCCACATTGCTATATATTTTAAATCTTCACTAAATAAAGCAGTTAAAGTTGTTAATAATGCACTTGCAAAAAGAGATAAAACCATTCCTGCCAAAACTACAGTATTATTTGAAAACCCTCTATCAACTTTATTAGAAAATATTATTACAGTAAATATAGTAATAACTCCACATAAAAATCCTATCATAGGTAATGAAAATGAACCTATAAATGGAATACTAATTCCTAATATTATATATACTCCAACTCCTAAAGAAGCTCCTGCCGAAACACCTATTGTATAAGGTGATGCTAAAGGATTTTTTAGGACAGATTGAGTAATAGCTCCACTTACCGAAAGTATTCCTCCTACAATAAATGCTAATAAAACTCTTGGTAATCTAATTACCCAAATTATTGCCACGTCCTGTGGATTTATATTGTTTGGTAATGGAACATTAAATACCTTATTTATAATTATATTAATAATATCCTTTATATTAATATTGGAACTTCCAATGGAAGTTCCAATACATAAAATCAATATAACTATAGGTATCCATAGCCATATATATTTTCTTTTATTATTTAATATTTTCATATTCTTTTGGATATATAGCTTTTGCTATTTCCTTTAATGCAATTATTGAATATTGACTTGGACGTGATGATGCATTTAAATTTATTTCATATACAGCTTTATCTTTAACAGCTTTTATAGTATTAAAACCTGCTCTATCTTCAATAGATTTTATAGGATTTTCTAAATATGTTTCATTAGTTAATATAACATCGGGATTAGCTTTTATTACTGATTCAGGTGAAGGACTTATCCATTCTTTTTGGTCAGCAAAAATATTTTTAGCTCCAACAATTTCAATCATTGAATTTAAAAATGTATTACTTCCAAAACTAAATAAATTAGGTGATGATCCTATTTCAAAATATACTGTCTTTTTATCTTTTATATTTTTAGCAATTTCCTTAATTTCTGAAACTTCTTTTTTCATTCCATCGATTATTTCAGTACCTTTTGCTTCAGTTCCAGTTAGTTTCGCTAAAAAGTTTATATCTTCATAAATTCCATCAAAACCTCCACTAGTCGGTACATAAACTACTGGTATTCCTGCCTCTTTTATTAATTTAAAAGGATCTTCTCCTCCTTCTTTATTATGTGTAGAAGCAATTATTATATCAGGCTTTAAACCTATTATTGCCTCAGCATTAGGATTTCTAAAATCTATTTTTTCAACTTCTTTATTTAATCCTTTTATATCTGCTGAATATTTATCAATTGCAACAATTTTATCTCCAAGCCCAAGTCCAACCAATATTTCAGTATTTGATGGTGCAGTAGATATTATTCTCTCAATTTTTTTCGGTGCTGTAAACTCCTCTCCTGATCTGTCTTTCATAGTAACTGTTTTATCCCCACATCCAGCTAAAATTACTAAAGATAAAATCATAATGCTAATTACATCAAGTAGTCTTTTAAATTTTTTCATTATTATTTCTCCCCTTTATACAATTTAGGGTAAAAGATTAGTACTTATAAATACATACATTCTTTAGAATTTATACGTACTCCTTAGCCCAACCCTCAGAAGGCTATAGTACTCACATAAAGGCAGGTATCCCGACTTAGATTCATCCTCTATCTCGCCTTCCCACATTATATGCAGTGACATTTTGAGATTTCGTCATCCTTACGGTTACTGGGGTAGTTAAGGATTTTAACCTTATTCCCTATTAAGTAAAATACACCATTTATGAGCTAATCGTTAATAGTTTATTATTAATTCATTACTTTGTCAACAATTCCCATTTTATCAGTTTATTGATTTTTAATAAATTCTATTATCTACAAATTATAATATAAATTCAAATTTTAATTTTTGAAAATAAAAAAGAGATATATTCTAAAAGAATATATCTCTTTTTACTAATCATATATTAATTTATAATATCTTTCGATATCTCTTTCTAAATC
Organism: Clostridium thermobutyricum DSM 4928; assembly: GCF_002050515.1. Lineage (GTDB taxonomy): Bacteria > Bacillota > Clostridia > Clostridiales > Clostridiaceae > Clostridium > Clostridium thermobutyricum. Next base: position 78,937 of record NZ_LTAY01000059.1, on the reverse strand, counting down.
TAGCATGCTAAGATTTCTTCCAAGTCTTAAAGTTTCCTTTTTGTCTACATAAAGAATTAATAGTGGTAGGCTAAAAACTCCATATATTGATGCTATATCTAAGTGCTCTTCCCCACTAATTTCTCCACACTTTATCTTTGGAAAATCTTTTACTAAAAGTTCAACTTTTTGCTTTATTACATCACATGCTACACAAGTAGTTCCTGTAAAGTAAATTATAGCTATCTGACTACTATTTATAAGCTCTTTAATTTCTATATTACTATTTAACTTCTCCAAGTTTAGCCATCTTTCTTTCTTTATTTATTTTAAGAATTATGCTTAATGTAATTAAAACTCCTACAAAGCATATAATTGTTCCTATTAATAAAACTATATCCATTGAGCTTACAAATACTTTTCCTTGTCCTCTTACGAATCCTCTAACTGTGTATCCTAATTTTCTACTCATTAAACCATAAAGTAATGAAGTACCAAAAGTTATTCCACAAATCATTCCAAGGTTTCTAACAAGACCATTCATACTTCCTGCAATACCAAGTTGATTTCTTTTAACTGATGACATTACTACTGCATTCATAGGTGCTTGGAAAAGACCATTTCCTGCTCCCATTATAAATAAGTAAACTGCTATTAAAGCTATATTTGTCTCTGGTTTTATTGTACTAATTAATAAAAATCCAATTCCACATACTATAAGCCCTATAAAAGGTAAGATTTCTCTTCTCATCTTATCTGAAAGACTTCCACTTAAAGGTGCAAATATTGATAATGCAATTGGGAATACCATCATTAAAAGTCCACTATATCCAGGAGAAATACCTCTTACTGATTCATAATAGAAAGGTAGTAAAATTGTATAACTACTAGTCGCAGTAAATACTAAGAAAGAAGTAATTATACCTTTTGAAAATCTATGATTTTTAAATATTTCAAGATTTAATATTGGTGATGTTAATTTTACTTGAGTGATCATAAATACTATAAATGCTATTATTGCAATTGCAAATGATATAAGTATGTATTTATTTGTATATCCATATATACTTCCTTCTGTTATTGCTAAAACTAATGAAATAATTGTTACCATAAATAATATTGTTCCTATAAAATCAATTTTAGGTCTATTTTCTTTAGCAACTTTAACTGTAGGAAGCACTTTAAATGCTAACCCAATTGCAAATATACCTATTGGAATATTTATAAGGAAAATATATTCCCACTTTAATTCTGATATTATTCCTCCAAGTGCTGGACCAATCATAGTCCCAAGTGCAACTACTAATCCTGAAATTCCAAGAGCTTTACCTCTTTCTTCTATTCCAAAAGTAGCTGTAATTATACCTTGACTATTCGCCATAGTACAAGCTGCTCCAAGACCTTGAATAGCTCTTGAAATTATTAAAAATTCAATATTTCTTGAAAGACCACAAAGTAAAGAACCTAATGTAAAAATTATTATACCTACTCTAAAAACTCTTGCTTTACCTATAATATCTCCCAACCTACCAAATGTTAATATAAGACCTGAAATAACAATTAAATATGTAGTAACTGTCCACTGTACTACTGACATAGGAACTTTTAAATCTGCTGATATAACCGGAAGTGCAACATTAACTATACTAGCATCAACACAACTCATAAAAGTTACTATAACAACACTAAAGAGAACAATCCATCTTTTTTTTCCTGAAACTTGTTCTATTGAATGATTCATATACTTATCTCCTCCTTTGTTATTTTATATAGTTTATCTATATTTTATGTTTTCTACCATAATCTCTAAGTTTTCTATGATTGATTCTTTTGTTTTATTATCCATTCCTTTAGTCATTAACTCTGTCCATTCATCTAAAACTTTTCGAATAATTGGTTTTATTTGTTTTCCTTTTTCAGTTAAGGATACTTCGAAAGATCTCTTATCATTTTCACTTCTATGTTTATAAACAAGCTCTTTTTTAACTAGACTATTTATAACCTTTGTTGTAAGTGCAGGATCAACACCTAGCTCATTTGATAAATATGATAGGTTGACACTACTATCTATTGGCATAGATATAATATACATATATTCTGAGCAGCCTATCCCATACTCACATAATTTCGTATTTAAATAAATTTGTTTTTTTCTATATAGAAATGAAATGCTTTTTCCTATCAACTTATTTGTTGTACTCATATCATGTTACCCCTAATAATTTATTTGACATATCAAATAATACACTAAATTTATTTGAAGTGTCAAATAAATATCATTTAATTATAAGTTAATTTCTTTAATAAACTATATATTTTTAAAAGTAAATAAATATGTTATTATATTTTTGTTAATTATTTTACATTTTATCTATATTCATCTCATATTTTTCGCTTTAACTATATAAATTTATATCTAATAAATAGATAGTAAAGTAATAACTCACATTATTTTTCAGGGGGAAATTATATGCAACTATTATGTTACTTAATTTCAGGTATTATAATAGCTTCTTTAAACTACTTTATCTTTAAAAAAGATGAATCAAAATTTGCTATTATAAAAAATTTTATTACTAATGTACTTCTATTGAATTTAATTTCATTAAGTATTCTAAAGTTTATCTTAAATAAACCTAATATACTTAAACCTACAGTTTATAACATTTCACTTTCATTTAAATATATTTTATTCACTTTGCTTTGTGGAATAATCTATCTATTTATAAAGTGTCTTATTTATTCAAAAATAAGTTTTACTGAGGTTAAAGTTAGTAAAAGTATTAAAACTAAAATACTTAAATACATAAGTGTATTCCTTTTTGCTATTGGTTCATTTTTTGTATTCTTTGCGAATTGGTTTATAGACTATTTTGGAAATATTACACCAGAACAATTTTTATTTAACCTAAATTCTCCACTTAAAGGTACAAGCACTGATATGAATCAAGAAATTCTTATGACACCTGTTTTTTCTGGAGTTGTTTGTGTGATTCTTTTTTTAATATTTATAAATTTTAAATATGACATATATTTAAATTGGTCACATAATAAGATTAAAATTATTAATCAAAAAATATTAAAAATTCTAGCATATATAATTACTGCTATCTGTTTTGTTGGTGGAATTACTTATGGAGTTAAAAAGCTAAGCTTACATGAAGTTTATAAAGCGTATACTTCAGATTCCACTTATATTAAAGATAATTACATTGATCCACGTAAAGTAGAAATCACTTTTCCTAAGAAAAAAAGAAATCTTATCCATATTTATTTAGAATCTATTGAAAACTCTTATTTTTCTAAAGATTTAGGTGGATATATGAATGTTAATCTAATGCCAGAACTTTCAGCTCTTTCTAAAGAGGGATTAAGCTTTTCCAATAATAATAAATTTGGCGGCCCTTATCAAACCTATGGTTCAAGTTGGTCTGTTGCAGCTATGATTAATATGAGTTCAGGATTACCTCTAAAAATACCTATGAATGGTAATTCTTATGGTAAATCAGGTAGCTTCTTACCAGGAGCTGTAACTATAGGTGATATTCTATCATCTCAAGGTTATGAACAAACTATAATGTTTGGAGCTGATGCTGATTTTGGTGGACTAACTACTTATTTTGGATCTCACGGTAATTTCAATATATTTGATCACAAAGCAGCTATACAAAAAGGATTAATCCCTAAAGATTATAATGTATGGTGGGGATTTGAAGATGATAAGCTTTATGAGTTTGCTAAGCAAGAAATAACTAGATTAGCTAACACAGGTAAACCATTTAATTTCACAATGGAAACTGCTGATACTCATTTTCCAGATGGTTATCTTTCGAAAAAAGCCGAGAAAAAACATGATTCTCAATATGCAAATGTTATTTCATATTCAACTAAAGAAGCTGTAAAATTTATTAGATGGATTCAGAGGCAACCTTTTTACGAAAATACAACTATTGTAGTTACAGGAGATCATTTAAGTATGGATAAAAATTTCTTTAAAGATTGGGATCCATCTTACAACAGGTCTATATTTAACTTAATTCTAAATCCTGATCCTAACACTACTAATGATAATATTGATAGACTAAAGAATCGTAAATTCTCACCAACTGATATGTATCCAACTATTTTAGCAAGTATGGGAGTAACAGTTCAAGGTGATAGACTTGGTCTAGGAACAAATTTATTTTCAGATCAAAAAACTTTAGTTGAACGTGATGGACTTAAAACAGTTGGTAAAGGATTCGGTGATAAGAGTAATTTCTTTAATAATGAATTTATTTCAGAAAAGAAAAATAGCACTTTTACCACTGATTTAGTTAAAATTAGAAATTAAATAAAAACCATCAGCAAAGCTGATGGTTTTTTTATAAATTTATCTCTATTCTATCTAATTTTGCAATTACTTGAAGGTTCTTAACTTCTACAGTTTCTGTCATAAGGCCGCCTCTATTGCTCATAAGAAGAACTTTTGAGTTATCTAATCTCTTGATTTCTCTTATTTTATTTTCACCTTTATGATTTACTAAGAAGAATCCATTTGAATTTAATTCACTTACTAAATGTGCAAATACTAAATCTCCTTCAAGCATTCTAAATCCACTCATTTCATCATCTTGTATTTTTATATATAAAACTTTATCTTGTGGATATCCTTCTACTTTATTTGAATGGATTGGCAATTCCTTATGTCCTAACACATTCTTTAAATTATAATCATATATTGGAACATTTCTTAGAACTGATGAAAAAGCATTTTCCCAAACATCATTCTTTTCAACTTTTGTTTTTTGTGGTTTAAAGTTTGATGCTGCTTTTCTTTCATCCATTAACTCTTTATCTGTAACAACCATACTTATATCATTTAAATCTGCTTTTAAAATTTTAGCTGCTCTATCAATAAAAGATTCTTGTGCTACTTTTCTACCAAGCTCAACTTCATTTATATACTTTTCTGCTACACCAAGCTTCTTAGCTAAAGCTTTTTGTGTCATATTAGATTTAAGTCTTGCTTCTTTTATTCTTTCACCAACTCTACTCAAAATTTATCTCCCCTTTTGCATGTTTCTATAGAGTTCTCTTTCTTGCATCAAGTGGTTTACTAAATAGTGTAGACTCCATTGTTTAGACATAGGTGTAACAATTGCTAATATTACACCTTCTGCAATATTTCTTACCTTTTTAGTCATTCCTCTAACTTCGCCATCAGCAAAATCATGGAATAAAACTACTTTTTCATTTGGCATAACTTTTTCTGTAGTAAGTTCTTCCCCATTATATAAAGGAATTTTTCCTATTTTCATTTCTGCCATTTCAGGTTTTACCTCTATAACTTTTCCTAATGCTCTTAATGCTAACATCTCTTCATTAGTTAAACCGAAAGCTAATAAACATTTATTTTTTTTCATAAGATATCTCCTATTCTATTATAGAAGGAGCTTCTGCTTTATAGCCATTTAATTCAACTGTTACAGTTTCCATTATTTGATCATCATATGGTCTATCCATTCTATCAGTTGGTTGTTTAACTATTTCTTCTGCTACTTCCATACCTTCTAAAACTTTACCAAATGAAGCATATTGCCCATTTAAATGTGGTGCATCTGCAACCATTATAAAGAATTGGCTTCCTGCTGAATTAGGATTCATAGCTCTTGCCATTGATAAAACACCTGTTGTATGTTTTAAATCATTTTGGAAACCATTTGAAGTAAATTCACCTTTTATTGAATATCCAGGGCCTCCCATACCATTTCCATTTGGGCATCCTCCTTGAATCATAAATCCAGGGATTACTCTGTGGAATATTAAACCATCATAATATCCTTTTTCTACTAAATCAATAAAGTTATTTACTGTATTTGGAGCTATTTCTGGATATAATTCAGCTTTTATAACTCCACCATTTTTCATTTTTATAGTTACTATTGGATTACTCATAATAATCTCCTTTCAATTTTGCTATTTTATATTATTCTCTAAAGCTAAATAATAATTCAAAATTTACCTTTAACAATAATATTTTTATTATATTGAAATTATATATCATATAAACTTTTTTATCCATAAAAACAAAAAAACCTACTATAATCATACCGATATAGTAGGTTTTTTATACCTTATTCTGTTTTCACTCATTGTAATACTCCAATATATTTATTTGTATTATTGCAATTTAATATACACTTTCATTTTTTATTTTTATTAGTTTAAAAAAGTTGTTCCCATAACTACTCTTGAAAAATCTCTAGAATTTGTTAAGTTCTTAACACTCACATTATTAAAAATTGCTTCTCTTCCTCTTTCATTTATTAAATCTTGAAATAAGCTTATAAAAAATGTGCTTGGAACTCTATCTAATCCTTCAAAATCTAATATAACTGCTTCTTCACTGTCTTTTATAGCTTCTCTTAAAAATATAGCATCTTCAATCCCAAAATTTTCTCCTAAAAATTCTCTAACATTTATCATCATATTAATCACCTCTGTTAAAATTTGTTTTTATTTTTGAAATTTTCTGATAATTCCTTCCTCACTTATAATATATCAAGAGTACAAAAGTTTGTCAACTATTTCACAAACTTTTTTATAATTTTATTTTTATTTTATTATATGTAATGCTTTCTCTTTTAGTTCCTATTAAAATATAATAAAAATAAAACAAGCTATATCAAACCATTATTTATATGACTTGATATAACTTATTTAATAAAATGTATATTATATTCCTAATAGCTTTCTACTAAGTTCTTCTACATCTTCTCTTCCACATGAATTATGGAATTCTATAGTACCTTTTTGTGTACTTTCATTTATAAGACCAGCTACACTTAATCTTCTTCTTAATTCTCTTACTGTTCCTTCTCCACCATCAATTATAGGAATATCTTTACCTACTACTGATGCTAAAGCTTCTTTTATAAATGGATAATGTGTGCATCCTAAAACTATTGCTGCAATATCCTCTTTCATAACTTCTTTAAAATGATCTCTTAAAAACTCTTTTAATTCATCACTATGTAAATCTCCTGCCTCAATAAATTCCACAAGTCCTGGACATGGCATAGGGTATAATTCAACATGATCATATTTACTAACTAATTTAGCAAATTTATCTTGTTTTAAAGTAAAAGCAGTTGCCATTATAACTATTTTACCTTTTCTATTAAGCTCAACAGCAGGCTTAACAGCAGGTTCTATTCCAACTATAGGAACTTCAGGGTGAACTCTTCTAAGTTCTGCAACTGCTGCACTAGTTGCTGTGTTACAAGCAACTACTATTGCTTTTACATTTTTTGAAAATAAAAAATCAACTGCATCAAAAGTTAAATCTCTTATTTCCTTCATTGATCTATCACCATAAGGAGCATTTTTAGAATCTCCAAAAAATATATAATTTTCATTAGGCATAAGCTTTAATGCATCTTTCAAAACGCTTAATCCACCAACACCTGAATCAAAGAAACCTATTGGTAATTTACTCTTATCCAAAGCTTAATCCCTCCACTCTTTATTAATCTATTATTTATTTTATAACTTTAATATTAATAAATCTACTAACTTTTTATAAATTATAAGAACCTTACCAATAATCTCCTAATAGTTTTACTAAAATTTAATTTTATTTTTATTGACTATGTTATTGACTATGTATATTATATATAGTAAAATCTTCCTAAGATTTGTAAATTATACGAATATTTTTTGTATATATTTATATTATATTCGACTATATAACGAAAGGATGTGAATTTATTTTATATGTATTGTTCATATTTTTCTATAAAATATAAATTAAAATCAATATATATAAAATGATATCTTATGATTGAAAACTTAATTTATACAATATCTAAAGAGAATCATACTAAAGATACTTTATTTGATATTTTAACTAGCAATCCTCAAATTAAATTTGTTTCTCTAGTCGGTGTTGATCTTTCTGGAAATGACACAGACGAAAAAATTCCTGTCAAATTATTCTTAGATGACATAGAGTCATTTCTTCATGGAGTAGCTGTTCAAACGGACGGTTCATCTGTTGTCCTTCCAGAAATCGCAACTTTACATGACGCAAAAGTTGATATGATTGCAGATTTAAATTGTAATTGGTTTATTGACTACAATTTTGATAATATTGATGAAATAACTGGAAAACCTATTGGGACTCTTAAAATACCTTGTTTCTTACATCACAACAACAAACCTGTTGACTCTCGTTATATTTTAAAATCTTCTATAGATACCTTCAAAAAATCTCTTAATGAACTAATAGAAAAAAATCCATCAGCATTAAAAAGTATTGGTATTGCGCCAAGTGACATAGATGAAATTTTAATTACTTCTGCTACAGAACTAGAATTTTGGGTAAAAACACCAGATGATGTAGCTAATATAGAAGCTTTATCAGCATCTCAAGACTTACAAGAACATTATTGGACTAAAACTAAAGGTGATGTAAGAACAGCTTTAGAACAAACTTTAATATTAATGGACAAGTATGGATTTGAACCTGAAATGGGACATAAAGAAGTAGGTGGAGTTAGAGCTAAACTTGATTCAGATGGAAGTTACAATCATATAATGGAACAACTAGAAATTGACTGGAAATTTTCATCAGCTTTACAAGCAGCTGATAATGAATTATTTATAAAATCTCTTGTTCAAGAAACTTATAGAAGATATGGTCTTGAAGTTACATTCATGGCTAAGCCTATTGATAATGTAGCTGGATCAGGAATGCATGTTCATTTAGGAATAAGTGCAAAACTTAAAAACGGAAAAATAGTGAACTTATTCCACGTTCCAAAAGATCATTTCCTAAGTGAAATTGGTTATGGAGCATTAATGGGAATGCTTAATAACTATGAAATAATGAATCCATTTATTTCATCAACTAATAATGCATTAAAGAGATTAAAACCTGGTTTTGAAGCTCCAATATGTACAGTTACTTCACTTGGAGAATCACCAGAAAATCCATCAAGAAATAGAACTATATTAATTGGACTAGTTAGAGATCTTGAAAGTCCACTTGCTACAAGATTTGAACTTAGATCTCCAAACCCACATAGTAATACTTATCTAACTATGGCAGTTTCTTATCTTGCAATGTTAGATGGTGTCATATATGCACTAGAAAATAATAAAACTCAAGATGAACTTTTAGCAGAACTTTCTAAAAAACCTGGTGAAAAATTTGATTATTTAAGAGTAGATAGAGCATATAGATCAGAACTTGATGTATTTGAACATTACACTGAAGAAGAAAGAGAAACTTTATTTGGTAAAGCACCTGCAACTATATATGAAAACTTAAAACAACTAGATGATTATAAAGAAAAACTAGAAATATTAAAAAGAAATCCTATATTTACAGATAAAATAATAAATAGTTTCAGAATAGGAACTATTTCAAGATGGGCTACTGAAATTGAGCATAGGGTTATAAATAAATTCTTATCCCAAGTTAGAGAAAGTAAAATGTTACATGATCCATACTTAGCATCTGATTTAGATATTACAAATTGGTCAGAAATATCTAAATTAAGAATTTATATCATGAAAGATAGTTTAACTGAAAAATCTCTTTTCAGTAGATTAAAGGATGCTTTTGCTAAATCTAATTATGAATTAGCTTCAGAACTTTATATAGAACTTGAAGAAAAAATGGAAACATTAAGAAACTTATATTCAAACTACGAAAAAAATTTACTTGATATATAAATAAAAAAAGCCATATAAAATATTTATATGGCTTTTTTAAATAACAATTTAATACTAATTATTTCTAAATTACCTATTTTATAGTATAATTATATAGTAATAATTATTAGGGGTGTTTTTATGAGAATTATACCAGTTGAATGCGTAAGAAGTGGCTCTTTTTTAGGAAAAACTATATATGACAGTGATGGACGTATTCTATTAAGGGAAGGGATACCCCTTAAAGATACGCTTTAAAAAAAAATAAAAGAAAATAATATTCATCAAATATATGTTGTTGATGAATATAGCAATATAGAGATAGATGATGTAATAAGACCTGAATTGCGTCAAAAATCTATTAAAATTCTTAAAGAAGTATTTATTAATATAAATAAAGCAAGTAAAAGTAATCTAATTATTGATAAGGAACCTTATATTGATTCTGTAAATAATATAGCTGAAGAAATTTTAAACAATATTTTAGATAATGAAAATATAATGCTATCATTAGTAGATATAAAAAATATGGATAATTATACATATCAACATTCAGTAAATGTTGCTATTATTTCTGTTGTAATAGGTGTAGGATTAAAACTCTCCAAACGAGATTTACTTAATTTATGTATTGGTGCGTTACTACACGATATAGGAAAAGCATTTATTCCTAATGACATAATAAAAAAACCTTCTTCTTTAACAGAAGAGGAATTTAAATTAATAAAAACTCATCCACAAAAAGGTTATGATTACTTGTTTAATAACTTTAATATTTCATCTTCTAGTAAGCTTATAATAAAACAACACCATGAAAGAGTAGATGGATTAGGATATCCTAATAATTTAGAATCTGATAGTATATTTAGATTATCAAAAATAGTATCTATAGCTGATGTTTATGATGCACTTACATCTAATAGACCATATAGAAAACCAATTCATGCAAATGATGCTGTTGAATATATAATGGCTCATTCAGGTACTGTATTTGACCACAAATTAGTCACTGTATTTACTAAATTTATAGTGCCTTATCCTATTGGTACTATTGTAGAGCTCAGCACTGGTGATACGTGTATTGTTGAAAATAACAATTTTAGATATCCTCTAAGACCTATAGTTAAAATATTAGAAAGCTCTGATGAGGCGAGAAAAGGAAAAACTATTGATTTATTATACGCTTTATCAACAGTAATTACTAAAATTAAATATTATGTTTAAACTAAACAAGCTATCTAAAAAATCTTTTCTTTAGATAGCTTATTTTTATATTACATTATATTTCTTGATATATCTATTGAATATCCTTTGTTATGAATAAAAGGATTATTGTTTACTACTTCTTCTGCTTCTTTAAAATCTCTAACTTTAAAAACTATTGTCCAACCATTTCTGTCATATTTTCCAGCACACATTAAGTATTTATTTTTATTATAGTCATAAGTACCTTCTCTATCTATTATTAAGCTTTTTGACTCACTAATACTTTTACAATTTACCTTTACAAATACTGATGAATTTGATTTCATAAAATAACACTCCTTTTAATGCGAACAAACGTTTGATTATATTTTATCGAACGAGCGTTCGTATGTCAACATAAAATTTTCTTATGTTAACAATATATTCCTAAAAATGTTTTTTATGACTAAATTTTTTTATAAAAAAGAACCGCTTAAAACGATTCTTTTCTACAAAAAATTATATTTAAAAATTTATATTTCAGCTATATTAAATACCTCTAAATTATTATTCTTTTCAAAATGACTTTTCTTAACATCTATTATTGCATTTAAAGTATCTAATGCAGTTATAACTCCTATATTTCTTTCTACAGCTGCTCTTCTTATTAAGAAACCATCTCTCTTAGAATCATTTCCTTTAGTAGGAGTATTAATTACTAGATCTACTTCTTTATTTTTAACTATATCTAGTATATTTGGCTTTTCTTCATTTAATCTTCTAACTTCTTCTGCTTGAACTCCATTTTCTCTTAAAAGCTTACAAGTTCCTTCTGTAGATATGAAAGTGTATCCAAGATCTGCTAACTCTTTTGCCATTCCTAAGAATTCTTCTTTATCATGTTTTTTAATAGTAGCAAGTATTTTTCCTTTTTTCATTCCTGGGAACATATTAGCTCCTAAGAATCCTTTATAAAGTGCCTCATGAATATTTCTTCCTACACCTAAAACTTCTCCTGTAGACTTCATTTCTGGCCCTAGAGACACCTCTACATTTGGAAGCTTTTGAGTTGAGAATACAGGAACTTTAACTGAAACTAAATCAGGTTCTTTATAAACATCTACTCCATAACCTAAATCTTTTAATTTTTCTCCTAACATAACTCTAGTAGCTAAATCCACTATTGGAACACCTGATACTTTACTAATATAAGGAACTGTTCTTGAGGCTCTTGGGTTAACTTCTATAACATAAAGTTTTCCTTCAAACTCTATAAATTGAATATTTATCATTCCTTTTATTCCAATTTCAATTGCTAATTTCTTAGTATAATCTAAAACATCCGCTTTTATATTTTCACTTATATTTTGACTTGGATACATTGTTACACTATCTCCTGAATGAACACCAGCTCTTTCTAAATGTTCCATTATTCCAGGTATTAATATATCTTCTCCATCTGAAATTGCGTCCACTTCAATTTCTCTACCCATTAAGTATTTATCTATAAGAATTGGATTTTTCTTATCTTTTGAGAACGCATTATTTAGGTAATATGTTAACTCTTCTTCATCATGAGTTATTTCCATTCCTTGTCCACCTATTACATAAGAAGGTCTAACTAAAACTGGGAAACCTAAAATTCTTGCTTCTTCTAATCCTTCTTCTAAACTCCAAACTCCTTTTCCTTTTGGTCTTGATACTCCTAATTTCTCTAATAGAGCATCAAATTTCTCTCTATCTTCTGCCATATCAATTTGATCTGCTGTAGTTCCTAAAGTTGGAATATTTTTTTCTTTCATAAAGTTTGCAAGTTTTATTGCAGTTTGTCCACCAAATTGAAGTATTACTCCATCTGGATTTTCTTTTTCTACTATATTTAAAACATCTTCTTCTGTTAATGGCTCAAAATAAAGCTTATCTGATATATCAAAATCTGTACTTACAGTTTCAGGATTATTATTTACTATTATTGTTTCGATACCTAATTTTCTTAAAGACTTAACACAGTGTACTGAAGCATAATCAAATTCTACCCCTTGACCTATTCTTATTGGACCTGAACCTATTACTATTACTTTCTTTCTGTCCTTTGAAACTACAACTTCATCATATTGTTCATAAGTTGAGTAATAATATGGTGATAATGCCTCAAATTCTCCACCACATGTATCAACCATTTTATAACTAGGTTTTATATTCCAAATATCTCTTAATCTATTAACATCTTCTGGACATACTTCTAAAAAGTCTGCTATCGCTTTATCAGAAAATCCTTTTTTCTTTAAATTTAATAACCATTCTTTATCTAAATTTTCTATATGACTTAATTTTAATCTTTGTTCTTCATTTACAATCCATTTTATTTTCTCTACAAAGAATTTATCAATTCCTGTTATTTCAGAAACTTTTTCTACTCTATAATCTCTTCTAAGCATTTCAGCTAATGCAAAAATTCTTTCATCATCTGGAGTTACAACTCTTTCTTTAAGTTCTTGTATACTTAAATCTCTAAATTTTTTAAAATCTAATGAATATCTTCCTATTTCTAAACTTCTTATACCTTTTAAGAAAGCTTGCTCAAAGTTAGCTCCTATAGCCATTATTTCACCAGTTGCCATCATTTTTGTTCCTAATGCTCTATCTGCACTAAAGAATTTATCAAATGGCCATTTTGGTATTTTACAAACTACATAATCTAATGTTGGTTCAAAACATGCATAAGTTTTTTGAGTTACTGCATTTTTTATCTCATCTAATCCATATCCAAGAGATATTTTAGCAGCAAGCTTTGCTATTGGATATCCTGTTGCTTTTGATGCTAATGCTGATGATCTTGAAACTCTAGGATTAATTTCAATTACTGCATATTCAAAACTATGAGGATTTAAAGCAAATTGTACATTACATCCTCCTTCTATCCCTACAGCATTTATTATATTTATAGATGCTGTTCTTAGCATTTGATATTCCTTATCTGAAAGAGTTTGTGAAGGTGCTACAACTATACTATCTCCTGTATGAATTCCTACAGGATCTATATTTTCCATATTACATACAGTTATACAATTTCCATATGAATCTCTCATAACTTCATATTCGATTTCTTTCCAACCTTTAACTGATTTTTCTAATAACACTTGCCCTATAGTACTTAATTGTAATCCTGATTCTAAAGTTTCTTTTAACTCTTCTTCATTCTCTGCTATTCCTCCCCCAGTTCCTCCTAGAGTATATGCTGGTCTAACTATAACTGGATAGCCTATTTTATTAGCAAATTGAAGTCCCGATTCAAGATCTGTTATTATTTCACTTTGAATAACAGGCTCATTAATTCTATTCATCATATCTCTGAATAGTTCTCTATCTTCACCCTCTTTGATAGATTCTATTGATGTACCTATTACTTTAACATTATATTTATCTAAAATTCCAGATTCATAAAGATCAACTGCAAGATTTAAACCTGTTTGTCCGCCCATTCCTGCTAGTAAACTATCTGGTCTTTCTTTTGCTATTACCTTTTCTACAAATTCTAATGTTAATGGTTCTAAATAAACTTTATCTGCAACTTCTTTATCTGTCATTATAGTTGCTGGATTTGAATTTATTAATATAACTTCTATTCCTTCTTCTTTTAAAGCTTGACAAGCTTGTGTTCCTGAATAATCAAACTCTGCTGCTTGTCCTATAATAATTGGGCCTGAACCTATAACTAAAACTTTTTTAATGTCTTTATTTAATGGCATAGTAAACTCCTCCTACTTAATCCTATAGTGCATATTCTAAAAATCTATCAAAAATATATTCACAATCCTTTGGACCAGATGATGCTTCTGGATGGAATTGAACTGAATATATAGGTAATTTTTTGTGTTTTAAGCCTTCAATTGTTCCATCATTTATATTTATATGAGTTGCTTCAACTTCTTCTGGTAAACTATCTACAACATATCCATGATTTTGAGATGTTATATGAACTTTACCTGTTTCTAAATCTTTAACTGGATGATTACATCCTCTATGTCCAAATTTTAATTTAGTAGTATTTCCACCTAAACTTAAAGCTAAAAGCTGATGTCCTAGACATATTCCTACTATTGGTTTTTTACCTATTATATTTTTTATGCATTCTATTGCAAAATCTAAATCTTGTGGATCCCCAGGGCCATTTGATAAAAATACTAAGTCTGGATTAACTTCTAAGATTTCTTTTGCATTTGATTTTGCAGGAAAAACTGATATTTTACAGCCTCTCTTTTTAAAATTTCTTATTATATTTTGTTTTATTCCATAATCAATTATTGCTATATGCTTTCCTAAGCCATCTATTTCATATTTTTCTTCTGATGTTACTTTTAAAACTGCTTCTTTATTGCAGAAAGATTTTATTTTATCTTGAACATCTTCTAATAAAGAATCATCTAAAACTATAATCCCTTTCATTGTTCCGCTATTTCTTAAAACTTTTGTTAAAGCTCTTGTATCAATTCCTTCAAGCCCTATTATCTTATTTTGTTTTAAGTAGTTGTCTAAAGTTAATTCACATCTAAAATTATTTGGCATATTACATTTTTCTCTTACTATGAAACCTTTAACTTGTGGTCTTTTTGATTCCATGTCTTCTAAGTTAATTCCGTAATTTCCTATTAAAGGATATGTCATTGTGACAATTTGTCCATAATATGATGGATCAGTTAAAACTTCTTGATATCCTGTCATACCTGTAGTAAAAACTACCTCTCCAACACTTTCCTTAAGGTATCCAAATGATTTACCTTCAAAAACCATACCATTTTCCAATATAAGCTTCGCTTTCATGCTTAAGCCCTCCTTCAAAATATATGTTTGAAGCTAAAAATACACTTTAAAGTTTATTTATATAAAAAGAAAAGGATAATAAAGAGACCTAATTCTTTAAATTGCTCTCTCTATCATCCTTATATGTTCATTATTTAAATTAACCTTCAAAGATAATTCTATGAAATTACCTATAGCTGTAACTAACATAGCTTAATACTTCCTTTCTGGCCTCACAGGACCAATTTAAAGTGTACCTTAACTCTAAATTTTATTCTTTTTATATATTTTAATTTATGCTTTTTTACATGTCAAGAAAATTTTTCAAATTAAATCGCCATAAAAGTTAAATAATATTTTTAAATAAGTTATTAAAAACTGTATTTTTTTCCAAAATTTATGATATAATCTATTTATATTTTCTATATTTTGTAAATCTAATAAAGAGGGGGAAAATTTATGATTGAGATTAAAAATTTAACGAAATCATTTAAAAAAGCTACTGTGGTAAATAACATATCTTTTAATGTTAATCCAGGTGAAATAGTTGGCTTATTGGGGGAAAATGGTGCTGGAAAAACTACTACACTTAGAATGATTTCAACAATGCTAAAGATAACATCAGGAGAAATATTTGTAAACAAGCTTTCAGCTAAAGAAAATCCTGTTAATGTTAGAAATGAAATTGGTATATTATTTGGTGGTGATGTAGGTCTATATGATAGACTTACTGCAAGAGAAAATATAAAATATTTTGCAAATCTTTATGGAATGAGTGATAAAGATGCAGATGAAAGAATAAATGAGCTTTCTACTCAATTCGGTATGGATGAATATATTGATAAAAAAGTTTCTAAATTCTCTAGAGGTATGAAACAAAAAGTTTCAATTGCACGTTCAATAGTTCATAATCCAAAAGTTATGCTATTTGATGAACCTTGTACTGGACTTGATGTAAGTGCTGTAAGAGTAGTTCATGAATTTATTCGCAAATGCAAATCTGAAGGAAAAACAGTTCTTTTTTCAAGCCATTCTATGCAAGAAGTAGAAAAACTTTGTGATAGAGTTGTAATAATCCATAAAGGAATTCTTTTAGAAGATTGTACAGTTTCAGAACTTA
This sequence comes from Clostridium thermobutyricum DSM 4928, assembly GCF_002050515.1. Lineage (GTDB taxonomy): Bacteria > Bacillota > Clostridia > Clostridiales > Clostridiaceae > Clostridium > Clostridium thermobutyricum. Next base: position 62,151 of record NZ_LTAY01000059.1, on the reverse strand, counting down.
AAAATAAACATAATAATTCTGATTTAGAAGAAGTTTTTGTTTCTTTAATAGGAGGTAATATTCATGAATAGTTTTTTAGTTGTTTTAAAGAAAGAGTTAAAAGATATTTTTAGAGATAAAAAAACTATTTTATTTACTTTAATATTACCTATAATTTTATTTCCTGTAATGTATAAGCTTATGGGATATGGAATGAAGAATACAATGAAAGGTGCTACTGAAGAGATAAACCTAGCTATAAATGGAGATAATAAATCTTCTGTTTATAACTTATTGCAATCTCAAAAGAATTTCAAAATCGAAAATCCTGAAGATCAAAAATCTGCTTTAAAAGAAGGAAAACTACAATTAATTATAAACATTCCTGAAAATTTTGATAAGTTAATTGCAGAAGGAAAAGAAGCTAATATAGAAATTTTATATGATGATAGTTCTAACAATTCATCTATAGCATCTACTACTGTTTCATCTTTAATTTCAGGTCTAGAAGATAGTATTGTAAGTGAAAGACTTAAAGCTAAAGGAATAGATACCGAAATATTAAAGCCATTTAAAGTTGATGTTAAATCTGGAATTCTAGCTGATGGAGAAGAAGAAGTCAATCCTATGGCAAGAACTTTAGGAGGTATGATGCCTTCATTAATTGTAGTGTTTATGTTTGCTCCTATTCTTGGAATAGCTGCTGATTTAGGTGCTGGAGAAAAAGAAAGAAATACTTTCGAGCCTCTTCTTTCAACTCCTTGTAACAGAAATTCACTTATTTTTGGTAAAACTATAGCTATAAGTGTTGTCTCAGCTTTAACTATGATTGCAAGTTTAATCTCAATGTATATAGGACTTCAAAGCTTTATGAGATCTATATCTGAGATGGATAGTGGAATAAGCAAAAACACTGCTTTTTCTTTTGATTTAAGTCCGCAATCTTTAGTTTTTATGATTATACTTCTTTTAATTTTATTACTTGCAATTTGCGCAATTCAAATAAGCATAAGCGTATTTGCGAGATCAACTAAAGAAGCTGGAACTTATTTATCAGGGGTTATTACTCCAATTATGATAGTTTCATATATTCCAATGTTTATGGATGCTAAGGATATCTCATCATTTTTATTCCATATACCAGTTGCTAACTCAGTTGCTTTAATGAAAGAGTTTATGGTTGGAATTACAAACTTTAATCATATTGGAATAGTTCTTTTATGGAACATTATTTATCTTATTTTAGCGCTTTTAGCTACAAAACACTTATTCTCAAGAGAAGAAGTTGTATTTAGATCATAAATAAAAAGACTGTCCTTTTGGACAGTCTTTTTATATAATTTTATTAATTCTTTTGTTATAAATAAATTGTTTTATATAATATTTTCCTTTATCCAATTAACTATATATTCTATTGGACTATCATCTTTACTTGGTGCTATTAATTTTGCTTTTTTTAGTAATCTCTCTGTAGCATTTTTAACTGCAAACCCATAATCAGCTTTTTCTATAAGGTCAATATCATTCATATTATCACCTACAGCAACTACCTTATATTCTTTTAAATTTTTTAAGTTTAATAGTTCTTCTAATGCCTTAGCTTTAGAAGTATATTTGGGAACTATTTCTAAATATTTTTCTGCACTTCTCAAAGGAATTTCTATATCAAATTCTTTAAAATTCTTTTCAAAATTATCTATTATTTCTTTTTGACCTACTATCAATATCTTTATCCATTGTTTTTTCCATACACTATCATCAATATCATAAATAACATCATAGCCAAGCTTAGAAAAACGTTTTGTTAAGCTACATTGTTTAAAAACATAAATATTTTCATCTGAATATACTTCTATTCCTATATTATCATTTTCCATAAGCTTATTTATTATTTCTTTTCTATGTTCTTCTAAATAATATTCTTTCAATGTCTTTTCTTCTTTATAATCATATATTTTCCCACCATTATAAAGAATTATAGGTAAACTTAAATCTAAATCTAATGTATATCTATTAGCAGATGGTAACATTCTTCCAGTTGCTATAGTAAAAAGACCTCCATTCTCTTTAAAATAATTTATTGCCTTTTTATCTCTTTCAGATATTTTTTTATCACTGTTTATTATAGTTCCATCCATATCTGAAACTAGAATTATTCCATCAAAAATCCCCATATTGTTCACTCCCCCATTTGCCTCTTATGTATTATGCAAATTCTTAATTATTTATTCGTATTGAATATTATCTTTCTAATTAATCCTCTAGGTAAAATTTTAGTAGAATTAACCATAATTCTATTTTTAAACCCTGGAATTATAATTGGTTTTCCTTTTTTAAATCCGTTATAACCTACTTTAGCTACTATATTTGCATCCATTAAATATTTTTTTGCTTTTTCCGATTTAACTATTCCTGCATCACTTTGAAAACTAGTTTTTACTGGTCCTGGACAAAGACAACAAACCTTAACATTATGCTCTTTACATTCCTCATAAAGTGCTTCTGATAAAGTTAGTACATATGCTTTAGATGAATAATAAGTACTCATTTTAGGTCCACCTACAAAAGCTGCTGTTGAAGCAACATTAAGTATTCCTCCACTCCTTCTATCCTTCATTTTTGGTAGTAATGCTTTTATAAGCTTTGTAATTGCAAAAATATTTATATTTATTAAATCAAAATCTCTTTCCTCATCAATTTCATCAAAATATCCAAAGCTACCTATCCCAGCATTATTGACTAAGTTTTCTATAATAATTTCCTCAGAGTTTATCTTATTTATAAAAACATCTATTTCATTTTCTTTTGTTAAATCAATAGAAAGAGTCATAACCTTTATGTCATCTTCTTTTTCTAATATATTTTTCAGTTTTAATAATTTTTCTTCATTTCTAGCAACTAATAATAGATTATTTTTATCTTTTGAAAATAATTTTGCTAATTCGAATCCTATTCCTTTTGTAGCTCCTGTAATTAAAGTATATTTTTCTTTATTCATGACTAAAACTCCTAACATCTATATAAATTAATTATATAACATTTATTGCTATTTTTCCTTTTATGTTATAATATTAATTGATTTGGTTTAAATTGGGTTTATTGAATTATATTATATTACTATGAGGTGATTTTTTGAAAAAAGATTTAGTTAGTGTTATTGTCCCAATGTATTTTGAGGAATTAGTAGCACAAGAATGTTATAACAGATTAAAAAGTGTTATGGAAACAATTGAAAACATAGATCATGAGCTTATATTTGTAAATGATGGTAGTACAGATAAAACTTTAGAAATATTAAAAAGTATTGCTGAAGAAGATAAACATGTTAAGGTTATAAATTTTGCTAGAAATTTCGGTCATCAATCCGCAGTAACAGCAGGACTTTTTAATTGTTCTGGTGATGCAGTTGTTATAATTGATGCTGACCTTCAAGATCCTCCAGAGCTTATACCTCAAATGTTGGATAAATGGAGAGAAGGCTTTGATGTTATTTACGGAAAAAGAGGCAAAAGAAAAGGTGAAAGTAAATTTAAGCTTATAACAGCTAAGTATTTTTATAAATTTCTTGGAAAAATGTCTGATATAGAAATACCTAAAGATACTGGTGATTTTAGACTTATTGATAAATCTGTTGTTGAAGCATTTAAACAAATGCCTGAACAAAATAGATTTATAAGAGGTATGATTAGTTGGATTGGATTTAATCAAACTTATATTGAATATACTAGAGATGAAAGATTTGCTGGAGAAACAAAATATCCATTATCTAAAATGATTAAATTTGCAAGTGATGGAATTATATCATTCTCCTCAAAACCATTAAAACTAATGACTGCCTTTGGTTCTTTAGCAATTGCAATTTCATTTTTCATATTTATATATGCAATCATAAGCAAATTCTTCTTTGATACAAGTGTTGGATGGACATCATTAATGTGTGTCATGGTATTCTTTGGTGGAGTTCAACTTCTTTCTTTAGGAATAATAGGAGAATATGTTGGAAGAATATATGATGAAAGTAAGAGAAGACCACTTTATTTAATAAAGGATAAAATAAATTTTGAAGAAAATGATTTAAATAAATAATAAAAAAGCTATGTAATAAATATTACATAGCTTTTATTTAAGTTTTAGATTAATTTATAATAACAACTTCTATTTTTATTTTATAATTTAGTTATTTTATATCCCTTATCCTCTAGTATTTTTATTATTCCATCATCCCCGAAGAAATGAAGTGCTCCAACAGCTAAAGCATATTTTTCATCAGACTTAATATATTCTTCTATCTTTTTTACCATTCCAATATTTCTATCTAAGATAAGCGCTTTATATATATCTTCATTTTCTTTTTGCATTTCTATAGCTTCATTCATAAACTTTTCATCACCATTTTTATATGATTCCATAACATTCTTTGCATATTCTGTTTCTTCTTTTGTTAAATCTTCAAATTTTCCTTTTTCATATTCATCTAGAATTTCTTTTAATTGATCTATTCCTTGAATTTTATCCATTAAATTAAGTTGAAATTCCATATTTTCAACTTGATCTACTTTTTTATTTTCTTTTATATATCTATCCTTTAACATATCATCAAATGTTGCCATTTCTAGATTTGCTTTTTCATATATTACAGATGATATATTTTGAATAACTCCTTGAGCTTTAAATACTTTTAGTTTCTCATAATCAATCCCAGCATCACTACACAACTCTTTAAGAGTTTTTATTTGCTCTTTGCTTAATTCATTTTCTATTGTTTTTCCATCTGAATATACTAGCCTAGCATTTGCCAAAAGCATATCTTCTTGGCTCATATTAACTTCAACAGATAATACATCTGTTTCTTTCATTATTTCTAATATTTTATCTGAAAAATAATCATAACTAGTATTAATAGGATGCATAGTTCCTATTAAATATAATTCTTTTCCATCCTTTTCAACTTTCCATTGATATCCCTTAGCAACATTTGAAGTATCTTCTTTTTCAGAACTACCACACCCAACAAATGCTCCTAATATAAAGAAAATAGACATTCCTACCAATAATAATCTTTTCTTTAACCCTCTCATAATATCCCCCTAAACTTTTAACATCATAAAAAATTGTAACATTTTTACATATAATAGTATAGTATATTATATAAATTTGATTTTTTTATTTATTTATAGTATAATTTATTTGAATATTCAGATAATTTTAATAAGAGCAGTTACCTCCCTTAAGGAACTGACTAACTTATTATTTATAAGTTGGACTGCATAATTACTATGTAGTCCTATATTTTTAAACATTGTTTTCATTTATCAAATCGCTTAAAAATAAACGGTAAAAAATAACCTGTAGAAGTCCGATCTACAGGTTATTTTTTATTATCTTATTTGGCCATTTCCATAAATTATATATTTAAATGTTGTAAGTTCTTTTAATCCCATAGGCCCTCTAGCATGAAGTTTTTGCGTACTTATACCTATTTCTGCTCCAAAACCAAATTCTTCTCCATCAGTAAATCTAGTAGATGCATTTACATATACTGCTGCTGCATCAATTCTTTGAAGGAATTTTTGAGAATTTTCATAACTCTCAGTAATTATTGCTTCTGAATGTCCTGTATTATACTTATTAATATGTGATATAGCTTCATCAATACTATCAACTATTTTCACACTCATTATATAATCTAAAAATTCAGTATAAAAATCTTCTTCTGTTGCTTCTTCCATATCTTTTATAATTTCTCTTGCTTTTTCATCACCTTTTAATAAAACACCCTTTTCTCTTAATGCATCTACTAATATAGGTAATATATCTTTAGCAACCTTTGAATGTACAACTAAACTTTCAGCAGCATTACATACTGATGGTCTTGAAGTTTTAGCATTTACAACAATATTTTTTGCCATTTCAAAATCACATTTTGAATCTACATAAATATGACAATTTCCTGTTCCTGTTTCTATAACTGGAACTGTAGCATTCTTTACAACTGCATTTATAAGTCCTGCTCCACCTCTTGGAATAAGCACATTTATATATTCATTAAGCTTCATCATTTCTGTTGCAACATCTCTACTAGTATCTTCTACTAATTGGATAGAGTCTATTGGTAATCCAACTTCTACTAAGCTTTCTCTTAGAACTTTTATTATAGATAAATTTGAATTTATAGCTTCACTTCCACCTCTTAAAATAACTGCATTTCCTGCTTTTAGACAAAGTCCTGCTGCATCACAAGTTACATTTGGTCTAGCTTCATATATTATTCCTATTACTCCCATAGGAACTCTTTTCTGTCCTATTTGAAGCCCATTTGGTCTATTCCACATTCCAAGAACTTCTCCAACTGGATCTTGAAGATTAGCTACTTGTCTTAATCCATTCGCCATACCTTCAATTCTAGTTTTATCTAATGCTAATCTATCTATCATTGAGTCAGAAATTCCTTTTTCTTTTGCCTTTTCTAAATCTTTTTTATTTTCATTTATAATAAAATTTGTATTTTTTATAAGATTTTCTGCCATTTTTAAAAGCGCATTATCTTTTTCTTTTGTAGTAATATTAGCTAAAACATAGCTTGCTTCTTTAGCTTTAGCTCCCATAATTTCTAATTTTGTCATACTATTACCCCCTTTTTATTTACTTTTTACAAATAAAGTTCCTATATTCTCACCTTTTAAAATATTTATTATAACTTCTGGATTCTCTCCATTTGCCAATACCATGTGAACTCCAGCACTATTAGCAGTTTTAGCTGCAGTAAGTTTCGTTATCATTCCACCTGTACCAAATGAAGTTCCTGCTCCTCCAGCTGCTTCTTCAATTTCTTTTGTTATTTCTTCTACAATATCTAAAAGTTTTGCATCTTCATTATCTCTTGGATCTTTATCATAAAAACCATCTATATCTGAAAGTATTATTAAAAGATCTGCATTAACTAATGTAGATACTATAGCTGAAAGATTATCATTATCTCCAAATTTAACTATATTTTCTATCTCATCAATTGAAACAGTATCATTTTCATTTACTATTGGTAATATTCCTTTATCTAAAAGTGTTTCAAATGTATTGCAAACATTTTCTCTAATATGATCATCTTCAATAACATCTCTAGTCAAAAGTACCTGTCCAACAACATGACTAAATTCTCCAAAAAATTTACTATATATATGCATTAATTCACATTGACCAACTGCTGCTACAGCTTGTTTTTCTCTTATAGTTTTAGGTCTTTCCTTTAACTTTAATTTACTACTTCCAACACCTATAGCTCCTGATGTTACTAGTACAACTTCTTTTCCTTCATTCATTATATCTGAGATAACCATTGCAAGTTTTTCGATTCTTCTTAAATGAATATTTCCAGTTCCATGAGTTAAAGTAGAAGTTCCAACCTTTATAACTATTCTTTTTGCATTTTTAATCTCTTGTCTATATGTCATTTTTATTTACTCCTCAATCAAAATACTATTTTATAATCATTAAAATATAATTACTAACCTTTGCTTTAATAAATATAATATATTATTACTATTTAATTATAAAGCATTTTTATAATTAAAATACCCTATGTAATAAATTTTAAACTTATTACATAGGGTATGATGCATTTATTTTTGGGGTGAAAATTCTTAGTAACCTTATTTAAAAATTATTTTGAACTTTCTTTATAATTCTTTACTGCATTTTGTACACATTCAATTGATTCGCAAACTGAATTTAAAGAATCTTGAATTAATTTTTTATTTTCTGGTTTTTCAACAGTTGATAGTGCTTGTTCTAAACTAGCTTTAGCTTCATTTAATTCATTTAATGAGCAATTTACATTTTCGATAGCATTTTTCATTCTAATTCAACTCCCTTTAATTTAACTTACAAAAATAGTATTTGTCTAAAAGAGAAATTAATACGTACCTTTTTAAGGTATATATGTAAAGAAAATTTATGTATATTTTTTATATTTTTTTATAAAAACTCTTTCTTTTTGTTCACAAATGTATTATTATAAATTTAAATTGCATAATCATTAAATTTTATGCATAAATTTATATATAGGGGGTTAATTATGAATAAAAAAACAAAATCACTTAAACTACTTTTAAAATTTATAATCCCTTCATTAATTGGAGTTATATTATTTATGACACCTATTAATTTAGGAGAAGGAATGACGATTCCAATAGCTTTTTTAGCTAATAAAACAGTTTCTTTCTTTAATGAATACTTACTTCACTTTGCAGTAATATTAATCTCTTTATCAGCAATAGGAAGTATCTTAGCTAAGACAGTTAAACCAAAATTTATAATGAAAAATGATTATTTAAAACATTTATTTGATGTTACTCCAATTTGGTTAATTGCTAGAATATTAGGAATGATTTTTGTAATATGTGCTAATTTTAAAATAGGACCAGAAGCATTTTGGTCAGCTGACACAGGGGGATTTATATTAAATGATTTATTACCTATACTAATATCTGTATTTTTATTCGCAGGATTTTTATTGCCACTTTTATTAGACTTTGGTCTTTTAGAATTTATAGGGGCTTTACTTACAAAATTTATGCGTCCAATATTTAAATTACCTGGACGTTCATCAATAGATTGTATAGCATCTTGGCTTGGAGATGGAAGTATTGGAATTTTACTTACTTCTAAACAATATGAAGAAGGATATTATACAAAAAAAGAGGCTGCTGTTATTGGGACAACTTTCTCTGCAGTTTCAATCACATTCTGTTTAGTTGTTCTTGCTCAAGTTGGACTTGATCACTTATTTGTACCATTTTACATAACAGTTTCACTTGCAGGTCTTGTTGCAGCTATAATAGTTCCAAGAATACCACCATTATCAAGGAAACCTGACACATTTATAAATGGTCAAGATAATAAGGATCTTGAGACTATTCCTGAAGGTTATACTCCTTTTTCTTTTGGTTTAGAAAAAGCTGTAGAAAAAGCTGATTTAATAGCACATCCAAAAGAATTTGTTATATCAGGAATTAAAAATGTATTAGATATGTGGATTGGAGTTCTTGCAATAGTTATGGCAATGGGAACTCTTGCACTTATAATTTCAACATATACTCCAATATTCCAAGTACTTGGAACACCTTTTATTCCAATTTTAAAAATACTTGGAGTTCCTGAAGCAGCTGCTGCTTCACAAACAATGGTTGTTGGATTTGCAGATATGTTTTTACCTTCAGTTTTAGCTGGAAATATAGCTTCTGATATGACTCGTTTTATAATTGCAGCAGTTTCTGTAACTCAATTAGTTTATATGTCAGAAGTTGGCGGCCTTTTATTAGGTTCAAAAATTCCTGTTAATTTCAAAGATTTAGTTTTAATTTTTCTAATTAGAACACTTGTAACATTACCTATAATAGTATTAATGGCAAATATAATATTTTAAACATAAAAGCCTTTATACAATTATTTAAATAATTGTATAAAGGCTTAATTTTATTCTTTTATTTTTTTCTTAGGTAAAATAAGTCCTATTATTAAAGTTATTATTGCTATTATAAGTAATGCCCAGAATATACTATGTACTCCTGCAAAGAATCCACTTTTTATTTGAGCATTAGATAAATGGAAAATATTATTTGTCGGACTTAAATTATCTGGAGTAACACCATTTATTCCTTGTGCTTTAAAATGATTTGTTATTGATAAATTCATTATTGCACCAAAAACACTAACTCCTATTGTCTGTCCTAAAGTTCTTATTAAAGCTATTGTTGAAGTTGATACTCCAATATCTCTTGGTTCAACTTGCTCTTGAACTACTATTATTGAAGAGTTTAATACTCCACCAAAACCAAATCCCATTATAAACATTGCTATTATAAGAATTATTATATTTGAATTTATTCCTAATAAGTTAACAATAATATTTGCTACTATTAAAATTATTATAGCTACAGTCATAACTATTTTTTCACCATATTTAGGTAAAGTTCTTGAAAGTATAAATGAAGTTAAGAACCATGATATTGAAACTGGTGCTAAAAATAATCCTGATAAAAGAGGACTATAGCCTAATACATTTTGTGTATATATTGGCATATATGATTGAATTGATATTAAAATTATAGATACTATAAAACATAATATATTTACTATAATAGTTGTCTTATTAAATATTTTTTTAGGTACTATAGGTTCTTTTGCTTTGCTTTCAACAATGCAGAATATTATAATACTAACAATAGAAACTATTATTAAACCAGTTAAAAGCTTTGTATTATGAGATTCTAAACAACTAAATAATAATGCTACTATTGCTATTGTTAAGAATAATGAACCTAAATAATCTATTGAGGCTTTTCTTTTAACCACTTTTTCATGGAAGTATTTATTTATCATATACATTCCAATTAATCCAAATGGGATGTTAACAAAGAAAATCCAATGCCATGAAAGTTTTGCAAGTATTGCTCCTCCAACAAATGGTCCTAAGATGCTAGCAACTCCCCAAACAGTACTTAAAAAACCTTGCATTTTAGCCTTTTCTGAAGTATCAAATAAATCTCCTATTATTGTATATGTAAGTGTTAAAATTGCTCCTGAGCCTAATCCTTGTATTGCTCTAAATATGATAAGCTGAACCATATCTCTTGATAATCCACTTAAAGTTGTTCCTACTAAAAATATTAAAATTCCAATTGTTATTATCTTTTTTCTACCAAATAAATCTGATAATTTACCATATATAGGTGTTGAAACTGCTGATGTTAAAAGATATGCAGAGAATATCCAACTTATAAGATTATAACCATTTAGATCTCTTGCTATTGTCGGCATAGCTGTACTTACAACCGTTCCTTCAAAAGCAGCTAAGAACGTAACAAGCATTAATGCTACTACTACTAATTTCTTTTGCTTTTCCATTTTTTTCTCCTTTGTTTATAAAATTCTTTTAATTATAGTAGTTTAACATATTTTAAACAAAATTAAAGAGGTTAAAACAATTTTTTTATTAAAACCTCTTTTTTGTGAACTAATTAATCTTTAATTTTCTATATCTGCTAAATGCAGCCATTATTTCTTGCTTTCTTGGAAGAGCTAGGCTTCCCACTCCACCTTTTGCGAAACTTAAATATAATAGCCCATCCTTATTTATATTTTCTAAAACAATATCTACTGCTTCACTTAAAGTATATTTATTATTAGCTATTTTTTCATCTACTAATTTTAATATATTTCCAATAGCTGCTACTTGTTCTCTATCTACAATTTGTTCTACTAATCTAAGATTTACTTCATCTTTATTTATCATAAATCCATCAGTTCCTAATACTTTTATTTTTACTCCTTTAGGTCCTTTATCAATTGATCCTTTTAGTAAAACTCTTTTTAAATTAATATCTATTTCTGTATTATTATTTTTTATTCTTTCTAAAATTATTCCTTTAGATAATTCTTTAGCTCTTTCAGTAACATCTTTAGCTTCATAAGAATCCATTTGTATTACAGTGTCTGCTATATCAAAATAATCTCCTGAACTTCCTACAACTATTATAGTTGAAATATTACATTCTTCGTAAATTCCTTTTACTAGTTCTATAAAAGGTGTAATAGGTTCTTTTTCTTTTGAAACAAGACTTTGCATAACATCATCTCTTATCATAAAATTAGTAGCTGATGTATCCTCATCTATAAGTAATGTTTTTGCTCCTGTTTCTAAAGCTTCTACTATATTAGCTGCTTGTGATGTACTTCCACTTGCATTTTCACTTATAAATTTCTTTGTATCTTTTCCGTTAGGAAGATTATTTATGAAAAGAGATATATCATCCTTTATTATACATCTTCCATCTTCAGCCCTTACTTTCATAGCTGTTCTATCTGCTATGACATACTCTCTTCCATCACCTTCTATATGATTGTACACCCCAAGTTCTAATGCATTTAAAAGAGTGGATTTTCCATGATATCCTCCACCTACAATTAATGTTATACCTTTTTTTATTCCCATTCCTTTTATAATTCCACCATAAGGTAAATCCATTTCAACTTCCATAGATTTAGGTGAAATAAATTTTATTCCTTCTTTTAAAGGTTTAGTAGATATTCCACTTTCTCTTGGCAATATAGATCCATTTCCTATAAATGCAATTAATCCTCTTTTATTAAGTTCTTCTCTTACAAATTCTTGATTTTGAACTAATTCAATTGATTTTCTCAATTTTTCTTTATTTATATTTTCATATTTTAAAGATAAATCCACTATTCTAGGTAAAAAATCATAAAGAATTTTCTCTAATTCTTTTCCTAAAACTGTTCTACCTCTTGCGGGAAATCCTACTTCAAATCTTGCTTCTATTTTATCTTTATCTATTATAATTGCAGTTCTATCTAATATTTCTTGTGGACATCTACTTATATTAATTATTCCACTTTTACCTGATCCCATTACTCTAGAACAGTTCTTATTTATGTTTAAACTAAATAATCTAGTTAAGAAATCTTGAAGTGCTATTCTTTTATGATTTTCATTAAAAAGTTCTATTGGGAATTTATTAATTTTATTTTTCACACTAACTCTAATTCTTGAAGGAGAAGCAAATGGATCTCCTTGAACATGGTCAATATGAAGAATATAATCTTTAAACTCCCAATCTCCTTCTAAATCTTTATATGCTTTATATCCTCTTCCATCTATCTTTGTAATACTTTTTCTTAAATCATCAGAATTTTTCATTAATTTTCATCCCCCTTATCAAAAAGCTCATCTATTAATTTTTCTCCAAGTTTTCTATACATATTACTCATATTTATAACAGAACATAGCATAAGAAAATTCTTATCAAATTTATCATTATCATTAGAATTTATTTCTTCAAATCTATCAATATTCTCTTTTTCGAAGTGTCTTAAATCACTTTCTGATGTTTTTATAAACTTAGAATATAAATCTCTTATATGATCGCTATCTGATTCATTTACAAGATCATTTAATACTAGCTTTATATCACTTATAGATAAAGTTCCTTTCAAATTATATATAAGATTCATTAAAATAATATGCTCTTTAGAATATTTTTTATTTTTAATTGGCATTAAAAGTTTTCCTTTAGCATAATTATTTATCATAGTTTTAGTTAATACTTTTTCATCTTCATTTCTTCTCATATCTGAATATTTTGATTCAAACATTTGAATTACTTGGTCCATATATAGGTCAATTTCAGGAATTTCATCTAATTCTATGTTTTTATCTAAATTCAAATTTTTAATAAGTTCTAATATTTTATCTTTATCCAAGTTAATCACTCCATATCTAGTTTTAAAAACTATATATTATTATATCTATATTAATAATAATAGTATTTAAGAGATATTTCAATATTTTTACATAAAAATAAAGTTTAATTTCAATATTTAAGGAAATACTAGCTTTGACCTTTTTTAATATAAAAACATATAATAACATTATAATACGTAGTTTATAAAACTACTTATCGTTATAGGAGGCTAAAATATGGAGAAATATTTAAGAGAGCCTGTTAACGGATTAACTCATTTAACAGGGGCTATATTGTCATTTATAGGATTAATTGCTTTATTAACTAAAGCTTTTTTAACAGATGGATCAGCTATAGAGGTGTTTTCAGTTTTTTTATTTGGGGTAAGTATGATACTTCTATATAGTGCATCTGCAACTTATCATTCAGTAATATCATCTAAAGAAGTATTATATAAACTAAAAAAACTTGACCACTCTATGATATTTGTATTAATTGCAGGTTCATATGCACCATTTTGTTTAATAGCACTTAACAATAATACTGGTTTTCTATTATTTGGAGCTGTTTTAATATCAGGATTACTCGGAATAATTTTTAAACTATTTTGGGTTACTTGTCCAAAATGGATTTCTAGTGTTATGTATATAGCAATTGGATGGTTTGCAGTATTTGCAATTTATCCTTTATCACAAGTTTTACATGAAAATGCTTTTTTCCTATTAGTATTAGGAGGAATATTGTATACAATAGGTGGAGTTATTTACGCATTTAAGGATGATAGAATAAAAATAGGTGTTTTGGGAACCCATGAAATATTTCATATCTTTATAATGCTTGGTAGTCTATCACATTTTATTGCAGTTTTTGCTTACCTTTTATAATTAGTTAACACAAATAAATTCTATATATAAAGAACTATGAAAAATTATTTTCATAGTTCTTTTTTATTTTTCAAAATAAAGGATTATTTACCTTTTTATAGAATAAAATTTATTACATACATTTTTATTTGATACATAAAAAATAAAAATTTTTAAATAGAAAGGAGATATTCATGAATAATAGCATTAAGCTTACTCTAACCTTACTTAAGAGAAGTGGTAAAGAAACTAGTTTATTTATCACTATATTAACTTTAGTTTCTGCTTTAATTTTTAATTTTACAAACCTTACACTGATTTCTGAAGTTACCTACTCAAGTCCTTCAGAAAAAACTATACTTTCTTATTTATTAATATTCATTTTAGGAGAATCTCTTTTTGTTCTTTATAATGCAGATAATTATCTTACAAAAATTAAAAGTGATGAGTTTGCACTTCAAGTTTTAAGTGGTGCCTCTCCCTATAAGCTAGGTATTCTCCTAACCATTCAAATAACTATATTAAATATCATAGGATGTACTTTAGGTACAATTTTAGGAATTATTATTTCACCTTTATTTTATCTATTTATATTTGGTAAATTTGGATTTTATATTTCATTAACAACATTCCTTTATTGCTTTATATTTGCTTGTTTCCAAACAATTATTCTAGGTCTAGTAAATCAAGGATTTGGATATAGAAATGATATAAAAGTATTATTAGGAATAAACGATAAAAGCCAATTTACATCAAATAGTTTTGAAGAAACTTTAAAATTAAAGCATTATATATGTTTTCCACTTATGTTTTCAGTTTTTATTCTATTCTTTATGTCACCTAATTCAATTACGCAAATTAAAGATATTATTAGTTTTTTATTTTTAATTCCTCTTATAGGTGGTACGTTATTTTATAACAAATTTCTTCCACTTTATATTGATAAATTAAAGAAAAATAAGTATCTAAATCATAAAATAAACGTTATAGTATTAAGCAATTTTAAAACTTCTCTTGAAAAAAATAAAGTAGTTTTTCAACCCTTATTAGTTATAGGTACAGTATTTCCTATGTTTCCTATTCTATTAGAAGGAACTTCTTTAATTAATTTATTTATTTCTTTAAGCTTTCTAATTTGCATATTACTAATCACATTTATGATTATTTTTTATGGTCTTTCTACATCAATTGATGAAATTAAAACATTAAAATCTTTGATAGTTTTAGGATACTCTAAAGAAGATTTATTAAAAATAGTGAGAAATAAAATATTATTACTTTATGGCACTTTACTTGCATTACCATTATTTTTTACTTCTGTTTTCACAGCATTTTTAGTTTTATATTTAGATTTCAGCTTAGGACTTTCTATAATCTTTATAGGCAGTTATATAGCACTATTTTTAATATCAACTTCAATAATCTACAGCTTAAGTATTAAATTTTTAAATCAAATTAGTTAAAAGGAAGTGTTTTTATGAATATTATTGAATGTATAGATTTATGTAAAATATATAAAAGAAAAGAACCCAAAACAGGTCTTGCAATTTCTGAAAAAAATAAGAAAGTCATACAAACTGTTGCTTTAGATAAAATTAATTTTACAGTTAAAAAAGGAGAATTTACTATAATAATGGGGCCTTCTGGTTCTGGAAAAAGTACTCTATTAAATACTATTTCTACAATAGATATTCCTACAAAAGGTAAAGTTCTTATTAATGGAACAAATATTAATAAGCTTCTAACGCATGAAATATCAAATTTTAGATCTAAAGAATTAGGTTTTATATTTCAAAATTTTAATGTTCTTCATAATTTAACTGTTTTAGAAAATATATCATTACCTTTAAGCGTTTCTGGAGATAAAACTTCTGCTGAAGTAAATGAAATAGTAACCGAAATTTCTAAAAAAGTAGGTATAGAACATTTACTATCTAAATATCCTTCTGAGTGTTCAGGTGGACAAGTTCAAAGAATTTCTATTGCAAGAGCATTAGTAAATAATCCAGAATTAATTCTTGCTGATGAACCAACTGGGAATCTTGATTCACAAAACTCGCATGAGATTCTTTCTATAATAAAAGATTTAAATGAAAAAGAAAATAAAACTATAATTATGGTAACTCATGATAATATGATTGCTAGTTACGGAAAAAGAGTTATCTTCTTAAGAGATGGAAAGATAGAGCATGAACTTTTAAGAGGAAATTTATCTCAAAGCGAATTTTTCTATAAAATAGTTGAAATAAATTCTAAAGAATCACGTATGCTTTTTAAATAAAAAAACCTCAATGAATTTAAATTCATTGAGGTTTTCATTTATTTAATAATTTCACAAAATTCTACTCTTATTGCTTTTTCTAAATCTTTTGGATTCATTTCTATTTGTAATCCTATTTTTCCACCACTAAATACTACCTTTTCAAGTTCTAAAGCATCTTTTTGGAAGAAAGTTTTATATTCCTTTTTCATACCAATTGGAGAACATCCCCCTCTGATATATCCTGTAAATTTATTTATATCTTTAACATGTATCATTTCTACTTTTTTTTCACCAGATACTTTAGCAGCTTTCTTTAAATCCAATTCACAAAGTACTGGTATAACAAATACATAAAGATTTTTTGAATTTCCCATTGTAACTAGAGTTTTATAAACAGTTTCTGGTGCTTGACCTGTTTTTTTAGCAACAGCAGCTCCATCTATATGACCATCACTAGCATCATATTCTAATGCAGTATATTCTATTTTATTTTTATCTAAAATTCTCATTGCATTTGTTTTTTGCATTTTAATCATCTCCATATAAGTTACTAATATATTTTTTAATTTTAATCTATAAAAATATATTAATCAAATTTATAAGAGTTTAGTTATAAATAATTTATGATGAGTAAAATATATTTATTTCTTTCTTGATTGAAGAATTTGAACCGTTATAGCTACTAATAATACTATAGTAACCATAATTCCTCCTTCTGGTCCAAATGTTCCTCCATTAATAAGATTATTTTCTAAATATGTTGTACTAATTAGAGAGCTATCATATACTGCTCCACCACTTACTAATGTTCCAAATATATTTTGTTGTGCAAAATTCCATGAACTATGAAGAGCACATATTCCCCATAGATTTTCATTTTTTATTGCATAAAAAGCTGCAAATACCCCAAATAAAACTAAATTAACTATAGATAATGGTGTAATTCCATTGTTTGATAAATGTAATCCACTAAATATAAGTGAAGATGCACATATTGCAAATTTAGGACCAACTTTAACACCAAGGACAGGTAACATGTATCCTCTTAACATAATTTCTTCAGATGCGCCTTGTATTATCCAAGCTAACAGCATTAATAAAAATGGCATTATAAAACTAGCTTTTGATATATTTTTTAGTTGTAATTCAAATAAAGAATTACCAAATAATATTATCCCTATCCAAGCTATTCCTATCATTATTATTCCTAAGGCAAAGCCTTCTAAATAATCAGATATTGCTTTTTTTCTTAACCCAAATCCCATTCCTTTTATGCTTCTTTTTTCTTTGAACTTAACTATTAAAAAACAAATTATAATTGCTGAGCCAGTATTTAAGATAAGCATTATTTGATACATATATGTTTGTATAAACTTTATATCTTTAACAAAACTAAAAATAGCTCGTCCAATTAAAGTTACAGGAATAGATGACAAAATAATAATTATTACTGGTGATAGTAAAGTGAAAATTACACTAGATAGTTTTCCTTCTTTAGCTCCCTTAAAAATATTAGAATTTAAATTAAATAAATTTCCCATAAATCTCCTTATAATCTCCTGCTTTATTTAACTTATATTCTATTTAATATAAAAAAAGACCATTTTTACTTCTTAAAAATTAAGTAGTAAAAATGGCCTCTATTTTAAGACATAAAAATACCACATAGCTAACTATGTGGGACTCTCTATATCGTCAAATTTTTCTATATTAACTTTAGGTTAATGCAGTGAACATGACTAATTATTCCAACCTTATATGATTTAATTTTACCATTTCATAAAATAGCTTGTCAACATAATTGAACATTAATTCTATTCATTTTTAAAGCTTATATGTTATAATAATCAAATAACGAAATTTTATGAAATGAGGTTGAATAATATTGATAACTGTATCAAATGTTAGTTTAAGATTTGGTGGACGTAAGTTATTTGAAGATGTTAACTTAAAGTTCACTCCAGGAAACTGCTATGGAGTAATCGGAGCAAATGGAGCAGGTAAAAGTACTTTTCTTAAAATACTTTCAGGAGAAATTGAACCTAACACTGGAGATGTAAGTTTAGCTCCTAATGTTAGAATGTCAGTTTTATCTCAGGACCACTTTAAATTTGATGAATTTGAAGTTCTTGAAACTGTAATCATGGGTAATAAGAGATTATATCAAATAATGAAGGAAAAAGATGAAATTTATGCTAGAGATCCATTTACTGATGAAGATGGAATAAAAGCTTCTGAACTTGAAGGTGAATTTGCTGAACTTAATGGATGGGAAGCAGAATCTGAGGCTTCATCTTTATTACAAGGTTTAGGAATAGGAACTGATGCTCATTATAAAAAAATGTCTGAATTAACTGGTGCTGAAAAAGTTAAAGTTCTTTTAGCTCAAGCTTTATTTGGTAACCCAGGAGTACTTATCCTAGATGAGCCTACAAACCACTTAGACATAAAATCAATAAACTGGCTTGAAGAGTTCTTAATAAACTTTGAAGGAACAGTTATCGTTGTATCTCACGATAGACACTTCTTAAATAAAGTTTGTACTCAAATGGCTGATGTTGATTTCGGAAAAATTAAAATTTATGTTGGTAACTATGATTTCTGGTATGAATCAAGCCAACTTGCTCTTCAAATGGCTAAAGACCAAAATAAGAAAAAAGAAGAAAAAATTAAAGAATTACAAGACTTCATTGCTAGATTTAGTGCTAATGCTTCAAAATCTAAGCAAGCGACTTCTCGTAAAAAACTTTTAGATAAAATAACTTTAGAAGATATCCAACCTTCAACTAGAAGATATCCTTTCGTTGGTTTTAAACCAGAAAGAGAAGTTGGGAATGATATATTAACAGTAGAAGGATTAACTAAAACTATTGATGGAGTTAAAGTTTTAGATAATGTTAGTTTCAGAGTTAATAAAGGAGATAAGATAGCTTTAATTGGAGACAATGAAATAGCTATAACAACTCTTTTCAAAATATTAAATGGAGAAATGGAAGCTGATGCTGGTACTTTTAAATGGGGTATAACTATAACAACAGCTTACTTCCCAAAAGATAACTCTGAATACTTTAATGATTGTCACCTTTCATTAGTTGATTGGCTTAGACAATATTCAGATGAAAAAGCTGAAAGTTATATAAGAGGATTCTTAGGAAGAATGTTATTCTCAGGAGAAGAAGCATTAAAAGAAGCTTCTGTATTATCAGGGGGAGAAAAGGTTAGATGTATGCTTTCAAGAATGATGCTTTCAAATGCTAATGTTCTTATGTTAGACCAACCTACTAACCACTTAGACCTTGAATCAATAACTTCTGTAAATAATGGTCTTAAAGACTTCAGTAGTGTTGTATTATTTGCTTCACATGACCACGAGTTTATTCAAACTATAGCAAATAGAATAATTGATATTAAAGAAGATGGATCAATAGTTGACAGAACAATGTCTTATGATGAGTATTTAGATTTAAATCTATAAATTAAAAGGTGCCTTTAGGCACCTTTTTTAATCTTCTATTATATAACCTATTCCTTTAACAGTTTTTATAATATCAGTTTTTAATTTTTTTCTTAAATTTTTTATTTGAGCATCAACAACTCTATCATTTCCAAAATAATCATATCCCCATACTTTATCTAATATTTTTTCTCTTGAAAGTATTATCCCTTTATTTTCAATCAATATTTTCAGAATATCAAATTCCTTTTTTAAAACACATAAATCCTCACCTTTATAATTAACATTATAGTTTTTTAAATTTATTTTATAATCTTTAAATACTATTTCATCATTAGTTAATTTATTTGCTCTTCTTAAAATAGCTTCTATTCTAATCAATAATTTATTAGGAGAAAATGGTTTTCTTATATAATCATCAGTTCCTTTTTCAAAAGCTTTTATTTCAGTATTTTCACTATCTAATGCCGTTATTATTAAAACTGGATTATCTGTCATATCCCTAATATTATTTAGTATATCTATTCCATTCCCTTTTGGAACCATAATATCTAATATATATAAATCAAATATCTGTTTATATATAGCACTTTTTGCTTCTTCTGCATCAAAAACATTTGTTACCACATATCCCTTACTTAAAAGATAACTTTTTATTATTTCATTTAAATACTTGTCATCCTCTAATATTAATATTTTTAATCCCATTTTTCTTCCCCTTTTAAATCTATTCTAAATAAAACACCATTTTTATAATTTTCAATTTTATGAGGTATATTTAAAGCTATAAAACATTCTTTAACTATATATAATCCAATTCCTCTTCCATTTACATCTTTCCTATTACTTCCTCTATATAAAGGATTAAATACAAAATCTAAATCCTCTTTAGTTAAGCTATCACATTCATTATAAAAATCTATTTTAAATCCATTAGATGTTATCATTACATTACTATTTGAGTTACTATATTTTATAGTATTTTCAATTATATTTGTTATACCTCTTTTAAAAATTCTTTCATCAGTAAATATAGATATTCTATAATCTAAATCAATAATAACTTCTACGCCTTTGCTTAATGCTATGGAGCTAAGCCCTTCTACAATTTCTTCTACCATTATTCTTACACAAACTTCTTCTCTACCTGTTGGAACTGAATCAAGTTTTGTAACATCTAACATTTCATTTGCTATTTGTCCTAATCTTGATGATAGCTTTCTACATTCTCTTATATATTTATCTCTATTTGTATATGGTGGTATATTATCTAGCATTCCTTCTAATATTCCATTCAATCCTCCTATTGGAGTTTTTATTTCATGAGAAAGGCTAAGCATTAATTGCTTTTTATAAAGTTTTTCTCTTTCTAGATCTCTAAAATTTCTTCCAAATTCTTTAGTTAACTCATTTATCGTTTCTACCAAATCATCAAATTCATCTGTAATTATATCTTTGCTTAATATCGTATCAAAATCTCCTTCAAGCATTTTTCTTGATAACTTATTTATATTATTTGCTTTATTAGTTATCAGCTTACTTATTAAAATAGAAAATATACAAGCAAATATAAATAAAAATATACTTACCAATTTAAAAGCTAATACCATTGAAGCTTTTAATTCTTCTTCAGAAATTTCATTTGTTATAATTTTTATAATCATATCAATTTGATTTAAAGAGTATATAATTTGATTTTTTTCAAATTTATTTCCATTATAATACCCTATATTATAACTTCCATAACTTTTAAAACTAAAGCTTGATAAATCTAAATCTTCATTTTTTAAAATTTGTATATCTTCTATGAAATCTACTGTTTCTTTTAACTTTTTTATATTTGTGATAATTTCATCCTTTTTATTATCACTATTTTCTTGAACCGAATTAATAATGAATGCTATCTTGTTATGTATTACTTCTTCTTTAGACTCTCTATATTTATTTGGGATTATTTCAATTAACGCTAATCTTGCAAATAAAATAAATATTAAAGATATGATTACTGTAAAAAAGAAAATTTTAGCTCTCATCCCTATTCTCATAAATTCCTCCTCAAACTAGCTTAAGGATTGCATTTATGCAATCCTTAAAATCAAGCTTATATAACCCCAAGTAAATCTTCAATATTTTTTGATGTTAAATTTACTACCTTTCTATAAAACTCTATTTGTTCTTCCCCATTTTTATATTCTCTAACTATTTCATTGTCCAATTTACCGTCTTTCACTAAAACCACTCTATCACAATAGCTTCCTATAAGTTGGTCATGGGTTACTAAAATTACTGTAATTCCATCTTCTATATTAAGCCTTTTAAGAGTTTCTATTACTTCCATTGCCATTTTTACATCTAAAGAATCTGTTGGCTCATCTGCAATTATTATATTAGGCTTATTGCTAAGTGCTCTTGCTATTGCAACTCTTCTTCTTTGTCCTCCTGAACACTCACTTGGATATTTGTCTAAAAGCTCTTCTATACCAAGCTTTTTTGCAAGTTCTTCAACTATTCTGTTACTCTCATCTCTACCTCTTTCAGCAATTATTAAAGGAGTTAAAATATTATCTCTATTTGTTAAAGTATCTAAAAGATTATGATTCTGAAAAATAAATCCTATATTTTTCATTCTAAAATCACTTAATTCTTTATTATTTATTTTACTTATATCTTGTCCATTTATAAATAAATTACCTTTAGTATGATTATCTAAAGTTGATAATATGTTTATAAGTGTACTTTTACCAGAGCCTGACGGTCCCATTATTCCTATAAATTCCCCTCTTTTAATATCTAAATTTATACCTTTTAATGCTTCAAATTTACTATCATATTCTCCATAAAATTTATATATATTTTTTGCACTTATTATATTCTCCATTTATATCCCCCTTAAACTTATACCTATCAATTTTTCTTTTAATTCTTTTTATAATATATCTCTAAATTATCACTGATTTTATTTTTACATACAAATGAACAGATTACTCCAATAACATTTGAAGGAATCAAAATACTCAATATTAAACTAGCTCCAAATTTAAAACTTAATAATCCTGATATTGTGAATATATAGATAGTTGAAGCTAAAATCATTAAAGGTATTATATTAGTTAATGTAAAAGTTAAAATTATCTCTTTTGTTACACAACTTAATATACTTTCATTTGAAAATCCAAGTAGCCTTATTTGCTTTGCTCTAAATTCTATTTCTCTTGCTTCAACTATAAATTTATATCCCACAGAAAGTGAGATAACTATACTTGACCCCATTATACAAATAAGTATAATTTCCTTCATACCTGTAAAATCTAATACTCCAAGCATAGTGTATGCCGCGCTTAACATTGTTAACATCAATAGTAGTATATATACATAAGATTCTTTTATAGTTTTAACTGAATTGCTTATATATAATATTCTCGTACCTTTATACATAAACTTTCTCTTTTTTAAGCTTCTATAAATTCCGTCTAATCCATATTTTATAAATCCGTGCAGTACAAGCATACTTATTATACTTAATACCAAACTTATTTTTCCTGCATCTTTGTAATCTGGGAAAGTCAGCATGTAAAATAGAGGGAGAACATATAAAATTATATAGATTATATTAGGTATTTTTATTACTCTTTTATCATCAAGAGTTTTTGCCCCATCTATATTTATAAGACCCATAACATCTTTTCTATATATATATCCAAAGTTTATCATTACTATAGTTGAAAACTGGATAATAATGAATAATAATACATTTAAAAAGCCTTCTAAGTTAAATGTAAATAGACTTCCTTCATTTTGAACTATTTTATATATAATAAAATTATTTATAGGAGAAATGAGTATTCCTATTAACACACCTAATATAGTAGCTATTGAAAAACTTTTTAAACTAGTATAAACCAAAAATTTAAAAGCTTCTCTATATCCTCCTCCACTGTACATTATGCATGCAATATTTTTGCTTTTTTCTCTTATATATTTAAAAGTACATAATATAACAACAGCCGTTGCAACAGCTAAAATAAAAAATAAATTTGTCTTCATTAATCCTTCAACAGGATATTCAAATTCAACTAAATTCTGAGATTGATCCCAATAACTAATTTGCTTAAATTCTCTTACATTTGGATATATATTTTCATTATAGTAAATACTTATAATTCCATACATAAATATTATTGTGGCAGTCATCATTAATATAAATGACTTATTCTTTTTTATTTCACTCTCATATATTTTCTTAGAAAATAATTTTATCCCCATTCCATTCTCTTCCCCCTTTAATTTCCAAATTTCTTTTAAATTAATATATTCACCTTTTTATTTTTAAAACCTCCATAAATTTTAATTTTATAATATTCTTCTAATATGAAATGATTATGAAATTATAATTTTTTCACACTTAAAATAAAAAATAAACTACTTCAATCTTTGAAGTAGTTTATTTCTCTTTTATCTTCTTTTAAACCTTTTTCTATAAGGTATATCATCAGAATCATTTTTATTTTCTTTTTTATATTTATTTAAGTATAGGAATATTGAAACTCCAACTAAAACTATTATTAAAACTAAAAGTCCCATTAATCCTTTAGTTAATAAATTACTTTGCTTAAACATATCAAAGCTAGGAGCATTATTTTCTGGTTTTATCATTTGGAAGTTTTGTAGATTTCCATATTGATCTACAATCGCAGAATCTCCTGTTAAATCTAATATTTTCTTTGAATCACTTAAATATAAAGTTGCATCTTGTAAATTTTTCTCTTTAGGAGATGTAATTACAAGCATTCCCCTTTGACTATTAAATGGTGATTTACACATTTGGAAAGTTGTTATATTTTCATTAAATGGTGTTGTTAAATATTGCTTTGCATTAGACTCAAATCCACTATAATTTGAATTATATTTAAACCATAAATCATTATTTATTTCCTTTATAAAAGGATTGTTATTTGGTGTTCCATATACTATTAAGTTACTATCATTTACTAAATTTCCAACTGAACTTCCACTTTCTACAGTAATATTTCCTGTATTGTATTTTGTCCCTGTTCCCATTAGAGCAAACATATTTCCTAATTTAGTTAAATCAGTTGAATTCATATTATCTGGTGTTACAACTAATACATTATTGAAAGCATAATTTTCTACATATGGATTAGGATACCTTTGGAAATTGTAATCTTTAGATTGAACTGATGGTAAATAAATATATGAATCTGGAGTTACATATGCCCAAGGAGTTTTTTCCTGTCTTTTTTCACACCAAGTATTTGGCATTGCCAAATCAAATGCTATTTCTATATTCAAATATGCTGAATTAGGAATATCTCTTGGAATTGTAAGTTCAAGTGTATCTCCATTTGCTTTATCATAACTTAACTTTTTACTTCCAACTGGTACATTATTTATATAAACAGTAACTAAAGCTTTATTAAAATCTAGATTTTGTGAATATCTCATATTTAAATGAATTTTTCCACCAGATGCTAAAACTTTATTTTTAGGCATTTTATATCCTAAATTAACTGATCTAGTAAAAGGCCCTTGAAGATAAATACCATCTGATCCTAGATCTTGCATAGTTAAAGTATCTTTATCACCTTGAATTTCTTGAAGTTCTTTTACATTATCATTAACAACATATCTAGGTGAATCTAATTGCATAACTAATGAATCATTCATCATAAGTCTTACAGCTTTAGAAAGCATATCTTGATTATCTGATAAAATCATTAATGCTTTTATATTCTGATTATTGGTATATGGTGAATTTACTTGTTGTATTAAAGCTTCTTTATTAAAATCAATTCCATTTACGCTACCAACTGATTTTTTAAGTTCTGCTGGTAAATCATTATAGCTACCTATATAAATTATATTATTATCTTTATTTATATCATTTTCTTTTACAATAGTTCCATTATAATCTCCTGTTGTAAATAATCTACTTAAATAAGATTGCATCATTAAAGCATTTGAAATATCATAATCTTTATAATTATTTGGAACTACTATTTGAGTATTAACTTGTGGATTATTATTTTCTTTTAAATAAGGATATGGAAAATTTCCAATGTTATCATTAGCTAGTTTATTATTAAAACTTACAGTTATACCTGTACCTTTATTTATGGTAGCCCAGTTAGCTGGGTTTACATCATCTACACAAGGTAAGTCTGATATTCTCATATATGCTTCTATCTTTAATGTATTATTTCCACTTTTTAAAAGTCTCGTAGGAACATTAATTTTAAGTGTTTGAACCTCATCATTTCCTTTATAAAAAATCTCTTGTGATCTAAAAGGAATATTATTTATATAAAAAACAAAAAATGTTTGAGCATTCTGAGTACTTATTTGACTTCTAGTATAATTAACCTGAAGTTCTGCTCCATTTACATCCCACCACTTACTAACATTAAAATATATCTCATGTGATGAAAAATCTCCTCTAAATACTATATCCGAATTTAAAGAAAAAGTTTTTTGATTATCATTATTTGGTGCTGCACTTGCTATCACGCTACTACTTATTAAAACAAATACTGCGCATATTCCTAAAGTTAAAAATATATGCATAAGTCGTTTTTTCATATATAATCCCTCCTTCTTTAAAACCTTTCAGTCTTATACCATTTCGCCTCTCTTTTCAATATCGTATCTTTCATATAATTATAAAATCCTAAAGTTGCTACTACAGCCCATAACTTACAGTAAACAAAATACATAATAAATGTTATTCCAGCATTCTGTATATTAAGCTCTCCTTTTTCTGTTGATATAGCAACTTGAATAGACATTATAAAAACTAATATTGCCATAACCCAAAATAATGTGCTATATCCTGTTATATCTAAATGTATAACTCCAAGCAATCCTAATAAAAATAAAGAGTCTGATAGAATACTCGCTGATAAGAATAAAAAATATGTCATTGAATAATAAAGTATATCAAATCTAGTTACACCTGCATTTCTTTTAAATAGATATTTAAAATTTTTAACTACAACATAGGTATTTCCTTTAGCCCATCTAGTTCTTTGCCTAATCCAAACATTTAATGTTTGAGGTTCTTGCTCCCATGTTATTGCTTTAGGCATAAATTTAATTTTATAACCCATTCTATACATTCTAAAACTTATTTCTGTATCTTCTGTAACTGCCTTAGTATCCCAACCTCCCATACTTTCTATTATAGAACGTCTTATAACAAAGTTAGTTCCTGGTATAGTACATAAGTTAAATAATTGCCATCTTCCAGCTTGCGCCATCCATTGAAAAGTAAGTGTTTCTATGTTAATAAATTTAGTTAGTAAATTTACATTCTTATTTCTACATCTAAACTTTCCAATAACAGCACCTAATTTATCATCTTCTAATATTGTTTGAACTAAATATTTTAATGCATTTTTTTCTGGAGTATTATCTGCATCATAAATAGCAAGTAACTCTCCTTTACTTTTTTCAAATCCTATATTTAACGAATTTGATTTTCCTTTACCACCATTTACACTATCTGTATTTATTACTATAAGATTTCTATCTTTATTATTATCTTGTATCCTTTTTAATATTTCAGCTGAATTATCACTAGAATTATCATTTATTACTATTATTTCATATCTATCTTTAGGATAAGATAAATTTAATAGTGATTTAACAGTCTTCTCAATAACTACAGCTTCATTATGAGCTGGAACCATAACAGAAACAAAAGGATAATACTCTAACTCTTCTTTTAATTCAACTTTTTGAACTTTCTCATAATAAATATATCCTGCTACAACAAGAACCACATTTATAAAAATTATTACCCATATTACTATTAATGAATATATAGCTAAATAATCTGCCATAAGTACCCCCTTTTCTATTTAAAGTACTTCCTTTTATCAATCCTTCTGCTTAAGATTGTTATTATTATAAATAAAACACATGCAATAAACGCAAGAAGCATAACTTTATTACTTATTTTTGATATATCTATTTGTTTATTATCAATACTTACTTGGTTTGAGGTATTTCCTTTTTCTAAATCTTTATTAGATATATAAGTATTTTGTTGTACATCTTTATTATTTGAATATAATCCTCTATTACTACAAGTTACATCTACTCCATTTATATTTATATTAGAATCTAATATCGTTGGAGAGTTAAAAAATATTCTATTATTAATTAAATTCTGAACATCTTCTTTAAATTCATTTAAAGAAGTAGAGTTTTCTATAGTTATAGCTATATTTCCTAAATTAGAATTTATATTTTTATAATCTATTTCTTTATATTGAATTTGGTTTATTACATTTTTAAATGTTGCATTTTCAAATCCAAAATTAATCATTCCTACATTTGAGTTTTCTATAAATATAGTATTAGATTTTTCAACATATTCTTTCATATCATTTCTATACAATAAATATCTTGGCATAGAAATAGCTATTGGATAGACTAAATAATTTATATAATTTTTATATCCTTCTTCCATAGGATTGAAAATTTCCTCTGATGTTGCATTCTCATTTTCAATATATGGGCAACTCAAAACTATATATCCTCCAGAAGCTTGTGCATATCTTAAAACTTCCGTGAATCGTTTCATAGCATCAAAATTTGGATTTTCAAACACTGGGATTGTATTCAATATAAAAGGAATGCCTTGTTCATTTAAGTATTTTATTTTAGCTACAAGGTCATTTAAATTTATAAAAGGATTTACATTATTTATCATTAAAAATTTATTTGATTGAACATTTTTGCCTAAAGTATAATCAATTAAATCCTGTCTAAATTTAAAACTATTATTTTTCAAATAATTTATTGATAATGAGTTAGAATACTTTATCTCTCCATTATTTATGTTAGATATATATATAAGTTTATTAGATACTTTATTTATTTTATCTATAAAATTTTGATTAAAATTTTCTGTATTACAATTTAAAAATACTATTTTAGAATAATTATCTAAATTTTTATCATCTATATTATTCATATTTTCTAATGATACTTGAACATTATTAAGCATTAAGTCATTATTGATTTCATTTAAAATGTTATCATTTTGACCATAAATATTATAAGAATCATATATAACTAAAACTTTATTTATAGTATCTCCAAATGCTTTATAACTTGGTAAAAGTATTGCTACCATAATCATTAACAAAAAGCTTATACTTATTTTTTTAAACATCGTAATCTAATTCACTTTCTGCTAATCTTAAAAATTCTATGGAATTATTTATTTCTTCTTTCCATTCACAAACTCCAACTTGGATTTCTACTTTAACTCCACCAAGTACTTTGCTTTCTTCAATTACTATTTCATTAATTCTTTGTTTCATTCTATTTTTTACTATATTTGATCCATTTTCATCTGTTATTAAAATATATGCAAAAGTATCATCACTCAAAATATATTTTCTATCTTCATCTCGTAACATATCTGATGTTTTTGTTCCTATTAACTTTATTAGCTTACCGTATTCTTCATCACCTATTATTTTTCTGATATTTTTACTATATTTTATTCTTGTAACCATTAAAGTTAAAGGAATGGTTCTATGTCTTTTTACCATACTTATATAAATAGGCATTTCATTCATGAAAGCTTTCATATTTCTTATACCTACCTCAGAATCAATCATTACAAGTTTTTGATTTTTATCCTTTAATTCTGAAATTTCATATTGTAATTCAACAATATTCTTTGATAACTGTGATGATACAAGGGCTGCTAATACTATCATTATAAGCCAATAATATGTTTCTACATTAGCTAAAGTTCCTGACATAAAAAATTGATAAATTTTCACACTTATATAAGCAAAATCTACCACTAATGTTAATACCAATGATACTGTAACTCCTAAATAATAACTGACTATACAAACTATCATAAGTATTAAAAACATTATATAGTTTTCATAACTAGACTTAAATTCAAACATACTAAATGTAAGACCTAATGCAAAAAAGAAAACAGTCATTAGCGTTATTATTAAGTCAATTTTTTTTCTAATGTCCAATTTCTCCATCTTTTAACCACCTTCTTTCAATTTTTAATATTAAGTTCTTTATACAAACTAAAAATAAGAAATCAAATGTCATATTATACATAAATTCATGTTTTGCTAAGTCGGCGTCCCCAGCTCCAATTAAAGATGCTGCAATCTGACTTATTCCTATAAGAAAAATATAGTAATAAACTTCTTCAGTAAATCTTGTATCATCATCTCCATCTTTATATGCTCTATAATATCTTTTTATAGAAAAATAAAAGAAAATCCCTATATAAGCTAATGACGCTACTAAATTATTAGGAAGAAATTTATATTTAAAGTAACTCCAACCTGACCAAAAATAACTTCTAGATACTGGTGGCTTACCTGAATCTTTTGTATAATTTCCAAGTTCATGTGGTCTAATTTGATAAGCATTATTAAATCCTAACTTTAACATCTTTATCATATCTTTTGGATGAAAAATATAATATTTTATTATTGCTCCTACTCCAAGTTTGTCATAATAATTTTTTATTAAATCTTTATTTTTTAGATTAACTTGAGTAACCGAATTAAAGTATATAGTATTCTCAAGCAATGAATACTGCTCATTTATACCAATGCTTTTAAGTGCATTATCTGGATTATTATTTTCTAATAATATACCCCTATTTAATGCATGATATTTATTTATATATTGGAAATCACCTTTTATTGCGCTATATAAATATACACTCGAAGCTGCTAATAAAACTATTAATGATATAGAAACTACTTTTACTTCTAAATTTCTTTTATAATACATAAATCTAAAAAGTAAAATTGCAACTAATATCCCAACTGGAGCTAATTGTTGTTTTGCTCCAAAGAATATAAAAGTAGTAAAAGAGAATAAAAGAATCATATACCAATTAAATTTTTTAAATCTTATCATATAGAGTAGTATTCCTATACTTAACAGAAAAAAAGGAATGTTAACTCCTTCTCCAAATAAAGAATTTAAATATGCTATATAGCCTGTATCCATAAATACAAACAAATACATAAATGTTATTACTGCTTTACCTATTCCAGTCCGTAAATAACTACAAAATACTTTAATAATTAAATAAGTCGCTATTAATTGAAATACTAACAATAATCCACCTAAGAATCTTAAATCAAAAACTTTATCATTACCAGTTATTAATCTATCTAAAAGCATTGCTGGTTTTATTAATAAAGATTGAGTAGACACCAATAATTTTTTTTGTTCATTATAAAAATTATTTACCCCATAATAGGGCTGAAAATATTTAAAATACTCAGGCTCATGATTAGGTTCTTCTCTCAAATAATATAAATTATTTGATACCATGATTCTGAAATAGTCTCCGTTATTAGCCATTCCAACTATAGGCTTTATAAATAAAGTATTTATACCTATTAGTGCTGCTAATATAACAGCTATTATTGGAAAGTTTAGGTTTTCTAGCTTTTTATTTATAAGATTCAAATCTAACCCACCTCCTCCCGTATTTAATAAAAATATTAAATAATTATCAATATTATTATTTATTTTCATTCTATGTGTATTTTATTAATTGTATTTTTAAATTTTGTTAAAATACCTCATATTTATTATAAATATGAGGTGCTTTTTTTCAATATTATATAACTTACTATGAAATAATATTTATCTTTTATTCAAAATGTCATCTACGACTTCATAAATATAGTCAACATTATTTTGGGCATGCTTTTTAACTTCATCTTCTGCTCTATTAAATGTATAACTATTTTTAGTTAATTCGAACATAGATATATCATTAAAAGAATCACCAATTGCATATAAATCTTCTATTTCTTTATTCTCTATTTTAAGTAATTGTTCTAATCCTTTTCCTTTTGAACATCCAGAGGCAATTATATCAACAAAAAATTCATTTCTACAGCTTTCTTTTTCATCTAATATTTCATCTAATATTTTTTTAGCTTCTATTGCTCTAAAGACTTCTCTATCTGTCGCAAATACACTTGCCATTATAAAATCTTGCTCTAATTTAAAAGCATCCTGAGCAGATATTTTTGTATAATTTATGCTATCAAAAAATTTTATCTCATTTTTCTTAGCATTATCATTTTTTATTATATAAAAATTTTCTCCATCATCCATATACATCATAATATTTTCTTTGTCTTCAAAAGCTTTTATAATTTTTTTAATTTTTTCATTCTTTATTGAATCTCTATATATTATTTTTTTATCTCTATCAATTATTAAAGCCCCATTACATAAAACCATATAATCATAAGGCACATTATATTTTTGAAAAATATTATCCATTCCTTTTAATGTTCTTCCTGTAGAAATCACAAATTTATGCCCTTCTTTTTTTAGTTCATCTATAGCTTGTATATCTTTAGGATTTATTTCATCATTTACAACTAATGTTCCATCCATATCACTCGCTAGTATCTTCATATCTTAATCCCCCTTATTTATAAAAATAGAGCTATATAAAGCCTAGAAATACTTATCCAGCCTTCATATAGCTCTCAATTTAATACATTATAAAATTATTTTGTATATTTATGATGTAATAATTCATGAGCTTTACCATGTCCTGGTTTACCCATATATGAATCATACATTTTTAATAATGCAGCATTTTTGTGTGATTTTCTCTTAGTTAGAACTTTATCTTGATTATATAAAACTGATGCTCTTACTGCTCTAATATCTATTCTTTCTCTATCTAAGTTATTTACATGTGGTTGACCTCCACCATTTACACATCCTCCTGGACATGCCATAACTTCTATAAAGTGATATTGTTTTTCATCCATTTTTCCGCTCTTAACAAATTCAAACATATTTTTAGCTCCATTAATTACGGCTATATTATATTCTTTTCCTGATAAAGTTACAGTAGCTTCTTTTATTCCATCTAATCCTCTAACTTGAGTATATTCAACTTCTTCTAAATCAATATTTTCTGATAAATCTTTAGCTGTTCTAAGAGCTGCTTCCATAACTCCACCTGTTGCTCCGAAGATAGTTCCTGCTCCAGTATATTCTCCCATAGCTGGATCTGCTTCTTCATCTTCTAAGTTAGCAAAATCTATTTTAGCATCTTTTATTAATTTAGCTAATTCTCTTGTTGTTAAAACTGCATCTATATTTCTTAAATCATCATTTTGCATTTCTTCTCTATCAGCTTCAAACTTTTTAGCTGTACAAGGCATTATTGTTACAGTAAATACACTTTTTGGATCTATACCTTCAGTTAAAGGATAATATGACTTACTTGCAGCACCAAACTCTTGTTGAGGTGATTTTGCTGATGATAAATTATCTAAAAATTCTGGGAAGTAATTTTCAACTTCTCTTATCCATCCTGGACAACATGAAGTAAACATTGGGAATGGGCCATTATTTTTGATTCTTTCAAGTAACTCTGTTCCCTCTTCCATTATAGTCATATCTGCTCCAAAGTTAATATCAAATATTTTGTTGAATCCTAATCTTCTTAAAGCTGCATATAATTTTCCTGTTACATCTTGTCCGTAACCCATTTTGAATAGTTCTCCCATAGCTGTTCTTATAGCTGGAGCTATTGCAACTATTAAATGCTTGTCTTCATCTGCTAAAGCATTTTTAACTCTATCTAAGTGTGATTGTTCTTGTAAAGCTCCTACTGGACAAGCAGCAACACATTGTCCACATAATAAACATTTTGCTTCATCAAAACTTTTATTATCTGGAGGACATACCATTCTAACTCCATCTACATTTCTTATTTGAATTATTTCAGTTCCTGCCTTTTGCTTACAAGCTGCTTGACATCTTCCACATAATACACATTTATTTCTGTCAATTATTATTGATTTACTTCTTCTATCAACGTTTGCTTCTCTATCTTCTGGTAAGAAAGGGGCTGCTGCTCTTCCTTTAGTCTTTATAACTAATTTTAAAAGCTCACAGTTTTCTCTTCTAGGGCATGGACCACATTTAAATTCATGCTTATTTAAAATAGTTGATATTCTCATCTTAACTCTTTCTTGAACTTTTTCAGTATTAGTTTTTACTACCATACCATCTTCAACTTTTGTTAAACAAGCTAAAGCTAAATTTGGTTTCCCTTCTACTTCTACAGCACATACTCCACATTTACCTACATTACTACAATCTTTTAAGTAACAAAGAGTTGCTATATCATCTATACCATTTTGTCTTGCTGCATCTAATATTGTAGTTCCCTCTTCAACTTGGATTTCTCTGTCATTGATAAATAATTTTTTCATCCTTTAAACTTACCTCCATGAATACAATTCAGTTCCTCGTTATCCAAACTTTGTTATTTTTTTAACTAGTTTTAACGAAATACGATTATAAATATTTAAATTAATGAGCATTTTTTTATAAAACTTTATCCATGTTTTCGCATGAAATTTTTGAACATAATTTAATTTTACAATATTATAGATGTAATATCAAATTCATATTAAATATTATAATTAACATTAAATATTTTAATTCATATTAAACATTACAATTAACATTATATTCCTAACTTGCATATTATATTACTTTACTATATGATTTAAATATAGTTTTATTGGGTATATGAAGGAGTTACTATGTTATTAGTATATAATAGAAAAACAAAGCGATATGAAGAAGAAAATATAGCTGGAAAAAAATACTTAGTTTGGTGTTATGAATCACCAAAAGGTAAGAAGTTAACGGAACTTATTTTTAAGAAAAAACTTTGCTCAAAAGTCTATGGGGCTTTTTGTGACACTAAATTTAGTAGAAAAAAAATTAAGCACTTTATAAGAGATTTTGATATAGATATGAACGTTTGCAAAAAAAAGCCTAAAGAATTTTCAAATTTTAATGATTTTTTCACTAGAAAACTTAAACCAAATGCTAGACCTTTTTCTAAAGATGAAAAAGATTTAATATCACCTGCTGACGGAAGAGCTTTGGCTTATGAAAACATAGAATTAGATAACTTAGTTCAAATAAAAGGTTTTACTTATAGTCTTAGAGAGCTTATTAATAATGACGAAGTTGCAAAAAAGTTTGAGAATGGAACTTGTATTATTTTTAGATTATCTCCAATTGATTATCATAGATATCATTTTATCGATTCTGGAGTTACTGCCAAATCTACATTTATTCCAGGAAGATATTATTCAGTAAATCCAATAGCATTAAAAAATATTCCTAAATTATTCTGTGAAAATAAAAGAGAATGGTCTTTATTTGAATCAGATAATTTTAAAGATATTTTATATGTTGAAGTTGGCGCAACTTGTGTTGGGACAATAGTACAAACATATGAACCTGGCTCAAGAGTTTCTAAAGGAGACGAAAAAGGATTTTTTAAATTTGGAGGTTCAACAGTAGTTTTATTCTTTGAAAAAGATACTGTTAAAATAGATTCTGATATATTAGAACAAACTAATCTTGGATACGAAACTAGAGTATCAATGGGCGAAACTATAGGAAGAAAAGTTGATTAAAAAAGCGTGTTTTATAACACGCTTTTTTTCTAATTATTTATTGCTTTTTCTAAGTCTTCCTTAAATTTATTTAAATCTTTATCTAATATAATAATATTTATTCCCATCTCTTTAGCTCTATCCATTATACTTTCTTTAATTGGTGGCTTTGTAGCTACTAATATTTTTTTTGATTTATCTCCACCAATTCTTTCACTATAAACTTTTAATTCATTTAAAGCTATTTCATTATATTTTTCACTATCTTTGCAAGATATAACTACTATATTAGAATCTTTTATTGCAACAACATCTAGCTCATTTTTTAAATTTTCATCATTTTTATTCCAAGTAAAAACAACTCCACTTTTAACTTGGTCAACTACATCTATACTTTTAACAACATATTCAGTTAATACTTCTAACCAAGTTCCTATCTTAAAAATAAAACCTTTTAAATATTTATCTTTAAAAGAAACAATTGTTTTGTCAAACTCTCTTTTTACCTCAATTAACTTTTTATTAACTGCCCACTTAAGAACTTTTTCTAGAAGTTCTATCTCATCTTTTTCTAGTAATTTTTGATTTATAACTACTTTTTTTGTATCTCCATAAAAATGAGAAAATATATTTATATCATATAATCTCTTTTTGTACTTATTCCATAATTCTATATTCTCATAAATAATTTTTGCTATATCTAAAATATATCTTTCTTTTATTAAATCTGAAGAATCTTCTAATATTTCATTTCCACTAGCTTTAATCATATCTTCAATGTTTAAATCTAATAAATGCTCATTTACTTTTTCATTATTTTTGCCAAAAATATATTTCTTTTTGCCTAAAATATCTATATAAATACTTTCTATTTTATTGTTAATAGAAAAATTTAAAAGATTTAAAGATTGTATTCTTTCCCCACCAGTTAAGTTTAAAAGTATATTATTGTACTTTTCTTTTAGTTTATTAAGTAAAGAAAAATCATCTATTTTAGATTTTATAAATTCTACTTCTGAATTATTCTCATTAGAAACTCTAATAATATTCTCTTTCAATATATCTTTACAATTGTCATTTACCAAGACTATAACTTTATTAAATTTATATTTTTTAATTAATATAACAATGCTATCATTATGTTCATCAATAGGTGTAACTAATAAGTCATACATATTTTTTACTCCTTAAAGCTTAATTTATATTAATTTACCCATATAATCTTATTTTTATAAATAGAATAAAGCTATTCTGCTTTTAAGCAAAATAGCTTTATTATTAAATCGAATCTATTGTTTCACTTATAAAATTCAATAAGTTACTATTATCAAATTTGTACTCTTTAAGTTCTATATTTTTATAGTTTTCAATAGCATTTTTAAACTCTTCAAATGTTTTGCAACTTATTAGATAATTATCTTTTTGTAATTTTTCGCATATTTCTAATTGATGATTATCATTATGCTCATTATACTCTTGAAGTCTTGCCATTACTATGACTTTCTTTTTCCTCTTTAAAGCTGTTAGTATAGACCCAACCCCTCCATGAGTTATTATTAAATCACTTTTTTCTATACACTCTTCAAATTCACTTGGTGATAAAAATTGTGTTATTTTATATTTTTCTGATTTAAACTCAGTATTACCTGATTGTATAAATACTTCCTCTTCTATGTCCATTTTTTCTAAGTATTCAAGCATTCTTTTAAATCCTAATTCATGTGTTCCTAAAGTAACAAAAATCATTAATATAACGCTCCTTTATAAACTGCATTTTCATATACCTTTTCCATTTCAGGATGTTGAACTATAAATACATCTGCTATCTTATTAATCATCCTTCCTGACATACTAGTAGAATTAACTCTTGCAAATGTCTCTATAAATATAATCTTTTTCTTAAAAAATTTTCCTATATAACACATTGGAACAGCAGTATGAGCACCTGTTGTTACTATTACATCTGGTCTTATCTTTGCATATAATACCAATGATTTTATTATGTTATATGAAAACTTAAATAAATAACTAAACATATAGTTTCTAGCTCCATAAACTAGGTAATTTATCTTTCCTTTATATTTATCTTTAAGCTTTATTGTTGTATCAGTTTTTTCTGTTATTATATGATAATCATATTTTGAAAATAGTGGCTTAAGCTCCATAAGCTCTGATAAATGCCCACCTGTTGAAGATATAAAAAGTACCTTTTTCAAGCTAATCACCTTACTTCTTTAATATTATTTTATCTACGAATCTCTTACTTGAACATCCATCTGTATAATCAAAGAATTTCTCTTTAAATTCTCTTACTTTTTCCAAGTCATAATTATCTTCTTTTATTAAATCTACTAATTCATCTGTAGTTTTTACTATAGGCCCTGGAACAAAGCTTGTATATTCATAATAGAAATCTCTATCATTTATATAAGTTTCTAAATCATCAGCATAGAATATCATTGGTTTATCTAACAGAGCAAATTCAAAAACAGTTGAAGAATAATCTGTTATAAGAATATCTGTTATTAAAAGTATGTCATTTATTGATTTATAATCTGACATATCTATTACTTTATCACTTTCTTTTTCATATCTCCATTTTACAAATGGATGCATTTTTATTGCTAAAACATAATCTTCTCCTAAAGCATTAACAACTTTATCTAAATCAAAAGCTACTCCACTATTTGCATCACTTTGTCCTGTTCCTCTAAAAGTAGGAGCATATAAAATTATTTTCTTATCCTTTAATTTTGGATATTTTTTATAAAGTATTTCTTTAGGTTCTTCTTTTTTCTTTTCATCAAAGAATATATCTGTTCTTGGAACTCCAATTGGGTCAATATTATCTTCTGACATATTAAATGCAGCTGCATAATGTTTTGCTACTTCCTTAGATGTTACTGTTACATGAGTGTAGTTTGTATGAATTGGAATATATTTTATATATTCATTTCCATTTGAATAATTTTCATCAACTGTACTAAGTGCAAATTTCTTAAATGCTCCACAAGCATGCCAAACTTGAACAACTTCTGTTCCTTTTCTAAGTTTATTTACTGCGTAAACAGGAAAATAAAAATCATCAACTATAAAAAATTCTGAAGTTGCAAGATAATGTTCTGCTATACACATATGCTTTAAATATTTTAGCATTCCAGCTAAACCTGCTCCAGGTTTTTCATATAATATTTTACACTCGTAATCTAAATTTCTTTTTTTGATTTCGTCTAATATATATTTATAATTTCCCTCCATATAATCTGGTCTATATGTAGCAAAAACAATTCTTTTTTTTATTTTAAATATATATGAAAGACAATATATTATTTTTAGTATATATTTTATTACTAGTCTTTCTAAGGTTTTCAAAATATTACACCTCACTCATTTTTAAAGGGCCATTTAAAAATGGCCCTAAAATTTTATATATTCCATTCTAATATAGTCTTAAAAGAAGTTGTTAAGTCATGTTCAAATGCTTTAACCATATCACTAATTCTTCTTACTTCAATTACTGCTGATATAAGTTTTTGAAGTTGATTTTGAGCATCTTCATGAGCTTCTAAGAAATCTACTGCTTCTTGGAAATTAACTCTTCCGCTTCTACTACTTCCAATTAAGTTTAATCCTTTTTCTAATACCATTCTTGTATTAATAGGTACAGGATTCTCAGATACTCCTAATAAAGAAATACTTCCTTCTGGATTTATATAATCAATTATTTGATCTATTGCATTTTCTGATCCTTTTCCACCTACAGCTTCAAAAGCATGGTCAACTTTAAAATCTTTTGGAATATCATCTATTTGATAAGTTTCATCTACAAATGAAAAGAAGCTTAATTTTTCTTCATTTTTTCCTAAAACAACTATTTTTGAATTTGGAAATTTCTTTTTTAAGATTAATGAAGTAATAAATCCAACATTTCCGTCTCCCCAAACTCCAATAACATCTCTTCTTGAATGTGCTTTTTTATCAAATCTATCTATAGAATGACCTGAAACACTTATAAGCTCTATAAATGAAGCTACATCATGATTTATATTATTATATTTAATAATACGGTCTCGTCCCATAAAAACATATTGTTGCATGAAACCATCATAGCCACTAGCTCGGAACTTACTAGTTCTTAAATAATTTTCTGCAATAATATC
This sequence comes from Clostridium thermobutyricum DSM 4928, assembly GCF_002050515.1. Taxonomy (GTDB): domain Bacteria; phylum Bacillota; class Clostridia; order Clostridiales; family Clostridiaceae; genus Clostridium; species Clostridium thermobutyricum. The sequence goes on along the minus strand of NZ_LTAY01000059.1, from coordinate 22,670 downwards.
ATCCTCTTCAGTTGGTGTATTTGGAATCATTACAACAGTATCCCCTGGTTTGAATTCATTTTTAGGATCATATATAACTTCACCAACTCCTTCATGGATTAAAGCCATCGGAAGTTTCTTTCTCATTGCTTCTTTTCCTCTAGTACCTGTATAATACCTTTGGTCAGCTGCACATATTGAAAGTCTAGTTGGTTTTACTATAATTCCTTCACCATCTAAATTTTTATCTTTAAACTCAACTACTATCTGCTTTGGAGCTACTAATCTATAAATTTTATTTATCATTTAAATCATCCCTCACTAAAGCATTAGCTAATTTTAAATCATAAGGAGTAGTAATTTTCATATTATAAACTTCTCCTTGAACTAGCTTAACATTTTTTCCTTTAACAACAAATATTTTAGCTGCATCTGTTAATATTTGTTTTTCCTCTTTAGTTAATGAATTATAAAGATTTATAAGCTCTCTTATGTTAAAGCTTTGAGGAGTTTGTCCTTGATACATAAAATCTCTTCTTGGAATATCACTTATATCTTCTCCATTTTTAGATTCAACTATAGTATCAAAAGCTGGAACTACTGTATCACAAGCCCCAAACTCTAAAGCACTATCTATATTATCATTTATTATTCTGTGTGTTAAAAATGGTCTTACTGCATCATGAGTAACTATTACATCATCATCATTAAGTCCATAATTTTCTTCTATAAATTTTATACCACTCATTATTGATTCATTTCTATCTGAACCACCTGCACATACTTTTATTTTCTCTATAAATGCTTTTGGTATATATTTATTTATTAAGTCATTTGTATGTTGTATCCATTGATTTGGCGTTGTTATTATTATTTTTTCAAATCTTGAATTTAATAAAAAAGTCTCTAATGTATGTATTATTATTGGCTTTTCTCCGATTTTTAAAAATTGTTTTGGCATTTCTGTATTACCCATTCTTGTGCCTTTTCCGCCTGCTAATATCTCTGCATATATCATAAATTAACTCCCCTAACATAAATTTAATCTCTTTAATTAAAAGTTTTTATACTTAAATTGATTTTATCACATTTTAAATTTATTTAAAACTAAAGAGACTATTTGATTAAATAGCCTCTTTTATTAATTTACTATAATCTTACTAATGATTTTGCTTTAACTACACTCTTATACATAAACATTAAATTTCTTATCTTCTTGATTTTTTTAGCTCCAGTTAACTTACTATTTTTAACGATTTTTTCAAAAGCAAATCTTTTTATTCCACCTAACTTCTTTAACTGCTCATCTGTTACATCACTTACTATTGAATTTATTTCATTTAAACTTTCATTTTTAGTTATTTCATCTTTTCCTCTAAAAATCCTATCTAGTGATGGCCAAACATCTATTATCATCAATCTATAAAAATAATTTACTTTTATGCTATTAGCTAAATTTCTATTTGAAGTGTTTTCATCTATAATTTTTGATACCATTTTCCATACTGTACAAACTTGCTTTAATATTTTTGTAGCATTTACACTTATTTGCTGTGTTAATGATTCACCGGGATTTTTTCTCATTCTGTAATAATAAACAACATGTTTAGTTGCATATAATTTATTTGCTTTTAAAAATGCCTCCATCATGAATACTTGATCTTCTGCATAATCTATATTTAAAGGAAAAAATATTCCCTCTATGGTTTCTCTTTTAAATATTTTATTACAAGGACCTAAAGCCCATAATATATCATTATCTTTTCCAAGTACTCTATATCCATCATTAAACATATGTCTTGCTATTGGCTTTCTTTCGATTCCATCAGTAGTTTTTTCAGTTCCACATACTATGACATCTGCATTTTTTTCTTTTGCTAATTTATATCTAAACTCAAAAGAATCTGTTGGCAATAAATCATCTGAATCTACAAAAATTATATATTCGCCTTCTGCTTCTTTAAGCCCTACATTTCTTGCTTTACTAGGTCCTGAATTTTCCTGTTTAATAAGTTTTATATTATTATGCTTACTTTCATATTCTTTAAGCATCTCATAAGTTCCATCAGTTGAACCATCATCAATAAGTATTAATTCAAAATCTTTAAGAGTTTGATTATATATTGATTTAATAGTTTCATCTATATATTCTTTTACATTATATACAGGAACTATGACACTTATCTTATAGTTACTCACTAATTTATCCTCCTAGTTCTAATTACAAATTTAATTATATTCAATATTTTACTATAATTAGTCTAATATTATCAAAATAACTTATTTTTAATAAAAAAAAATTTCAAAAGTAAAATTACTTTTGAAATTTAAATCATATTTTGGTAGGGCGTATAGGAATCGAACCCATAATGTACCGTCCGTAGCGGTAAGTTATATCCATTTAACTAACGCCCCTTATATACTTTTAACAAAATTATATTATCACAATTGAAGATTTTGTGCAAATATTTATTAGGAATACGATTTAAATTTCATTATTTTATAAGTCTTATCATAAATTCTAAATATAATACACAAAAAAATACTTTCTTAAATTATTTTATTTAAGAAAGTATTTTTATTATAGAAATCTATTTAATCTGTTATTACTCTTATTATTTCTCTGTCTATTTACTAAGTCATTTTTAATATGCTTAAGTATTATAGCCACATATATTGCAGTAGCAATAATTAATGGGTATTGTAAGCTTATGCTTGGATATAATATTCCTATTGGTAATGATAATAAAAATGGTACTGTAGCCGCATAAATAGATAAGCTATATAAGGCTGTTGGCTTAACCATCATTCCTAAGAATATTGAAACTATTAATCCTACTACTGTTACAAATAAACTATCTATTATTAAGTTTATAAATCTATTTATAATACTATAAATAGTTATAAAACCAAAATAATATTTTTTAGCACTTTGTATTGTTTGAGCTAAAGTTTCATTATTAACTTCTTTAGCATTAAATATTTTACTATTTACTTGGTTATAGTCATAGTTTCCACCCATACCCAAAGATTGAATTTTAACACCATTCTTTAAAACTAGCATATATGAATCATCTTCTGGATATTCATTTATTATATCATTTGCATCATCTAATGTTTTCTTATCATTTATATAAATAAGATTTCCATTTTGATTTATTATTATAGGATTTTTAGCCATAGTAAATGTATTATCTTTTATATTAAAAGCATATTCTGGATTATTTATTTCAGTTGTTTCCTTATTTATTAATCCATTAGTCATATAGCTATTATATATTCCTAAAATCCCACCAAATATAAGACTTATTAAAAAACCATAGAATATTGCTTTTCCTATTCCTTGGTCTATATATTGAGGAAATTTATCTAATCTATGTAAGCAATTTTTAAACTTTACAAAAAAATTATCTTTCATGTTTTCCCTCCTTTCAATAAAAATATATATTAATATAATTATATTTTAACCATCAAGATTTATCTTATCATACTTATTTAAAATATTAAATTATTATGTTTATTTTTTACATTTAATGGCAATATTTTAAAATAAAGAGGTGATATTATGAACGAATTAAATAATGAAAGTTTTAAACAGCCAGAAGAAAATTTGAATACTACAAAAGAAAAATTAAATTTAAAATTAATAACTATAGTATTATCATCTGTACTTTTAATTGGAATATTATTTAGTTTTACTACTTTATCCTATAAATCATTAGTAGTTAACTTTAAAAATTATTTTGATAATGCTCACTATAGTACTGCAAATAATCTAGTTGTAACTAAAGGTAATATGAACATTTTAAAATCATTTAAAATAAATAATGATTTAACATCTTATTTTAAAGATAAACTTAAATCTATTACTGAAAAATTAAATAATGGTGAAATAACTAGTGATGAAGCATTAGTTATTATAAATGAAATAAATAGATATAACTTATTAGATAAAGAAATTGATGAAACAGTTGGAGTATTATCTAATAATATTTCTAGTTCAAGCACTTTAACAAAAGGTATTTCAGAATATCAAAAGAAAAATTTTAAAGAAGCATTAACCATTTTTAAATCAATTCCTAGTAATAATGAAGGCTACAATACAGCTGCCACTTATATTCCTAAGTGTAAAGAAGAGTACACTAATTATCTCCTAAAAGAAGTGGACACTTTAGTTGCTGAACATTATTATTCTAAATCAATCACTCTTCTAGAAGAAAACTTAGAGCTTTTAGATAATAGCACTAAAATATCTGATAAGATAGAGGAACTTAAAACTGCTCGTGATAAGTATATTCAAGAAAGAGATGGTAAATAATTAATATATTATTTCAAATACCTTATTTAATTTATTATAATAGATTAAATAAGGTATTTTTTTAGGAGGATTAATATGAATTTTAATATTCCCGCAAAAGTTCAGTTTATAATAGATACTTTTTATAATAATGGTTTTGAAGCTTTTTTAGTTGGCGGATGTATAAGAGATTATCTTTTAAATAAAACACCAAAAGATTATGATATTGCAACCTCTGCAACCCCTGACCAAACTATATATTTATTTGAAAAAACTATTCCTACAGGTCTTCAACATGGGACTGTAACTGTTGTTATAGAAAATGAAAATTTTGAAGTTACAACTTATAGAACAGAGTCAGAATACATAGATAATAGACACCCTGAAAAAGTTGAATTTGTTAAAAATATAAAAGAGGACTTATCTAGACGTGATTTCACTATAAATGCTTTTGCATATAATCATAAAAAAGGATTGTTAGATTTTTTTGAAGGTAAGTCAGATTTAAAAAATAAAATTATAAGAGCAGTAGGTAATAGTGATATACGATTTAATGAAGATGCTCTAAGAATGCTTAGAGCTATTAGATTTTCATCTCAATTAGATTTTGATATTGCTAAAGATACATTATCTAATATAGAAAAAAATAATCTTCTTATTAATAATATCAGCTTTGAAAGAATTAGAGATGAAATTTCTAAAATCCTACTTTCTAATAACCCAAGAAAAGGATTAATACTATTAAAAAATACAGAATTACTTACAAATATTATTCCTGAATTTAAAGATACATTTAGTTTTGACCAAAAAAATCCTCATCATTTTGAGGATGTATTTGAACATAGCCTTTCTGTAGTAGAAAAAACCCCAAGTATACTCACAGTTAGATTAGCTGCTCTTCTCCATGATATAGGAAAACCAAGTTGCTTTAACTTAGATGAAAAAGGAATTGGTCATTTTTATGGTCATAATACTAAGAGTGAAGAAATATCTAGAAAAATTTTAAATAGACTTAGATTTGATAATAAAACAATAAAAGAAACTCTTAAATTAATAAGGGAGCATATGAATGTTTTAGATAATCCTAATAATTCTAATATTAAAAGATTAATTACTAGAGTTGGTTTAGATTCAATAGAAAATTTATATTCACTTCAAGAAGCAGATATATTATCATTAAAAGACCCTTCTGTGGCAACACATAAAATAGTTAAGATGAGAGAAGTAACAAATAATATTTTAATTTCTAAAGAACCACTATCTTTAAAGGATTTAGCTATAACAGGAAATGATTTAATAAACGAATTAGGATTAAGCAAAGGAAAAATTATTGGAGATGTATTAAAAAAATTATTTAATATTATCTTAGATTATCCAGATTTAAATAATAAAAAAGATTTACTAAAAGAAGCTAAAAAAATAGTAGAATCATATCAAAACTAAATTATTCTAAAAATTTTAAATATAAAATCATCTCCAAAATAAACATAAACTTAAAACCAATTAGAAAAGAAAAAAGATGTCTTTTAAGACATCTTTTTTATATCTACATAATAACTTCTGATTCTTTGAAAAATAAGAATAAAATACTTTCACTTACTTCTTTTTTTGTTATTCTTTCTAATGCATTCTTATAATATTTTATTTGTATTGAATATTTATCTTTCATTTCTTTTTCTGCATTAGCCTCAATATAATCAGTCTTATAATCAACTAATATAATTTTTCCATCCTCTTCAAAGAATAAATCTATAATTCCTTGAATTCTTACTGTTTCTTCAAAATTAGTTCCTTGAAGTTCTTCCTTAACTTCAGATACATCTAATTCTAAAAAGAAAGGAAACTCTCTTCTAACCATCTTTCCTGAATTATAAGCATTTAGTACTCTTTTTCCTATATTACTATCAAAAAATGCTTTTATTTTAAATGGATTTATTGCTTCATATTCTTCTGTAGTTATAAGCTCACTATCATACATTTCTTTTATTTGCTCTTTTATCTCATTAATAGTGGAAACTCTATCATAATCAATTTTTTGCATAATAAAATGTACTGCTGTTCCTCGTTCAGCTCCTGATAGTCCTTTAGTTTCTTGTAAAAATCTTGGCTTAATTACAGGTTTATCTTTAAATAAAACTTCCCCATCATAATCAGCTTCTAAACTTTCATATCCTGCTCTTTTTAATTCAGAAACTGAAAGATTACTCTTCATAGTTGTTAAAGCTTCAAATTTATATTTAAACCCTAATCTACGTTCAACTTCTTTATCCACAGCTCCTTCTGTTAAAGTTATAAACAATTCTTTATCTTCATTTTCATCCACAGGCTCTAAATTTTTCTCCACAGAAAAGTCATTTTTATTCCATACCTTAACATCCCATGTGGATAAGTCATCACTAACTATATTTTTATCCCCATCTACTTTTTCTCTTATAGGTTCTCCATCAATATGTTGACAAAGTGCCATACCAATCCAATCTATATATGACTTTCCACTAGATACTTCTGATGGAACAATCCTTTCCTTTTCTATTGAAGCTGATTTAACCCATTTCTTAGCTGTTTTTTCTATATCATTAACAGCTCCAGTAACTATTAACTTTTCTTTTGCTCTAGTAAAAGCAACATATAAAATTCTCATTTCTTCTGATAAAGTCTCTAATTTAAATTTCTTCTTTATAGCTTCTTTAGGTAATGTAGAATATTTTAATCTTTTTTCTAAATCCACATAATTAGGTCCAAATCCTAAATCATCATGATATAAAATGCTTTTATTCATATCCATTAAATTAAAGTTTTTTCCTGCTCCAGATAAAAATACTACTGGAAATTCTAATCCCTTACTTTTATGAATACTCATAATCCTAACTACATCTTCATTTTCTCCAAGAATCTTAGCACTTTCCATATCACCTGAAGATTTTCTAAGTTTATTTATAAAATTTATGAAATTAAATAATCCTTTAAAGCTTGTTTCTTCATATACTCTGGCTCTTTGGAATAATACTTTAAGATTTGCCCGTCTAAGCATACCATTTGGCATAGCTCCTACATAGGCAAAATAAGCAGTATCCATATATAAATGCCATATAAATTCATCAATCGGCATATATACTGACTTATCTCTCCATATATTTAACCTTTCATTAAATGATCTACATTTCTCAATAAGTTCTTCTCTAATATTTACTTCACCTTTTGCTATATCTAATATATTTTCATAAAAATATTTATCTTTATTTATAATTCTTATATCAGTAAAATCTTCTGCTTTAAATCCAAAAATAGGTGACCTTAATACAGCAATCATAGGAACATCCTGCATTGGATTATCTATAATTTTTAATAATGCCATTATTGTTCTAACTTCTATAGATTCAAAATATCCAGAACCAGTATCAGCATATGCAGGAATTCCCTCTACTCCAAATTCAGCAACAAAAGCTTCTGCCCAGTTCTTAGTTGCTCTTAAAAGTATAACAATATCTTTATATTTAAGTTTTCTATATTCTCCTGTTTCTTTATCTAAAACTCTAAAATTATTAGATTCTGACATAAGTTCTTTAATTCTTCTACAAACAATTCTAGCTTCTAAATTTATCCACTCAATATCTTCTTCCTCTTCATCATCTTCTGTCTCTTTAACTTCAATAACATTATTAGATTTATCTAATATATTAACTTCAATCTTTCCACCAGCTACAAGTCCTTCTTCTATTTCTGGAAAATTAGCTCCTAAATTTAAAGCTTCACTATCTGTATATTCAAGTTCCCCAACAGTTTCAGACATAAGTTTTTTAAATATAAAGTTAACTCCATTTATAACTTCTTTTCTACTTCTAAAATTTTTATATAGCTGAATAACTCTAGTTTTTTCTCCTGGAACCTTAGAATAAGTGTTATACTTTTCTAAAAATAACTCTGGCTTCGCTTGTCTAAATCTATAAATACTTTGCTTGACATCTCCAACCATAAATACATTTGGATTATCTGTATTTTTTCTTGAAACTAAATTTATAATTGCTTCTTGAACATTATTAGAATCCTGATATTCATCAACTAAAACTTCATCAAAAAATTCTCTAAAATTCAAAGCAATTTGAGATGGCTCTCCAATAGTATCTCCACTTAATATTTTTAAACAGAAATGCTCTAAATCATTAAAATCTAGCATATTTCTTTCTTTTTTTCTATCACTAAATCTCTTTCCAAACTCTAAAGTTATTTCAGATAATTTTTTCATATAAGGATAGCATTTTCTAACTGTATCTAATGATTCACCTATATTATTAAATATAGGATCTTTTGCTATAGCACACATTTTCTTTTTACAATCATCTCTTATTCTTTTTACAAATTCTTGTGCACCTTCATCAGATACACTAGATTTTTTTACAGTTTTAAGTCTTGCAAATTGTAAATTACAAATAGCATTTTCTATATTTTTAACATCACCATTTAATGAGTCTCTTAAATTTATAAGATTAGATAATTCATCAGTAAATTGAGGTATATATGGTTCTAATCCATCTGTTTCTTTTATAATTTCTAATGCTCTATTATATAAATTTATATAACTTTCAGTTTCAACTAATAATTCTCTTTTTAAAATATTAACCCATATAGAACCATCAAAGCCCTCTTCCAAATTGAACTCTTCTGATTTTTCTTTAAGCCATTTTTCAGGCCAAGGTCCACTCATAGAAAATCTATATAAATCTTTTATAATATCTTTTAAATTATCATCACTTTTACTATTTGAAAAAGCTTCTACTAAATTTAAAAACTCTTCATCATTTTCATCATACAAATCTTCAAAAAGCTCATCTATAATTTCATTTTTAAGTAATATCCCCTCAGTTTCATCAGAAATTCTAAAAGAAGGGTCTAAATCTATAACATGAAAATTATTTTTTATAACATCTAAACAAAATGAATGCATTGTTGTTATATTCGCTCTACTTAAAAGAGTAAGTTGCTTTTGAAGATTTTTAGAATTAGGGTTACTTTCCAATTCTTTTGTTATAGCAGCAGCTATTCTTTCTCTCATTTCTGCTGCAGCTGCTTTTGTAAAAGTAACAACTAAAAGTCTATCTACATCAACTGGATTTTCTTCATCAGTTACTATTCTTATAATTCTCTCTACTAAAACAGCAGTTTTACCTGATCCTGCTGCAGCTGCAACTAATAGATTACATTTCCTAGTTACAATAGCTTCAAGCTGTTCATTAGTCCATTTCGTTGTCATCTTCTACACAATCTCCTTTTACGCATTTTCTTATCTTACTCCAAATTTCATCATCACTTTTCTTAAATATAAGATTATAATTATTATCTTGTATACTTGTATCAAACTGACAAATAGATGAATAATCACAAAACTCACAATTATCTCTATCCTTATACTTAATAGGCTGAATTTTTATATTTCCACTTAACATATCTGTACAAAGTTCTATCATTTTTATATTTACATATTCTCTTAAAAGATTAAATTCCTCTTCTGTGGCTACTGAACTAGTTTTATCAAATTCACCATTCTTATTAAATTTAGCTGGAATAACAAGAGAAAATGAACTCATATCATTATCCATAGCACGGACTACTTCAGCATCTTTCAATAAAAGGCCTTCCATTTTTAATGATTTTAAAATCTCTTCCTTTAATTTTTCTTCATCTAAAATAGATTCACCTTTTAATATTGGGTCATCAATTCTAAAGTAAAGAATAGCTCCAGGGACTGCTCCTGTTTCTAAAATATACTTTGAATTTCTTATTAAAGCATCTATATAAACTAAAAGTTGCATTTGAATTCCTGCAAATAATTCTGCTAAATCAAATTTTTTAGCACTTGATTTATAATCTACAACTCTAAGGTAAGTTACTCCATTCATTATTAATGTATCTATTCTATCAATTCTTCCAGTTAAGTAAACACGTTCTCCTGAAGGTAAATCTAATTTTATAGGTTCTCCAGACCCTACATCTCCAAATGAAAATTCATTACTAAAAACTTCAAATTGTCCACGCTTTATTTGCTCTGAAATTACAGATACAGACTTTGTAATAACTCTCTTAAATCTATTTGTAAAATACTTATATCTATTGCTACTATTTAAAATAGAATTAACATCTTCTTTTAATTTTTTATCTACTAACTCATCAACTATAACCCTACATTTTTCTCTATTTAACTCACTCCATGAAATATTTTCATTTTTAACTCTAGTAGTAAAATTATCTAATATTTCATGCATAAAACTTCCTAAGTCTGGAGCTGAAAATTCATATATTTTTCTATCTCTAGCCTTAAGTCCATACTTAACAAAATAAGAGAATGGACAACTTGCGTATTGTTCTAATCTAGATACATCAAATCTTAAATTTCCATAATTATTTTTATAAAGTGAAATAAGCTTTTCTCTTGAAACTTCATTTTCTAAATTTGTATAATTTATACCATCAAAAATATTTTTAGTTTTTTCTACAAATCCTTCTCTAGTTAAAAACCATTTGTATACTTCTTGCCAATATTCTTCTATATTTTCATTATCAACTTGCTTTCTTAAAGCTAATACTAACTCATTAAAAGTTGGAGTAGGTGTTGTTATTTTACTATACTTATCTCTATTGAAATAATTAAATAATTCACTTTCTTCTTTTAATGGTTTCATAACTCTTTTTAATCTTGGAATTATTATAGAAGGACGTAAAGATTTTCCCTCAAAATCTGCCATTGGATAAGTAATCATCATATATTTACTAGAAATAGTTAGTGCAGTATAAACCATATATTGTTCTTCAAAAGCTCTAGCTTTTGTTGTAGCTGCAAGTTCTATATCCATTTCTCTTAATAAATCTCTATCTCTATCTGAAATTATACCCTCTTCTTTTGTTGCTGAAGGTAGTATTCCATCATTAACTCCAATAATATAAAGTGCTTTAACTTCTCTTCCTTTAACTCTAGCTATATCTCCTATATTAACCTGATCTAAAGCAACAGGAATAACACCTATTTCCTTACTTTCAAATCCTGCATTAAGTATTTTATAGAATTCTTTAGGTGATACCTTGTCTTCTCCCATTACTTCAACTGCCTGATCCAAAACTTCCATAATAATTTTGGGAACTTGTTCATACTCTTTTATTTTTATTTCTAAAGATTCTGCCTCAAAATCTTTAATCCAGTCTTCTATTTTTTCAAAAACCTTTAATTCTAAAAGGAATTCAAATACTGCAGTACAAATATCTTTTACTCGCTTATTTCCTTTTATTTTATTATGGAAACCCATTAGAGGTTCTCTTATATATTCCATTATTTCTTTTATCTCTAATTCCTCCTGTGAAATATCATTCTCTCTATTAAAGAATCCATTATTAACGTCTTCAGTAGTCCATTTATATCCTTTGATTCCATTTTCCAATACATAATTTTCAAGCTTATCTATGTATTCTCTTTCCATATTTATAAGACCACTTTTTAAGTATTTAAAAATGCTTTCATAACTCCAATTTTTCGTTAATATTTCTATTGCTGACATAATTAAAATAACTATTGGGTTACTAAGAACTTGTATTTTTTTATCTAAGAAATACGGTATGCCATACTGAGTAAAAATTACTGATGTTATCTTTTCATAATCGTTTATATTTCTGCATATCACTGCTATATCTTTATATCTGAAGTTTTTATCTCTTACTAAACGAATTATATCTTTAGCAATCGTATCTATTTCATCATAACTATTATTAGCTTTATAAAGTCTTATATTGCTGTTTTCTCCATTATATATTTTAAATGGATAAGTAAAAAAATGCTCTTCTAGATGAGCAAGTTCTTTTGAATTTCGAAATCTATAAGGAACTCCTTTATTTAAATCTATAGGTTCTAAATATCCTATATTATTTTCTTCCATCATCTTAACAATTCTTTTTTCAGTATTCTTAATTGCATTAAATATATCTGTTACATCCTCTTCTTTATTAGAAGAATTACTCATACAAAGAGTTATATTAATTATTTTTGCAGTTTTTGAAAGTTCATTTATTATATCCATTTGTTGAGGTGTAAAAGTTGTAAATTCATCTATCCAAATTTCAGCTCCTTCATAAATATTACAACCTCTAAGTTTTTTAGATAAAATAGTAAGTTCATCATCACCATCAATAACCTTATTTTCAATTCTTGAATTATATTCTTCAAATATATTAGCTAAATCTAAGAGCTTATCTTTTAAATCAATATCTTCTGTTTTTTCTACACCCTCTAACAATATTTCCTTGGAAATATTGTATTTTTTAAATTCAGTTATTGTTTTTGAAATTATATCTATAAATCCTTGTTGTTTGGAAATTCTATTAAAATAACTTAAGTCTTCTCCTTTTTCTTGTAAAAGCTTATAAATAAGCATGTTTTTCCCTTCATCTTTTATTATTCTATGAACTCTTCCACCACATTCATCAAAAACTTTTCTAGCCATTCTTTTAAAACTAATAACTTCAGATCTTAATAATGCTTCTTCACCAACTACTCTCAATAAATCTTTTTCTCTTTGAAATGTATATTGTTCTGGAACTATTATAATTAATTTATTTCCATTATTATTGCTTAACTTCTTTTTTATTTGTTCTAAGCAAAAGGTGCTTTTTCCACTACCTGCTCTACCATATATAAATCTAATTCCCATATTAAAGCTCCTTTCTAAATTTTGACTTATTTTAATTATATCCTACAAATATTTTTTTATCTCCATAAAAAATCTAAAATTAAAGTTTAGTAACTTCAATATCTAATAAAAAGGAGACTATAAAATAATCAATAAAAATCATTTTATAATCTCCTTTTTTATTTCATTTATCTCTTAATTTTTTAAACTAACAATACTATTACTTTAATATTTATTTCAATTTATAATTTAATTTCAACTATAATTTATATATATAAATTTATAAAAAAAACACTTAACAAATGTTAAGTGTTTTGGCGGAGAATCCGGGATTTGAACCCGGGCGCCAGTTGCCCGACCTACGCCCTTAGCAGGGGCGCCTCTTCAGCCACTTGAGTAATTCTCCATGTGCCCTCTAAAAATATTTAAATGGCGGAGAGATAGGGATTCGAACCCTAGGTACCCGTGAAGGTACGCCGGTTTTCAAGACCGGTGCCTTAAACCAACTCGACCATCTCTCCATATCAAAGACAGTTATCATTATAACAAGTTGATTTTAATATGTCAACCACTTATCTAAAAATTTTTTCAAAAAAACTTTTTATAGGATTATTTTTAATAATATGAATAATTATTTAAAATAAACTTTTATAGGATAATTACTATTGAATAGTTTTTTTTATTATGTTATATTATTATCAAATAAACCAGAGTAATTATGTCAACATTAAACATGTTTAAGTTATCTATATGTTTAATATAAATCGCATGTTGGCATAATATAGTTATCTTAAATTTAAATTAAAAAGGAGATTTTAATTATGAAAGTAGTAGTTGTTGGATGTACACATGCTGGAACAGCAGCAATAAGTAATATTAAAGCTCTTCACCCTGAAAGTGAAGTAACAGTTTATGAAAGAAATGATAATATATCATTCTTATCTTGTGGTATAGCATTACATGTGGCTGATGTTGTTAAAGACCCTCAAGGACTATTCTATAGCTCACCTGAAAAATTAGCTGAACTTGGAGTTGTAACAAGGATGCAACATGAAGTAACTAATATAGATATAGAAAACAAAAAAGTATCAGTTAAAAATCTTTTAACTAACGAAGAATTTATTGATTCATATGATAAATTAGTTCTTACACCTGGTTCATGGCCAATTGTACCAAGAATCGAAGGAATAGATTTAGAAAATATAGTTCTTTCAAAGAACTTTAATCATTCACAAGTTATTATAGAAAAAGCTAAAAAAGCTAAAAATATCGTTGTAATCGGAGCTGGTTATATTGGTGTTGAATTAGCAGAAGCTTTCGAAATTCTTGGTAAAAATGTAACTTTAATTGATGCTGAAGAAAGAATAATGAGTAAATATCTTGATGAGGAATTTACTTCTAAAGCAGAAGATGCATTTAGATCACATGGAATAAATGTTGTTACTGGTGAATTAGTTCAAAAATTCGAAGGTATTAACGGAAAAGTATCTAAAGTAGTAACTAATAAAGGTTCATATGAAGGAGATTTAGTTGTTCTTTGTATAGGATTTAGACCAAGTACTGAGCTTGTAAAAGGTCAACTTGATATGCTTCCAAATGGAGCTATTATAATTGATGAATATATGAGAACTAGCCACAAAGATGTAATGGCTGCTGGTGATTGTTGTGTTGTTAGATATAATCCAGCTAAAGATGAAAGATATATCCCACTTGCAACAAATGCTGTAAGAATGGGTACTTTAGTAGCTAGAAATTTAGTTGAACCAACTTTAAAATATATGGGAACTCAAGGTACATCAGGAATAAAAATTTATAATCATAATATAGCATCAACTGGTATGACTGAAATGATTGCAAAATCTACTACAAAATATAATGTTGCATCAGTAATTTATAAAGATAACTATAGACCTGAATTTATGCCTACTAATTGTGAAGCACTTGTTAAACTAGTATTTGATAAAGATAGTAGAAGAATCTTAGGTGGACAAATAGTTTCAGATTATGATTTAACTGAACTTATGAATACACTTTCAGTAGCTATTCAAAATGATATGACAGTTGAAGAATTAGCTATGACAGACTTCTTCTTCCAACCTAATTATAATAAACCTTGGGGATTATTAAATGCAGTAGCATTACAAGCGCTATAAAATTACACCCTTTATTAAATCCTGAAAATTTAAATACCCTCAAAATTTAATATATGAGCATAAGCTTTTAAGCATATTTTATAGAAGTGAATTTGTTATTCAAATTCACTTCTATCTATTTTTAACATTGACTTATACAAATTTATATCGTATTATTTGAATATATAAATTTATATAGAAACTAATTTTATTTTTCTCATTTCTTTAAGAAAAGTTATTATATAATGTATATAAATTTTATTTTCATATGGCTTAATAATATTAGTTTAATTAACATTTAAGAAAATTATAAATATACTAAAGTATTTATCTAGCAAACTCATATAAAAATCATAATAAATTTTCTAGATAAATAAAAAAGATATCATATAGTGTGACAAGCAGTAATTAGTAGTAAAACACCTCTAATAATTTTATTAAAATTAACTTTTATAAATTAAGTATTATTGGTGATTTATTTCTTTATTAAGAAAAATAAAAAATAATTTAAGGAGATATAAAAATGAGTAAAGTATTAGAATTTCACTCTCAAGGATTTAATTGTGCAGAATCAATTATAAAGACTATAAACGAAGAGAAAAATCTTAATATACCAGTATCACTTGGAACTCCATTTGGAGCTGGTATGTCTACAGGAAATACATGTGGAGCTGTAGTAAGTGCCTTAATGATTATAGGAGCTGAAAAAGGTAGAGAATCTAGTGAAGAAAAGAATAATGCTAGAGAAATAACTCAAAACTTAGTTAAATCTGTAATTAATGAATTTGGTTCAATTAAATGTATAGATTTAAAAAGAAATGGAATATCATGTGATGATATAATTGAGTTTGCATATAATAAAGTAAATGATCTTGTATAATATTTTTAAAGATAACTATAAAATTTTATAGTTATCTTTTTTTATTAAAAATAAATATATATTTTATTTAATAAAAAAACACTTAACAAATGTTAAGTGTTTTGGCGGAGAATCCGGGATTTGAACCCGGGCGCCAGTTGCCCGACATACGCCCTTAGCAGGGGCGCCTCTTCAGCCACTTGAGTAATTCTCCATATCATGTGCCCTCGACTATTTTTATATAAAAAAATGGCGGAGAGACAGGGATTCGAACCCTGGGTACCCGTAAAGGTACGCCGGTTTTCAAGACCGGTGCCTTAAACCAACTCGACCATCTCTCCGCGATTACAGGATTTATTATATCAACGTTCTATATTTGTGTCAATATATTATTTTTATTTTTTTATAATTTTATTATTAACATAATTTATTTGATAATTTATTATTTAATTTTTATAATTTAAATCAATATATCAACATATTAAGTTAATAGTATTATTTAATTATTATGTTAATCCTATCAAAAATAACTTTTTATTATTTTATATATTCTTTTTGCTAATAAATTATTGTTATATATCCATATTTAGACTATAATTATAAAAAATTTATATTTAAAAGGAGATTAGAATGAATTTATATATTTCAGATTTAGATGGCACACTTTTAAATTCTGATGCTCAATTATCACAGTATACTATAAATAATATCAATATGCTTCTTAAAAATACAGATATGAACTTTTCCATAGCTACCGCAAGAACTCCAGCAACTGTTGTACCCTTATTAAAAGATTTAAATTTAAAATTACCTGTAATAGTTATGAATGGTGCTGCAACATATAGCTTAAAAGAAAGTAAATATATTCACTATAATTCAATAGAATCTGATTCAGTTCAAATTATAAAAAATATATTAGATAAATCTAACATTTCACATTTCACTTACACATTAAAAGAAAATCATATTTATGTTTATTTTGATAAAGAATTAAGCAGCAATCAAATAAAATTTATGAATGAGAGAAAAGGTAGCAAATTAAAGAGTTTTATTAAAGAACCTCTTCCTATTGACTCTAATGTTTTATATTTCTTTGTAATGGACAAGAAATCTAAAGTACTTTCTTTATATGAAGAAGTAAAAAAAATAAAAAATATATCTGCTTATGCATATGAAGATATTTATGATAGAGGAGACTGCTTTATTTTAGAGATTTTTAGTCATAAATCTTCAAAAGCTAATTCAATAAAAAGATTGATGAAAGAAAATTCTTTTACTAATTTAACAGTATTCGGAGACAATTTAAATGATATTCCAATGTTTGAGCTTGCTGAAAATAAAATTGCGGTAAAAAATGCAGTTCAAAAACTTAAAGAACTATCAACTAAAGTTATAAATTCAAATAATGATAATGGCGTAGCAAAATTCTTATTAAATGAGTTTAGATTATAAAAAAAGTGCCGACAAAGCCGACACTCTAAAGTGTATCATTTGGAAAAATACTTTCCATTATGATACCTTTTTTATTTTATAATTTATTTTATTACATCTATTCCCATATATCTTTTTAATACTTCTGGTACTCTTACAGTTCCATCTGCATTTTGATAGTTTTCTAATATAGCTGCAACTGTTCTTCCTATTGCTAATCCTGAACCATTTAATGTATGAACAAATTGTGGTTTAGCTTTTGGATCTTCTTTATATTTAATATTAGCTCTTCTAGCTTGGAAATCTTCAAAGTTTGAACAACTTGAAATTTCTACATATCTATTATAACTTGGCATCCATACTTCTAAGTCAAATTTTAAAGCAGCAGTAAATCCTAAGTCACCTTTACAAATTCTAACTTTTCTATATGGTAATCCTAATTCTTCTAAAACTTCTTCTGCATCTCTAACTAATTTATCTAATTCATCATAAGAATCTTCTGGTTTACAGAACTTAACTAATTCAACTTTATTGAATTGGTGTTGTCTTATAAGTCCTCTAGTATCTCTACCAGCTGAACCTGCTTCCGCTCTAAAACAAGCTGAATAAGCAACGTGTTTTATAGGTAATTCTTCACCTGATAAAACTTCATCTCTATACATATTAGTTACAGGTACTTCTGCAGTTGGTATTAAGAAGAATCCATTATTTTCTACTTTAAATGCATCTTCTTCAAATTTAGGTAATTGACCTGTTCCAGTCATACTATTTCTATTAACCATATATGGAGGTAATACTTCTACATATCCATGATCATCAGAATGTTTATCCATAAAGTAGTTTAATACAGCTCTTTCAAGTCTTGCTCCCATACCTTTATAGAAAGTAAATCTTGAACCAGCAACCTTTCCTCCTCTTTCAGCATCTATGATATTTAAATCAACACCTAAATCCCAGTGAGCTTTTGGCTCTCCTTCAAATTTTGGAGTTTCTCCCCATCTTTTTATTTCTACATTGTCTTCATCACTTGCTCCTTCTGGAACTTGTGGATTTGGTATGTTAGGTATTCTTAACATAATATAATCAATTTTTTCATTTATTTCTGAAAGTCTTGAATCATGTTCTTTTATTTCATTTCCTAATTCCTTCATTTCAGCCATTATAGAAGTTACATCTTCTCCTACTTTTTTTAATTTAGGAATTTCAGATGAAACTTGATTTCTTTTACTCTTTAAAGCTTCAACCTCAACTAATATATTTCTTCTTTCTTCATCAAGCTTAATTAACTCATCAATAACAGCTACATCAAAATCTTCTCCTCTATTTGTAAGTGCAACTTTTATTTCTTCTGTATTACTTCTAATTCTTTTTAAATCTAACATTTAAGTTTCCTCCTTATATTAATTTAATAATAAATACTAGTTATTTACGGACATAAAAAAGAAGCCTCTCTCCCTTATAAAAGGGACGAAAGACTCCGCGTTGCCACCCTAATTGATAAAGCATATGCTTTATCCACTCAAAAATTTAACGGTTTCCCGTACTGCTTAATTCACAGTCCCTCCAAGGTGGATTCGTAATAATTAGAATTATCAGTTTACACCAACCACTGACTCTCTAAAAACCTAATTAAAACTACTTAGCCTCTTCACAGGTTTATATATTATAAATCTACATTTAATATATTACAAATTTAATTACTTTGTCAATATTTTACTAGACTATTTAACATAATAAATTGTTAAAATAAACAATTTATAAAATATAATAATTATCTTGTTATTTTTTTAGTACATACAATATCTATTCCTGTATTTAAAATATTCTTACAAATTGTATCTCCTATATTTATAGGTGTACTAACATAAAGTCTACTAATAACTTTAGATAATTCTTTCCATAATGTCTTCTCTATAGGAGCTGTGCTTTTTACAGAAACAACTCTATGCTTAGGGTCACTTTTTACTCTAACTATGCTTGTAAAAACTTCACTATTCATAAAAATCTTCTCCATTAAACTTCATCAAACTCTTTAATTCTCCCGTATACAATATTGGAATCATTAGAGTCTTTAACTATATCTATAATATTTTTGTCCATTTCTCGTGCTAATATGCTCATTATTTTTCTTGTACAATAAGAACCATGACAACTTCCAAATCCAGCTCCTGTCCTCTTTTTAACACCTTCTAGAGTTCTAGCTCCTAAAGGTCTTCTAATGCAATCTACTATCTCACCTTCACTGATATTATTGCATGCACATATTATGTTTCCATATCTCTTATCAAGCTTAATTATTTCATTCGCATCTTCTCTAGTCATTTCCCTTATTCTATAGGATTCTCTTCTCTTATCAATAAAGTTCTTTTTTAAACTAGCATTTAAACTATTTACTAGTCTTCCTTTTATGCTTTTTGCTATAGCTGGTGCAATTGTAAGTTTTCCATAATGCTTTCCAGTAACTCTTATATATCCACTATCTATTTTGCTATCATCAATTAATACTTCATCTTTTTTATAGACCTCTCTTACCATATCACTAACATTACATTTTTTTAACTTAGGTAAAACAAGATTAGTTATCTCTATTCCTCTATCAATATTAAGTTTATCAGTGTACTTAATACATATCATTGTATCCCCATTAATCATAGGTGAGCTTATAATAAATGTATCATCATCAATAACTTTTGTTATTATTTTACTTAAACTTTTTTCAACTTTTCCTTCAGTAAATAAGTAATTCATACTTTTTCTAACTCCATTATCTTCTGGAATAATTTCTTTAACTTCATCTTCTTCATCAATATATATTTCATCCGGAATAGTATTAATAACAAATTTACATTTAAATTTATTTTTATTAGTAGTTACATCAAATCCCTTTGATATCTTTTTAATAGTTAATACTTCTTCTTCAAATCTAAAATTAACTCCATTATCAGAAGCTACTTCTGCATAAGCAATTGCTAAATCATAAGGAGCAATTATAGCAGTATTTTTAGAATAAAGAGCACTATCATATTCATCAATAAGCTCTGGTTCTATTTCTTTTATCTTTTGCTTATCTATAAGCTCAACATTTAAAATTCCTCTATCTTTTGCTACAGAATACATATTTCTTATTTTAATATCTTCTTTTTCATCTAAGGACAATCTCAATGAACCAATTTTTCTATAAGGAATATTAAATTTAGAACAAGTTTCTCTTATAAGTTCACTACCTATATTCTCAAGTCCTGCCATTAATGCATTAGATGTTTCAGATCCATCATAAACAATTGCAGTATTTACTACAGCTATATCATCAGCTACATCATAGTCTTTTTCAATTACAGCTATATTTAAATTATATTTAGACAATTCATAGCCAACTGCACAAGCTACGATTCCACCTCCTAAAATTAAAACATCATAATCCACTATATATTCCTCCTTAATTAAAATTTTATATTTAAAATTTATATTAAATTAAAAATCCTTCATCTTTTAATTCTTTTTTTATTAACTCCATAGACTCTTTATCTATAGATGATATGGTATGCATATGAATTCCATTAGTTAACATTGATAAAGGTATTGTAGCATTAGAATTATATCTCTCTAAAAACTTATTTAAATCATTTAAATTTTTAACCATTATAGATCCAGTTATTTCACCATAAAAAGAGTGAGAAATTATAACATCTTCTATAATACCACCATATTTAACTATAATCTCCATTTCTCTTTTTAAATCTTCATTAGAATGTTTTGTAACAATTACATCTCTATATCTATTATTTTTTTCAATTAGACTATAGCCATCAGGAGTAGCTATTATATTTTCCCCTTTTGCTCTCAATATAGCTATATCTTTAACTATTACTTGTCTAGTTACACCATATAATTTTGCTAGTTTAATCCCCTTAATAGGATAATTACTGGTCTTAAGATTAATAATTAATTTTTCTCTTCTCTCTTTAGAATTCATAAAAAACACCTTATATTCCCTTTTACATTAAATAATTAATTCATATCATCACACTTTTTTATAATTCTTAAATATAAGTTATCATTCTCATTTAAAATTTTATGATGATTACCTATGATATCTAAAAATTCATTATCATATTTTTTCAATTGTGAAAGTATTTTCACCCCTCTTATTGGATGATTATAATAAGAACTTACCTTTTCATATTTATCATAGTTTCTAAGCCTACCTTTAGTTAATTTATCTAATATAACAATTATTGATTTATCAATAATTGTTATAGGAAAAATTGATTTGCCAACATCATGCAATAATGCAATTTTACCTAATTTGTATTGATTAATACTAACTGTTGTCTCTTCTTGTATTTTATTGGAAATTTTCATTTCTAATTTTTTATTATGATCTTTCAACATTTGTATTGCATCATTACATACTCTAATACAGTGATGTTGTTCTGATTTTTTTAATTTCTTAAATATAAGCATTTCTTCTTTATCTAAATATTTTTCTACCAACTCATAATCTACGCGTTTAACCGCACCAGTTATAGCCCATATGAATTGCTTAACTCTATACATATACTTCTCCTCATAATAATATTAAATTATATATCTGATATTTTTCTTAATGTATAACTATAATAATTTTGGTAGTATTTTTTTAATTAATCTATTTTCCTTTGAATATTATTTTTCTATTATAGACCATATAAACATCTAGTTTATTATGCCTTAATTATGTTTTTATAAATTTATACTTACTTTTATCATTATATATATAATATCATTATATATATTGCATATCAATTTCTATATAAAATTTTATAAAAAAAAAGCCATGAATAAAATTCATGACTTTTCCACCTCTTTGGTGGAGGTAAGGAGATTCGAACTCCTGACCCCCTGCGTGCAAGGCAGGTGCTCTCCCAACTGAGCTATACCCCCAAAATGGTGGACCTTCAGGGACTCGAACCCCGGACCTACCGGTTATGAGCCGGTTGCTCTAACCAACTGAGCTAAAGATCCATTACCTAGCAACTTCCTACTCTCCCACACAGTCTCCCATGCAGTACCATCGGCGTTATAGAGCTTAACTTTCCTGTTCGGAATGGGAAGGAGTGTTTCCTCTATGCCATCATCACTAGATATTCAGAAATTTATTGTTCTCTGAAAATTACACATCAAATTCTGTTGATATTTTTATTGGTCAAGCCCTCGATCTATTAGTATTAGTCAGCTGAACATGTCACCATGCTTACACCCCTAACCTATCAACCTTGTGTTCTTCAAGGGATCTTACTAGCTTACGCTATGGGAAATCTAATCTT